>JBQTJS010000155.1:0-9945 GCA_052386875.1 Gemmatimonadaceae bacterium
AGGTCGCGCGCACGCCTGACGAGGCGGAGAAGATCGCGCACAAGATCGCACGGCCGGTCGTCGTCAAGGCGCAGGTGCACGCCGGCGGGCGTGGCAAGGCGGGGGGAGTGAAGCTCGCCAAGACACCCGCCGAGGCGCGCGAGCGAGCGGCGGCGATCCTCGGCATGGAGATAAAGGGGCTCAAGGTTCACAAGGTCCTCGTGACCGACGCCGTTGATATCGCGAGCGAGGCTTATGTCGGTGTCATTCTCGATCGCGCAAGCAAGAAGCCTGTCTTCATGGTGAGTCCGGCCGGCGGCATAGATATCGAAGAAGTGGCCGCGGCGACGCCTGAGAAGATCCTCAAGATGCCTGTGGACACGCGTTATGGATTGATGCCGTTCCAGGCGATGCGGCTCGGCTTTTTTCTTTACGAGGACCTCGCTAAAGCGCGCGCTGCCGCGCGCATCATGCAGCAGCTGTATATAGCATTCATCCAGGGCGGCTGTTCGCTGGCGGAGATCAATCCGCTCGTGGTGACGCCTAACGGCGACGTGATCGCCCTCGACGCCAAGATGGCGATCGACGACAACGAGCTGGAGCGGCGTCCCGCCATAGCGGCATTGCGCGACGAAACCTCCGAAGCGCCGAGCGAGGTACAGGCGCGCAACGCAAACCTCACGTTCATCAAGTTGGACGGCAACGTGGGCTGCTGCGTCAATGGCGCAGGTCTGGCGATGGCCACCATGGATCTTGTGAAGTACTACGGAGGCGAACCGGCCAACTTCCTCGACATCGGCGGCTCCTCGAGTCCCGAGAAGGTGATCAGCGCCCTGCGCATCATCACCGCCGATCCGAACGTCAAGGCCATCCTGTTCAACATCTTCGGCGGGATCACGCGCACTGACGATGTGGCGCAAGGGATCGTGGCAGCGACGAATGACAATCCGCTTAAAGTCCCCATCGTCATCCGCCTAACAGGCACAAACGAGGATATCGCGCTCCGCATCCTCACGGACCACGGCTTCTCTGCCTCCAGTGACATGGACGAAGCTGTGCAGCGCGCAGTGCAGTTGGCGACTGGCCGCAAAGGGGCAGGGGGAGGCAAAGCGGCGTGAGTATCCTCATCGACCGGAGCACATCGCTCGTCGTGCAAGGGATCACGGGGCGCGACGGTTCCTTCCACACCAAGCAGATGCTGGAGTACGGCACTCGCGTAGTGGCCGGAGTCACGCCGGGAAAGGGGGGGCAGCGCTTCGAGGGAAGCGTGCCGGTGTTCAACAGTGTGGTGGAGGCGGTCGCGGCGACCGGGGCAAACACGTCCGTGATCTACGTGCCGCCGATGTTCGCGGCGGACGCCATCATGGAGGCGGCAGAAGCCGGCGTTAGGCTCATCGTCGCAATCACCGAGGGCCTCCCCGTGCTGGATATGACGAAGGTATATCCCTTCGTGCTGGAGCGCGGCGCGCGACTCGTGGGTCCCAACTGTCCCGGGCTCATCACGCCGGGCGAGTCGAAGGTCGGCATCATCCCGGGCCGCATCTGCGCGCCGGGACCCGTCGGCGTGGTCAGCCGGTCCGGGACGCTCACGTACGAGATAGTCTATCAGCTCACGCGGGCCGGCATCGGACAGACGACCTGCGTCGGCATCGGCGGCGATCCGATCAACGGCACCAACTTCCTCGATTGTCTGCAGGCCTTCGAGGGAGACCCCGCGACCAGGGTCGTATGCCTGATGGGAGAGATCGGCGGCACGGACGAACAGGAGGCCGCACGCTTCGTCCGCGAGCACATGAGCAAACCGGTTGTTGGATTCATCGCGGGACAGACGGCACCACCTGGCCGGCGCATGGGTCACGCCGGGGCGATCATCTCCGGCTCGTCAGGCACGGCTGCAGAAAAGCTGGCGGCTTTCCAAGAAGCGGGCATTGGCATCGCGCGACGGCCCATAGATTTCGTCAAGCTCGTCAAAGAACGGCTGGATAGAGGTTAGGCCGTCGTGCATGCGTTAGGCGCGCGCGCCTGTTAGCTTGTCGCCCAATCCATCACCCTCGCTCTGCATGCCTTCTGACCAGACGTTAGCGATTGTCAAGCCGGACGCCTTCGCGGCCGGAAAAACAGGGAAGATCATCGCGCATCTGGAAGAGGCCGGATTCGGCATCCGCGCCGCGCGCGTCGTTCGCCTAACGAGCGCCCAAGCCGAGGCCTTCTATGCCGTGCACCGCGAGCGCCCGTTCTTCCGCCCCCTCGTCACATTCATGACGTCCGGCCCCTGTATGCCCATGCTGCTCCAGCGCAGCGACGCCGTGGCCGAGTTGCGCCGCGTGATCGGCGCGACCGATCCCGCCGAAGCAGCGCCGGGGACGGTCCGCAAGCTGTACGCGGAATCCAAAGAGCGGAATGCCATCCACGCGTCCGACTCCGACGAGAACGCGGAACGCGAGGGACAGTTCTTCTTCGCCGGGGCCGGGGCCCTGAGCGCGTAACTCGGCTTCCCACGCTGAGTTGACCCCCTCCCTGGGGGCCGCTAGATTCGGGCTCCATGCTGTCCTTCGACCTCCGCGCTCTCGAGGCGAAGGCGGTGCAGGTGGCGGGCCGCCTGGCGGCTCGCGACCCAATCTGGACCGAGGACGACACCCGGCCCGTTGACGCGGTCGATGTCACCGGTCGCCTCTCGACCGCCGGATCCGGCCGCTTCTATTTCAGTGGTCGCATGGCCGGTGGCGTCGTCGCACAGTGCCGCCGCTGCCTAAGGGAGGTCACGCTCGACGTTGAGGAAGACTTGCACTTGTTGTTCGCCGAAGCAGGGGTTACTGAGGCAGCCGAACCGGATGTCTACGCCATCCCTGCGAGGGCAAACACGCTCGATTTGCGACCGGCGATCCGCGAGCAATGGTTGCTAGCCGTACCGCCCTTCGCGCTGTGCCGGGAAGATTGCAAGGGACTGTGTCCGCGCTGCGGGGCCGACCTCAACGCGGGGCCATGCGGTTGCGGGCCGCAGGCGGATGCGCCCTGGAGCGCTCTGCGACCGCTGGGGCAGGATAGCTGATCTAACTCTTTACCTAACGACTCCGATGGCAGTACCGAAACGACGAACCTCGAAGCGCAAGAAGCGCACGCGCTTCACGCACAAGGCCGCACCCATCACGGCCGTGCAAGCTTGTCCGCGCTGCGGTGCTATGAAAAGGCCGCACCGCGCCTGCGCCGAATGCGGCTACTACGGCGGCAAGCAGCGAGTGGAAGCCCGGGAAGCCTGATTTGGCGCGTATCGCGCTGGACGTCATGGGTGGTGACTTCGCCCCCGAGGCGCCGATAGCGGGAGCGTTACTCGCCATCTCGGATGCCGCCCATGAGCACACCATCCAGCTCGTCGGGCAGCCCGAAGTAATCCGCGCCTGTCTGGACACCTCGTTAGGCGGCGAGTTCGCGCACACCAGAGATCGCGCCGCTCGTCTCGAGGTCGTACCCGCCGCAGACGTGATCGAGATGACTGAAAAGCCCACGGCGGCGCTGCGCGGCAAACCCGACAGCTCCATGGCAGTCGGGCTCAAGCTGCAAGTCGCGCAGAAATCCGACGCCTTCGTCTCCGCGGGTAACACCGGGGCGCAGATGGCCCTCTCCACTTTCATTCTGCGGCTGCACCCGGGCCTAACTCGACCGGCGATCAGCACTTTCTTTCCCACAGCGCGCGAGCCCGTCGTCGTTCTCGACTCCGGCGCCAACGTCGATTGCTCGGCCGAAGAGCTGCTGCAGTTCGCCAGGTTAGGCGCGGTTTACGCCGAAGACCTCCTCGGAAGGAAGGATCCCGTGATCGGGCTCCTTTCCATCGGCGAAGAGCCGGAGAAAGGGAACGCAGTAGTCAAAGAAGCGCACCAGCTCTTGCGCGATTCCGGACTCAACTTTCAGGGAAACATCGAGGGGCGCGATCTCCCGGCCGGGGCGAGTGATCGCGGGCCCTTCGACGTCGTAGTCTGCGACGGCTTCGTCGGCAACGTCGTGCTCAAGTTCTACGAAGCCGTAGCACCGATGATCCTCGCCGCCGTTAGGCAAAAGCTCGGCGTCGACGAGCAGGCGCTGCGCGCTGCGTTCAAGCAGCTCGACTACTCGGAGCACGGGGGGGCACCGCTCCTCGGCGTGCGCGGCGTGAGCATCATCTCGCACGGCAAGTCGTCGCCGCGCGCCATCAAGAACGCGATCGGCGTCGCGATCCGCGCCGTGGAGTCGGGGATGAACGAACATATCGCGCGGCGTTTGGTGCCCGGGGAGCGCGCGCCGCAAGGAGCCGGCACGTGAAACGCCCCGTCGCCTACTTCGCCGGCATCGGAGCGCATGCGCCGCGCCGCGTCATCCGCAACAACGAGTTCGCCAAGATGGGACTCGATACGAACGACGAGTGGATCGTGCAGCGCACCGGGATCCGGGAACGCCACATCGCGGGACCTAACGAGACGAACTGCTCCATGTCTGCCATCGCGGCGCGCACCGCCATGGAGCGCGCCGGCGTCCATGCCGGCGAGCTCGATATCATCGTCCTCGGCACCGCCTCCCCCGACCGCTTGCTCCCGGCCACCGCAGTCGACCTCCAAGCCGAGCTAGGTGCCACCCGCGCCGCCGCCTTCGACGTTGCCGCGGCATGCTCCAGCTGGCTCTACGGCCTTATCATCGCCGAAAGTCTCATGATGAGCGGCACTGCCGAGACAGCGCTGGTCGTGGGCACCGAAAAGTTGTCGGCCATAACCGATTGGACCGATCGCTCGACAGCCGTGCTCTTCGGCGACGGCTCCGGCGCCGCGGTGCTAAAGCGATCGAAGCACCACAAGGGGATACTGTCCACCTACTTCCGTAGCGATGGAACGCTGGCGCAGCTGCTTTATCGGCCTGGCGGCGGCGCCACCTATCCGTTCGACGAGAAGGTGCTGAGCGATCGTTCCCAGTACATCAAGATGGAAGGCCGCGAGGTCTTCAAGCACGCGGTGCGTTCGATGTCCGAGGCGGCCGACAGGGCGCTGGACGGAGCCAAGCTCACAGGCGCCGAGATCGATCTCTTGATCCCGCACCAGGCCAACGTGCGCATCATCGAAGCGACGGCCAAACATGCCAATGTCCCCATGGATAAGGTCTTTGTAAACGTGGATCGCTATGGGAACACCTCGTCGGCATCGATCCCGATCGCGCTGGACGAGGCGCTTGCCGGCGGGCACATTGGCGATGGAGCGACCGTGCTGATGGTCGCGTTCGGCGCCGGTTTCACGTGGGCGTCAATGGTAGTGCGATTCTAGTGCCCGACGTGGTGCTCCTCTTTCCCGGCCAAGGATCGCAGAAGCCCGGCATGGCCAGGGATCTGGTAAACGCTGACCTTGCCGCGCGCGAAGTGTTCGCGACCGTGGACGCGACGTTAGGCGAGCCGCTCTCGCGCCTCTGTTTCGACGGCCCTGCTGATATGCTCACTCTGACTCACAACGCGCAGCCGGCGCTGCTGGCGCACGGCATGGCGGTCTGGCAGATGACTCGCTCTTGGCTCGCGCCGCGCGTCCGCGCCGCGGCCGGACATTCGTTAGGTGAGTTCACGGCGCACGCAGCTGCGGGCACGCTCACGCTGGCCGCTGCCGCGCGTCTGGTGCGCTTGCGCGGCGAGCTGATGCACAGCGCCGGGGAGGAGCGTCCCGGAACGATGGCCGCCATCCTCGGCGAACTGTCCGAGCCCATAGCGGCAATCTGTGAGCGCGCATCCATGGACGGCGAAGGGGGTCTGGTCGTCCCCGCCAACTTCAATGCACCGGGACAGGTCGTGATTTCCGGGGAAGTGAGCGGCGTGGAAAAGGCGATGGATATGTGCCGAGCGGCCGGCGCGAAGCGCGCCGTCAGATTGAATGTGAGCGGGGCCTTCCATTCTCCGCTCATGGCACCGGCACGCGCCGGACTGCTGGGGGCCCTAACGAGCACAGCGCTCGGCGCCCCCGTCTTCCCCGTCTACGCCAACGTGTCTACGGACCCTGTACGCCTTCCGGCCGTCGCACGGGAACTGCTCGTGGAGCAACTCACCGCGCCGGTGCGCTGGACCGAGCTGGTACGGCGCCTCGCCGTCGATTTTCCGTCGGCGCTGTATGTGGAGATGGGCCCCGGAAGCGTATTGACGGGGCTCGTCCGAAAGATCGCGCCTAACGCGCGCGCTGTGTCGTGCGGCACGCTTACGGAGATCCGGCAGTTGCACGCGGCCCTGTCCTGATGCGCATCGATCTCACCGGGCGCCACGCCATCGTGACCGGCAGCACACGCGGGATCGGCCGCGCGATCGCCGCCACACTCGCTGCCTGCGGTGCGCGCGTGGCCGTGGTCGGCCGCGAGAGAGAGCGCGCCGCTGCCGCGGCCGGCGAGATCGGCCAGCAGGCGATGGGGTTCGCCTGCGATGTGGGCGATACGGCAGCCTGCGCGCAACTCGTGAGCGACGTCGAGGCAGCGTTCGGCGGCGTCGATATCGTCGTGAACAACGCCGGATTGACACGCGACAATCTGCTGCTGCGCATCAAGGACGAGGACTGGGATTCTGTGCTCGATACGAACCTGCGCGGCGCGTTTGCCATCATGCGCGCCGCGTCGCGCGGCATGATCAAGCGGCGCTTCGGGCGCATCGTGAATATCGCGAGTGTCGTTGGCCTAACGGGAAACAAGGGGCAAGCCAATTACGCAGCATCCAAAGCCGGACTTATCGGACTCTCCAAGGCAGTCGCCAAGGAGCTGGCCGCGCGCAACGTCCTCGTAAATGTCGTCGCCCCTGGTTTCATCGAGACTGATATGACCGCTGCGCTGAGCGCCGAAGCCCGCCAGACGCTCACCAGCCTCATTCCACTCGAGCGGTTGGGCGAGCCGCGTGACGTCGCCGGCGTCGTGGCCTTTCTCGCCTCGGACCTCGCTGCCTACATAACAGGTCAGGTCATCGTCGTCGATGGCGGCATGGTCATGTAAGTGGCTGCCGCTCGGACTTATCTTTCTTGACTGCGACCTCTAACCCTCAACCCCTAGGTTTCCATGTCCGACAACGCCGATAAAGTCAAAGACATCATTGAAAAGGAATTGGGTGTCGAACGCGAAAAGCTCACGGATAACGCGAGCTTCATCGAGGATCTCGGCGCCGACAGCCTCGACATCGTCGAGCTCGTCATGGAATTCGAGAAGGAGTTCAACATCGATATTCCGGACGAGGATGCGGAGAAGCTGCGCACTGTCGGCGACGCCATGAAGTACCTGAACGAGAAAGTCCCCGCGTAATGAAGCGTAGGGTGGTGGTGACCGGGCTCGGCCTGATCTCGCCGGTCGGCAACGACGTGGCGAGTACATGGCGCGCACTGGTCAGCGGCGAATCGGGGGCCGGGCTCATCACCCAGTTCGACGCGACTGACTTCCCGGTGCGCTTCGCCTGCGAGGTCAAAGGCTTTGATCCGCTCAAGTACATGGATCGCAAGGAGGCCAAACGCTCCGACGCCTTCACGCAGTACGCGATCGCCGCCTCTCATGAGGCGATGAACGACGCGTGCCTCGTCTCGGGCGGCAACTACGATCCCGAGAACGCCGGCGTGATCCTCGGGAGCGGTATCGGCGGCCTGAAGATTTTCGAGAAGCAGCACGATGTCTATCGTGAGATGGGGGAGAGCAAGATCTCTCCTTTCTTCATCCCCATGTTCATCTCGAACATCGCCGCCGGCATCGTGTCGATGCGCTTCGGGCTTAAGGGGCCCAACTATGCCACGGTCTCGGCTTGCTCCACCAGCGCGCACGCGTTAGGCGACGCCTATCGCACAATCCAGTATGGTGACGCCGATATCGTGCTAGCGGGGGGCACTGAGGCAACCGTCACGCCCATGGCCATCGGCGGCTTCGCGAATATGAAGGCCCTTTCCGAGAGGAATGACGATCCCAAAGCGGCCTCGCGCCCGTTCGAGAAGGAGCGCGACGGATTCGTGATGGGTGAGGGTGCAGGCATGGTAGTGCTCGAAGAGCTGCAGCACGCGAAACGGCGCGGCGCCAAGATCTACGGAGAGATGGCCGGCTACGGGGCTACGGGCGATGCCTTCCACCTAACGGCGCCCCCGCCCGACCACGAAGGGCTCCAGCGTGCCATGCGGCGTGCCCTGCGCGACGCGCAGTTCACGCCGGCTGACGTTCAGTACATCAATGCGCACGGCACCTCGACGCCGCACAATGACGTCAACGAGAGCAAGGCCATCGCCGCCGTGTTCGGGGAGCGGGCGCAATCGCTAAGCGTCAGTTCCACGAAGTCCATGACCGGCCACATGCTCGGTGCCGCAGGAGCCGTGGAGCTGATCATCTGTACGCTCGTAGTGCGCGAAGGAGTCATTCCGCCGACGATCAATTACGTCACGCCGGACCCGCAGTGCGCACTCGACTTCACGCCGAACGTGGCAGCGCGGCGGGATGTCCGTGTCGCGATCAGTAACAGCTCCGGCTTCGGCGGTCATAACGTGACGCTCGCGGTCAAGCGTTACGAGGAGTAACGCGGCGATGCCGAGCGCGGTTGACTTCACGCGCGAGCGACTGCGCGACCCCAAGTTGCACGCGATCGCCGATAGTCTGGCCGCCGGCGAGCGGCTGGACGACGCCGCTGCGCTCGCCATGTACGAGTCGCCCGACTTGTTAGGCGTGGGCGCCATCGCAGATTCGCTCAATCGGGCGCGGCATGGCGACGTAGTGACGTTCGCAGCCAACCAGCACATCAACCCGACCAATATCTGCATCCTGCGCAAGACGTGCGCTTTCTGCGGCTACGCGCGGCTCCCCAAAGAGGACGGCGCCTACAGGTACTCCCTGGAGCAGGTGCTGGCCGAGGCGCAGCAGGCGCGCGATGGCCTAACGAAGGAGTTCCATATCGTCGGCGGACTCGACATGCACGCTGGGCTCGAGTACTACACGACGATGCTCCGTGCGCTCAAGCGCGAGTTCCCCCACGTGCATATCAAGGCGCTCACCGCCGTCGAGATTGCACACCTCGCGCGCATCGAGAAGATGCCCTGGCGCGACGTGCTGCTCACGCTCAGGGAAGCCGGCCTGGACACGATGCCGGGGGGCGGCGCCGAAACGTTCAGCCTGGCAGTCCGCGAACAGATCGCGGATAAGAAGCTGGGAGGAGCCGACTACATCGGCGTGCACCGCACGGCGCACGAACTGGGTATCCGGACTAACTGCACAATGCTGTACGGGCACGTGGAATCGTTCGCCGACCGCGTGGCGCACTTGCGCATGCTGCGGGACCTGCAGGACGAAACTGCCGGCTTCCTGGCATTCATTCCGCTGGCCTACCACCCCGACGATAACGCGTTAGGCAAGGCGCTCGGCCGCGCAGGAACAGCGACAACCGGCTTCGACGACCTGCGCAATCTGGCGGTCGCTCGCGCGTACCTGGACAACTTCGACCATATCAAGTCGCACTGGATCATGGTGTCGCCGTTTCTCACGCAAACCGCGCTGCACTTCGGCGTCAATGATATCGAGGGGACTGTAGTGCGCGAGAAAATCTATCACGCCGTCGGCGCGCAAACCCCGCAGGCGCTTTCGCTCGACCAATTGCTCCAGCTCATCCGCGGCGCCCGCAAGACACCGGCCGAACGGGACTCGTTCTACAATATCCTGCGAGTCTTCGATACCCCCGCCGCGCACGCAGCAGCGGGCGCCAAGATCACAGCGGCTTAGGGCGACGTGACACTGCGAGTGGGGCGCATACCGTACGTCAATTGCTATCCAGTCTACGGTGCAATCGACCGCGGAATCGTTAGGCTGAGCGCCGATCTCGTCGACGGCGTCCCGACCGAGCTCAATAACCTGATGGCCCAGGGGGCACTCGATGTAAGCGTCGTCTCGGCGGTCGAGTACGCCCGCGATTCGCGCCGCTACCTCCTGCTCCCCGACCTGGCCATTTCCTGCGACGGGCCCGTGCGCAGTGTGATGCTCTACTCC
>JBQTJS010000156.1:0-4037 GCA_052386875.1 Gemmatimonadaceae bacterium
CCCTGAGCATGATACTACTGCTCGGCGCCGCAACGCTGCACCTGGGGAACTATACCCTGCGCCAGTGGGTGTGGCGGGCGCCGGCGTTCGGCGCCATCGAAGCGCTGGCTGAAATCCTAACGAGCGCTGTATTGGTCGCGCTGGGGCGCGAGCCTATCGGAACCGGGCGCGCGACATGGGGTGACTGGTTCACTGTCGCCGGCGGACTGCTCGTCTGGCGCACGGTTGCAGTCTCCACCTTTGCCCTCATACTCGGCGGTATAGTCAGGCTCGTTAGGCGCTGGCTGGAGCAGAGCGGCACTCCGGTCACCGAGGACACGCCGGCGCCGTCGCAATCACCCTGAGCATGCGCCCGGCGCCGCCGCGCCCGGCGATCTTTCCCATGGCATGAGGTCCCTGTGTACGCACCCGCATTTCGCACAGCCGCCGCCGCCGCCGCCACCACCGCCGCCGCGGCCGGCGTGCTCTTGCTCGCAGCGGCTGCGGGCGCGCAGCAGACTCCGGAGCGGCCTCTCGGTACGCTGCGCGAGCAAGCACGCCTGCAGCAAGACTGGCTCAAGCAGCGCCTCGATTCGCTGCTCCCCGCGCTCATGCGCAAGCACGACGTGGACATGTGGGTCATCCCCATGCGCGAGTACAACGAGGATCCAGTCTTCTCGTCACTGGTGTCGCCGACGACCTTCTTCGCGCGGCGGCGGACTATCTACGTTTTCTTCGATCGCTGCAGGCACGGCCAGGAGCCGACTCCCCAGGGCTGCGTCGAGCGTTTGGCGTTAGGCGGCTCCTCCCAGGGCGGGCTCTACCGCGATTACCGCACGGAGCGGCGTGTGGAGAACCCCGCCGGCGGGCGTCAGGCCGAGCTGTGGGGTGACGCCCAGTGGCAGCTCCTCAGGCAGGTTGTCGAGCAGCGCAACCCGCGCACAATCGCGCTCAACATCTCGCGCACACACGCTTTCGCCGACGGCCTTTCGGCGGGGGAGCACGAGGGGATGACGGCCGCGTTAGGCAGCGCCTGGACGGCCCGCTTCAGGCGTGCCGAAGAGCTGGCCCTCGAGCTCATCGCCACACGGCTGCCGGCCGAGGAGGAGACGTTCCGGCGCATGACGGCGCTGGTGCACAGCTTGATCGCCCGGATGTTCTCGCGCGAGGTGATCACTCCGGGTGTCACTCGCACGCAAGACCTTGTCTGGTGGTGGCGCCAGCAGGTCAACGACCTGGGCCTCGCGACCTGGTTCCAACCGTCCGTCTCGATCCAGCGCCGGGGAGCTACGGCGGAGCAGTTAGGCGACAACCCCGTCATCATGCACGGCGATGTCCTTTGGTGCGACGTCGGAATCACGGCGCTGCGGCTCAACACCGATACACAGCACAATGGCTACGTATTGCGCGCCGGCGAGAGCGACGCCCCGCGCGGGATAAAACAAGCACTCGCCAACGCGAACCGCTTGCAGGACATCCTGTTCGAGGAGGTGCAGCCCGGGCGCTCGGGGAACGAGGTGCTGCGCTCGACCCTAACGAGAATGCGAGCCGCAGGTTTGAACGGTACGATGTACTCGCACCCTGTCGGCATGCACGGCCACGGTGCCGGTCCGCTCATCGGCCTGTGGGACTATCAAGAAGGCGTCCCCGGCCGCGGCGACACCAAGATCCTGCCTAACATGTGGTACTCGTCCGAGCTGCAAGTGACCACGCCGGTCCCCGAATGGGAGGGTCACAGCGTCCGCATGGCGCAGGAGGAGGATTTCTTCATCGGCGCCGACGGGAAGCCGCGGTGGGCGCTGCAGCGGCAATCGCAGCTGCACCTGATCCGTTAAGCGCGCCTCCGCCACGCCCCCCCCTCCCCTTCGCCTACGCCTTAGCAGCTCGCAGCTTTGTATATTTCAGTTCTCTACCACTGCACATGCCACACGAAAGCGACAAGAAGAGGCTCCTGGTAGTTGGCGACCGAGTGCTCATCCGCCTGGAAGAGGGGGAGGAGCGCAGCAAGGTCGGTCTGTACCTCCCTCCCACGGCAGTTGATAACCAGGCCGTGCAGGGGGGCTACATCATCACGACCGGACCGGGGCTTCCGCTCCCTGACTTTGGCGATAACTCCGAGGAGCCTTGGCGCACGACGGGTGCGCGAGAGACGCGCTTTGTCCCGATGCAGGCACGGCCCGGCGATTACGCGCTCTTTTTCCGCAAGGCGGCCGTGGAGATCACGTTCGAGGCCGAGCGATACCTCGTCGTCCCGCAGAGCGCTCTGTTGGCGCTGGCGCGTGACGAGCGCGAGGAAGAAGGTTATTGAATTGAGCACGCTTCGCGTGAGCGGAGCACGGAGGATGCCGCACGATGATGTATGACGAGCGATTCATCGCGCCGATGCGCGCGGAATTGACGCAGATTGGCTTCGAGGAGCTGCGCACACCGGAGGAGGTGGACGCGAAGCTGCCTAACGCGAAAGGGACCACGCTCGTGGTGGTCAACTCCATGTGCGGCTGCGCCGCGCGCAACGCGCGGCCGGCCGTGGCACTGGCTTTGGAACAGAGCGCCGCACGGCCCGACTACCTCACGACCGTGTTCGCCGGCCAGGATGCCCCTGCCACCGAGCGGGCGCGCTCCTACTTCTCAGGCTATGCGCCGTCCTCACCGTCCATCGCATTGCTCAAGGAAGGACAGCTGGCCTACATGATGGAGCGTTTCGAGATCGAAGGCCGCTCCGCGGATACGATCGCCCGCGACCTCGTCGCGGCTTTCGAGCGGCACTGCTGATCCTCGTCACGGCGCACCGCTCCGATCGCGAGCGCGCGCGCCACGTAGCCAGGCGGCTCCGCATGGCGACGCCGCTGCCGACCACGCACAGGGTCAAAGCGGCGGACGGGCGCGTGGCTGCCGATTTCCTCCTGGAGCTTGACGCCTCCGATCGCACACTGTTGCTGACGCGGCCGACCAACACGTCGATCCGCACGGCGCGCCGGCTCCTCAAGTTCAGCGCGGGCGTAGGAGTGGGCGCGGACCGCGTGCTCGTGGTCGCCCAGGGCTTCACCGGCGTCGCCACGTTAGGCATCCGCGAGCTGGGTGAACTGCTCCAGCGCGAGATCTATTGGGAGCTGGTGGCAGCCGAGGCACCCCCCCACGAGCAGACAGGATGTTACCAGGGCCTTGCCGCCAAGCTCGGCCTCGATCGCCGCTCCGTGCTCACCGCGCGTACCTGACCCAGCGCGCAACCTCCGCCAGCGAGGGCCGCTTGCCGTACATCAGCACGCCCACCCTGTAGATCCGCGCCGCCAGCCACAGGCAGCCCAGGCACGCGACAACCAGTCCGAGCATAACGAGAAGCGTTTCCCACAAGGGGACGGCTATGATCCCCGTGCGCACCGGCATAAGGATGGGCGCCGAAAACGGGATCCATGAGACGACCTTGCTGAATGTCGCCGTTGGGTCGAGCAACACGGGCTGGATGAACACTGCGCTCATGACGATCAGAATCATCACGGGCGTCGCGGCCTGCTGCGCGTCCTGTTCGCTCGACACCATCGCACCGATCGCCGCGAAAAGGGCAGCGTAAAGAACGAACCCCAGCACAAAAAAAAGCAGCACTGTCAGGACAGCCGTGAACCCGATGTTGGGGAGCGAAACAGGGGCGTTCGGGATGTCCAGCCACGCCAGGATCGGCTCGCGGAACCTTATGAACAGCGCCAGGCTCACCACCCAGACCGTCAGCTGAGTGAGCGCCACCGAACCCACGCCTAACACTTTTCCGGCGAGCAGCGACTCGGGCTTCACGCTGGCTACGACGACTTCGGCGACGCGGCTGTTCTTTTCGTCGATCACACCGCGCAGGATCGTCTGGCCGTACAGCACGATGAGCGTGTACAGGACGAACGACGAGATGAACGCGATCGCTACGTTGCCTGCTCCCGAACCGCCACGCCCCTGATCGGTAATGCGCTCCGTTGTCAGCCGGATATTCACCTTCGACAGTTCGCGCACCCGCTCCGCGTCGAGCCCCGCCCCCTGCAATCTGCTCACCAGGACGGCCTGCTCGACGGTGCGCT
>JBQTJS010000157.1:0-4964 GCA_052386875.1 Gemmatimonadaceae bacterium
TCCAGCTCGTAGTTGATGGCGACGCCTAACGGGTTGAAGTCAGTGGAGCCGATGCGCACCCAGCGCGAGTCGATGACGCTGGACTTGGCATGCATCATCTCCCCCTGCCACTCCCACAGCTTGACGCCGTTGCGGAGCAGTTGCCGGTAGAACCGTGTCGTTAGGCGGCGCAGCCACGGATGGTCGTAGCGGCTGGGGACAAGCAGGCGCACGTCCACTCCGTCCCTGGCGGCACCGGCGAGCGCCTCGATCTCGCTCCACGACGGCATGAAGTAGGCGCTCGCGATCCAGATCGTCTGCTGCGCGGCGAGCGCTTGGAGCTGCAAGGCGCGCGATACCCGCAGCCGTAACGGGCGTCCTTCGATCACGCCCACTAACGCCGGCGGATGCATCGAGGAATCGAAATGCGCGCCGCGCGCGGCGCGCACAACGTGCCGGTGGTCCCGCGTTATGCGCCTGAACCGGGCACCGCCGCGCGCCCACATATCGTCGAAGGCGTCAGCCAGGTAACGCGCTGCCTCACCCTCGATGCGCACGGCCGTGTCGCGCCAGGGCGACCGCCGTCTGGTCAGCACACCGCTCTTCCATTCGAGCCCGATTCCGAAGCCGCCGGTGAAGCCGACTCGATCGTCCACAACAAGCAGCTTGCGATGATCGCGAGGGATGAGGCCGAGCCAGCGGCGGAAGCCTGGAGGATTGAAGAAGCACAGGTCCGCCCCTCCCCTAACGAGAGGATCGAAGAATCTCCGCGGCGTCCCCATGCGCCCCACCCAGTCGACTATCACACGCGTGCGGACCCCCCGGCGCGCCGCATCGGTTAGCGCCTGGAGGAAGCGTCGGCCTACTTCGTCGCGGCGGAAGATGTACATCTCGAAAAGGATGCTGTCGCGCGCAGCGGCGATGGCATCGACCATCTGGTCGAAGATGCGCGCGCCGTCGCGCAGGATGCTCACGTTGTTGCCTGACGAGACGTCGGCCGCAGCGATGCGCCAGAGGGCGCGGGCGAACGAAGGCCCCCGGACGGCCGGCGGCGCCGGCTCCGGCGAGAGGGCGGCGGGTACTGCGGGCTTCGGTGTGCGGTAAGCGTGCGTCAAGGTCGAATAAGCTTGCAGTTAGTCGCCCGCCGCAACGAGCAGCGTGCAATCACTTCCTCGTCCCCTGGTCCCCGACGGCTCGCAACAACCTAGCCACCACTTGCCGTAGCGAAGCCGCCTGGCGATATCAGCCGCATGTTATCCATCGATCTCACAGGGAAGCGCGCCCTGGTGGCAGGGGTGGCCGACGACGCGGGGTACGGCTTTGCCATCGCCAAGGCCCTGGCAGAAGCGGGCGCGAGTATATGCGTCGGCACGTGGCCGCCGGCTCTCACGATCTTTAACAACTTGCTGGAGCGCGGAAAGTTGGACGAGTCGCGCCGCCTATCCAGCGGCCGGCTGCTGGCCTTCGAGCGCATCTATCCGCTGGATGCCGCATTCGACACTGTTGCCGACGCTCCCGAGGACGTGCGCTCCAACAAGCGTTACAAGGACGTGGGCGATTTCTCCGTGACAGGATTGGCGGAGCGCCTAACGAGCGACTTTGGTACGCCGGCCGTCGATGTGCTGGTCCACTCGCTCGCCAACGGACCCGAGGTGAAGAAACCGCTGTTGGAGACCTCGCGCTCAGGCTACCTCGCCGCCGTGAGCGTGAGCGCCTACTCGCTTATCGCTTTGCTCAACCGAATCGGCCCGCTGATGCGGCCCGGCGGCTCGGTTGTATCTCTGACGTATCTGGCGAGCGAGCGCGCTGTCCCCGGCTATGGCGGAGGGATGTCATCCGCCAAGGCCGCGCTGGAGAGCGACACGCGCACGCTTGCCTTCGAGGCGGGGCGCAAGTGGGGGATCCGCGTGAATACGATCTCCGCGGGTCCGCTGGCCAGCCGCGCGGCGAGCGCGATAGGCATCATCGAGCGGATGGTGGAGTATTGTGCCGCCAACTCGGCGCTCCCCGAGGCGCTCAGCGCGAGCGAAGTCGCCCATGTCGCGGCGTTTCTGTGCTCCCCGTTAGGCAGCGGCATCACGGGAACGACCGTTTACGTCGACAAGGGTTACCATTCCATGGGAATGGCTGTAAGCGGAGTCTCCGCTACGTCCGCCGCCTAACGTTTGAATCAGGGACGAATCTGTACGGCTGCTGCACGACCTGCCGCACGCTGCGGCCCTGCTTGAAGCCCGGAATCCACGACGTCTCACGCACCGCGCGCCGCACGGCCTCGCCGAACGCCGCGTGCGTAGCCAGGACGACGTTGAAGCTGTCCATGTCGACCTGACCGTCCGGCTCCACGATGAACTCGACGAGCACTTCGCCGGGTGTCGCCGTCCGGAAAAGATCGTGCGGATAAATCGGCACGACCCGCCGCACCGAGTCGGCTCGCGCAGGGATGTCGACCTGCTCAGCCGTGTAGAGCGTGAGCTGCTCCACCATGCGCCGGATCTCTCCGGCAGCCGATTCGCCCTTGGGGCGCTTGCGCGTGCGCGGCTCTCCCTGACGCGACCAGATGACGATCGTGCCGCAGCTGGTTGTCGTTGTCGGCCCCGCAGTGAACTCCGACGGCAACGCGGCGATCCCGGTGTAGATCTCCATTGCCTCGATCGAGCGCGAGGGAACGTTGTCGATATCGAACTCGCCGGCGCCTAACGGAGACCCGTCGATCCACACGAGCGGCGGACACCGCGCACCGCGGAAACGCAACGTCTGCCGGCCGAAACCCAGAGGCTGCAGGCGAATTCCCGGGACCGTACGCAGGAGGTCAGTCGTGTTCGCCGGATTGCGCTTCTCGATCTCGTCGCGCGTGTAAAAGTGACCCATCCCTTTGTCGCGCCGCTGGTAGAACGACGCGAGCCGCCCCGTATAATGCTTCCCGAGGATCGTCACCGGGCTGAGGATAATAGGAAGCGGCTGAAGCGCGATCAGTAAAGGCACGCTCTTTCCGGCGAGGATCGTTATGACGGACGTGTCGGGCCTGAACCCCAGCCGCCTAACGCGAATCCTGAACTCGCCGGCCGGAATATTCCTGAGGTGGAATTCCCCAGACTCGTCCGTCTCGGCGCGCACAGTGCTCCCCGGGATAGTCAGCTCGGCCCCCGCCACAGCGCGGCCGGCGGCGTCGCGCACCTTGCCGCTTATCGCGCCGGTCGCGGGTCGTAAATCCTGCGCCGCCACGGTAGCGGCTAAGACCGCCGCGCTGAACGCGAACGCCAGGAAGTCTCTGAAGATTATGCGGGTCGCGAACACCGCCGCCTCCAAAGCTTTACTCGTTCAACATCGGGACCGTGCCGGAATTGCGCAACAGCGGCGCGGACCGCCGCACCGCGCGCACCGGCTCTGGACGCCCTCTGGTACACCGCGCAAGATCGTTCGCTGCATAAAGACTTGTCCTGCGCTTAGGGTCAGCCTTACCCACGACACAAGTAACTAACAACTCGCGGTCTTATGATTCTGTCACGACCCGGACGTGTTCTCCCCCTCGTCGCGCTCGTTTTGCCGCTGGGGGCATTCTCCTTGGGCGCCCAGGCCAACGGCGGCGCGCGCGGTTTCACGAAAGAGTCCGCTGAGGCGGCGCGCGAGTGGGAGACCAAATTCCGATCTCTCCCTGAGCGCGCCCGTATCCGCGCGACGATGGAGCGGCTCGCGTCGCGGCCGCATCACGTGGGGTCGCCTTGGGGGAAGGCAAACGCCGAGTGGATGCGCGATCAATTCCGCGCGTGGGGCTGGGAAGCCGAGTTCGCCGAGTACCACGTGCTTTTCCCGACGCCCAAGGAGCGGGTGCTCGAATTGCTCGCTCCCTCACGTTTCGTCGCCAAGCTCGAGGAGCCGGTGATCGCGACCGATCCGACAACAGGGCAGAAGTCCGAGCAGCTGCCGAGCTACAATGCGTATTCGGCGGAGGGGGATGTCAGCGGACCGCTTGTGTACGTCAACTACGGCGTCCCGGCTGACTACGAGGAGCTGGCGAAGCGCGGCATCTCGGTGCGCGGCGCCATCGTGATTGCCCGGTACGGCGGCTCGTGGCGCGGGATCAAGCCCAAAGTGGCGGCCGAGCATGGGGCGATCGGCTGCATCATCTACTCGGACCCGCGCGATGACGGCTACTACCAGGGAGATGTATATCCTGCGGGCCCCTGGCGGCCGCGCCACGGCGTGCAGCGGGGCAGCGTGCTGGATATGCCTGTGGCGCCCGGCGATCCCCTAACGGTAGGGCGCGGCGCCACGCGTGACGCGCAGCGGGTCGACCGCGCCGACGCGGCGACGCTCATGAAGATTCCGGTCCTTCCGATCTCGTACGGCGACGCGGAGCCTCTCCTTGCTGCGTTAGGCGGGCCCGTAGCTCCCGAGTCGTGGCGCGGCGCGCTGCCGCTGACGTACAGGCTGGGTCCCGGTCCGGCGCGGGTGCGGCTCAAGTTGACGTTCAACTGGAATCTGGTGCCGGCTTACAATGTGATTGCGCGGCTTCGCGGGTCGGAGTTCCCGGACCAGTGGATCGTGCGCGGCAACCATCACGACGGCTGGGTGAACGGCGCAGAGGACCCGATCGCGGGGATGGCCCCGGAGCTGGAGGAAGCGCGCGCGTTAGGCGAGCTGCTGAAGCAGGGCTGGCGCCCGCGGCGCACGATCGTGTACGCCGCCTGGGATGCCGAAGAGCCGGCGTTGCTGGGCTCCACCGAATGGGCGGAGCATAACGAGAGCGAGCTGCGGAGAAAAGCCGCCGTATACATCAATACGGACGGCAACGGCCGCGGCTACCTTGGCGTCGGCGGCTCGCATTCGCTCGAGCGCTTTGCGAATGAAGTCGCGCGCGCGATCACGGATCCGGAAAGCGGCGTGTCAGTCTGGAAACGGGCGCAAGCGCGGCTGCTGCGCGACGGGTCGCCGGGCGCCAGGCGTGAGGCGAGAGAGCGCTCGGACCTCCGCATCGCGGCGTTAGG
>JBQTJS010000158.1:0-12761 GCA_052386875.1 Gemmatimonadaceae bacterium
GACGAAAAGGGGGCGCGACACGAGGACTGCGCGTATCTGTTCAAGCGCGCCGAGCGACCACGCCGCGCATAACGCCTAACGGCTAAGCCGCCTTCCGCTCTCCTCCGAAGCGTTCGATCACTGTCGCCAAGTCGGCCGACCACTTGAGCAACGCATTCGCGGCTGTCGCGATCTGTTCGGCTCCGGCGCTCTGATCTTGCGTGGAAGCCGCCACCTCCTGCAGCGCGGCAACGTAGTCCTCGGTGCGCTTGGCCAGGTCCTGCAGCCGCGTCGAGATATCGTCCACGAACCGCTGAGTGTTCGCCGCCGCGCGATCGACGCTCTGCACCCAGGTGTCCGCCTCGGCGATTGAAGCGCCGGCGTCCTCCAGCGACTTGCGACCGACACGCGCCGCTGTAGCGACCTGACCCAGCCGCTCCACAGCACGTGTACTGGCGCCGCTCGCGTCGCGCAGGAGGCCGCGGACCTGTTCGACTACAGCTTCGGCCCGCTCGGAGCCCTCGTGCGCGCTACGCGCGAGGCGGCGCACCTCATGCGCCACCGTGGCAAACCCACGAGCCTCCTCACCTGCGCGCACAGCCTCGAGGCTCGCGTTGAGGGCGAGGAGCTTGGACTGCTTGGCGATCTTCGTGACGAGTCCGACGAACTCCGCCAACTGATCCGCAGCCGCGTCGACCGCGCGGGCTGCGGCCGCGCTGGTCTCCACGTCGCCGCTCAACGCCCCGATCGCCTTCTCTGTATCCTCGAAGCGCTGACGATTGGCGTCCGCCTGCGTTCTGAGCTGCGCATAACGTTCGGTCGATGCGCGTGCTCCGGCCGCCAGTTCCGCGGCGACATCGCGCAGCTTGACTGCATCCTGTGCGGTGGATCGGATCTCCTGTTGCATGCGCACGGATTCGCTGCTCAGGCTTGAGGCGGTTTGTGCGATCTGAACGGTAGCCGTGGCCATACCGTTCGTCCCCAGATTAATCTGATTGGCGCTGGATGTTGTAGCGGCCGCGGCACCTTTCACGGCGTCGGTCGTCTGCCGCAAGTCTTCCAGCATGCGGGACATCGCGCGACTGAGACGTCCGATCTCGTCGTCGGCTGCAGTGGGAGAAAACGGGACTGCCAAGTTCCCCGCCGCCACTGCCTCAGCGATATGGGCCAGCTCCGCGACCGGACGCGCGATGCGGCGGTCGAAGAAACGGTGCGTCATCAGTGCAGCGCCCAGCACGAGCAGGACGGCCAGTACGGCTCCGGCCGCGATGGCGATCCAGGTGGAACGCATGGACGCGAGCGCGAGGTTCTGCGGAGTGAGCGCGACGACGCGCCATGCGCCGCCGTTGCCGGCGCGCACGGCGGCGAAGGTGCGCAGCCCACCCCAGTCGAGCTTGGCCATGCGCATGCTCGTTAGGCGATCCAGCGCAGCCACGTCGCGCTTCGTGGAGTCCCCCGACGTCCCTGCCTGACGGCTGCCGACGAGCACGACGCGACCGGTGTGATCGACGACCTCGATGGCGACACCGTCCGGCGTCAGGCTTTGCAATGCGGCCTGCAGCGATGCTGCGGCAAACCCGATCTTGATAATCCCTTCCACGCGTGCGCGGCCGCTGCCGCGATCGACAACCGGCCCCGCCTGTACAATCACATTGGCGCCTGTCGATTCATCGAAATCGACATCCGCGCTTCGGACAGCGGTGTCGTGCGCGGCACGCCACCACGCCTCATCGTGCTGCACGAAATCGGAAGGGCGCGGCGTGGCGAGCACGTTGAACCCGTTGGCTTCCGTGATGATGACCTCGGCGGCGCCTAACGACTCCAGCTCGCGCTGGAAATACCTGCGCAACCGGTCCGGAGCCGGGAGCGAGCGGGTCGCGTCGTAGCGCTGCTCCAAAGTCGCAACCGGCACGTCGTTCAGCCGTTCGCGCTCTGCGTCGGCAGCTCCCGCCCGTACCGCGTCGATGACCGGCAGCGACGAACCGAGGAGACGCATTTGCGCCCGCTGATCAGCCAGCGTGCGATCCACGAGCAGCGCAGCCGTGGCGGCGACCTCGCCCAGCATCGCGCCGGCACGCTCCTCCGCGAAGCGAGTGGCCAGACGCGGAACGAGCAGCGCCAGGACTATGCCGAGTGCTACGCAAACGGCGGTCAGTACCAGGAGCGCCCGGCGCGCCAGCGTGCGTCCGCCGCCGCCCTTGCCGGGTGCCAGCGCCCCGGGAATCACGCGGACCCCCCGCCTGTGAAGGCGCACGCGACCTCGCCGGCATCTGCGGCAAGGGCGCGCACGCGGCCGACAGCCTGCGCTAGTTCGGCCGCGGCGGCGTCGCACTCAGCAAGAGCTGCGCTCAACGCAATCCCCTTTGTAGCCAGCTCTGTGCTGCTCTTGCCGGAATTGATGACGCGCTCGCGTATGGCGCTTGTCAGTATCGCAAGCTCGGCGGCGGCCTCGAGGATCGCCGCATCATCACCGCGGCGCTCCGCCAGAACGCTGGCGGCCGCCTCGGCAGCGGCCATGCCTAACGAGACAGCCTCGCTCGCGGCTGTGACGCGTTCATGTCCTTCCACGGTTGCCACGCGCACGACCTCGAGTGACTCAAGCGTCGCGTCCGAAGCACGCAGCAGCTTGTCGGATGTGTCGGCCAGTAGCATGGCCAGGCGACGGACTTCGAGGGCGACAACGCGGAATTCCGAGCCTCCGCCTCCGCCCCCGCCCATGGATTCAGGCGTGCCGGCCGCCAGGCCGTGCTCGCTGGCCCGGGCGGCCTCCATGGCAGCGTTGAGCGAGAGGAGCTTGAACTGCCGGGCGCTCCGGTTCACGTCCCGCAGCAAGCCGGATAGCTCGCTCGCTTGGGCGGTCGCTTGTGCGGCGTGTTCGGACTGGCGGCCGAGGATAGGTCGCAATTCGCCGGTTCGCGCCGCCGCATCCGTTAGGCTCCTGCCGACTTGCTGCACTGCCTCCTGCACACGCTCCGTAAAGTCAGCCGTCTCGCGGTGCGATTGTGCCACGTGCGCTGAAAGCGTGACAGCGCGCTGAGTGAGCACGCCGTGCTCCTCGGCCCATGCCGTCAGAGCGCGCGCCTCGCGCACGATGTGTTCAACAGCAGCGGCGGGTGAGTCGTTCGCCTGCTGAAGCTTCCGAACTGCTTGGCCCAGGACATCGACACCTTCATCGACCGCTGACGAGGCGCCGCGAACGGCGGCAACCCAGGACCGCATACGGTTGAGAGCTGCCGTGGCCGCGGCCGTCAGCTGCGCCTGTGGTCCTAAACCGCGCGTGGCGGGGAGTCGGCTATCGAGACTGCCGTTGGCGACTCTATCCAGAGCAAGAGCGACGTCCTCATTGGTGCGGTCTACGCGATCCGACAGGAATAACGACGTGGCTACTGCCCAACCGACTGTGCCGGCGCCGATCAAGATGAGGGCACCGGAGAGCAACTCAGTCGCGGACGCCTTTGCGATCCACGCATGCGCCATCCAGAGACCGAGTGCCAGGACCGACGCGCCGGCGACCCCGCCGGCGAAGACGAGCGTACTTGTGCGCGGCTTACCTCCCGGCGTTCGCTTGTCTGCCCCCTCGTCATGGCTAGATTGCCTTGCGAGAACGCCTGCGCGCTCGTGGTGTGTCGAGGGCAACGTTGCCGCGATGGCGCGCCCTCCCGCCCCTACAGAGTCAAGCTTCATGACCGCAGCCAAGCCGCAATCCTACGCCGGTGAACCGGCCGGGTACGATCCGGCCGCTACCGAAGCCAAGTGGCAGGCTCGGTGGCAAGAGCGAGGAACGCACGAGACGGATCTCGAGCATGGCGGCAATCCCTTCTATGTGCTGATGATGTTCCCGTACCCGTCGGCGGAGGGGTTGCACGTGGGCAACCTTTTTGCCTTCACGGGGAACGACATTTACGGACGATTCCAGCGGCTGCAGGGGCACACAATTCTCGAGCCTTTGGGCTACGACGCCTTCGGCATCCACAGCGAGAACTACGCGCTGAAGCTGAACCAGCACCCCATGCAGCTGATTCCGGCCAACATCCGGAACTTCCGCCGGCAGCTCGATCGCGCCGGTTTGATGGTCGACTGGCGTTACTCGGTGGAGACGACCGATCCGGCGTACTACAAGTGGACCCAGTGGGTCTTCGTGCAACTGTTCAAGCACGGCCTGGTTTATCGAAAGAAGGCAGCTGTCAACTGGTGTCCGACTGACAAAACTGTGCTCGCCAACGAGCAGGTGATTGCGGGGCACTGCGAGCGTTGCGGCACGGCGGTCGAGCAGCGGTCGTTGGAGCAGTGGTTCTTCAGGATCTCGCAGTACGCCGAGCGGCTGTTGAAGAACCTGGACTGGATCGATTGGTCGGAATCGACGAAGACGGCGCAGCGCAACTGGATCGGCCGCTCCGAGGGGGCCGAGCTGGCGTTTCGCGTGTTGGATCCCTTCGAGCAGGCGGGTTCGAGCACGGTCACTGTGACCGCTGAGGTTCGCGTGGAGCCGGAGGTGATTCGCGTCTTCACGACACGTCCGGACACTGTGTTCGGGGCGACCTACCTGGTGCTCGCCCCGGAGCATCCGCTGGTCGATCGCCTAACGAGCGATGCGCAGTGGGAGGCTGTAACCGCTTATCGCGAGCGTGCGGCGCGTCGGGACATCGTGACGCGCAAGGTGGCGCAGGAAAAGTCCGGTGTCTTCAGCGGCAGCTTCGCCATGAATCCGGCGACGCGCAAGCCGATTCCAGTCTGGGTTGCCGACTACGTGTTGATGGAATACGGCACGGGGGCAATCATGGCGGTGCCGGGCCACGACGCGCGCGATTTCGAGTTCGCCAAAGCATTCGATCTTCCGATCGTCAGGGTGATCGCGCGCGCAGACGAGGCGGCGTCGACACCGCTCGCTGAGCCGCTGGTCGAGACGGCGGGCTGCCGTCTTGTGCACTCCGGCGAGTTCGATCGGCTCGGCGTCGCCGAGGGCCATCGGGCGATCGTGCAGTGGCTGGAGCGGAAGGGGAGCGCGAAAGCGCTGGTGAACTACCGGCTGCACGACTGGTGCGTGTCACGGCAGCGCTACTGGGGGCCGCCGATACCGATCATCCATTGCGATGCCTGCGGCCCTGTTGCAGTGCCGGAGAGCGATCTTCCCGTTAGGCTGCCTGACATCGCGAACTTCCGGCCGGACGATTCCGGCGTATCGCCGCTGGCGCGGCACAAGGACTGGTACGAGGTCCCCTGCCCGAGCTGCGGTCGCACCGGCCGCCGCGAGACCGACGTATCGGATACATTCTTGGACAGCTCCTGGTACTTCCTGCGCTATCCGAGCGTGGGACGCGACGAGGCGCCGTTCGACCCGGCGATGACCAGGCGCTGGCTCCCGGTCGATTCATACATCGGCGGGAACGAGCACGCAGTACTGCATCTGCTGTACGCGCGCTTCATCACGATGGCGTTGCACGACATCGGCCATCTCGAGTTCGAGGAGCCGTTCAGGCGCTTCCGGGCTCACGGGCACATCATCCGCGACGGCGCCAAGATGTCCAAGACGCACGGCAACGTTGTGGTTCCGGACGCGTACTTCGAGCAGTGGGGAGCCGACACTTTTCGGACGTACCTGATGTTCCTGGGCCCGTTCGAGGTAGGGGGCGACTTCCGCGAGGCCGGCATATCGGGCGTTAGGCGATTTCTCGACCGGCTCTGGGCGTCCGTGTGCGCTATCGCGAGCGTCGGCGGGCCGGATCCGCTCGTTATGCGGAAGCTGCACCAAACCATCAAGAAGGTCACGGACGATATCGGGTCGCTCGACTACAACACGGCGATCGCGGCGATGATGGAGTATATCAACGTGTTGCGGCGCGCCGAGCGTACGCCGCATCGCGCCGAGGTGGAGCCGTTGGTGCAGCTGGTTGCACCCTTTGCGCCGCATCTGGCCGAAGAGGCATGGGAGCGGCTCGGTCATACAGCGAGCGTGATGGACTCGCGCTGGCCGGAATACGACGCGGAGCTGGCCCGCGAGGAGCTGGTGACGTTGGCCGTTCAGGTAAACGGCAAGTTGCGCGCGACGATCCAGGTGCTGCCTAACGTGACCGAGGACGCTGCCGTGAAACTCGCCCTGGCCGATCCCGCGGTGGCCAAGCATGTGAACGGAGCGGGCGCCGTTCGCAAGGTGATCTTCGTACCCGGTCGCCTGCTGAACATCGTCGTTTAGCAGGTTGCTGAAAAAGCCGCGCAGTGGCTGCGGCTGGATTGGCGAGGGCTTTTCCGCGAATTGCGCGTCTACCAATCCGACCGAGTGTAGGGAGCGTAGAAGCGGCGTCCAACCCACTACATGGAGCCGCCATGCTTGTTCAGAACATCTCCGCTGTCGCACAGCAGGCCTACGAAGCGTTTTCGCGCGGGGACATCCCGGGCGCATTGAGCCAGCTCTCTGACGATGTGGAGTGGATCATCCCGGCAATTGAAGGCGTCCCCTTCTCCGGTACGAGGCGCGGCCGCGCACAGGTCGCCGAGTTCTTTGCGGCGCTGGCGCAGCAGCAGGACGTGATCCGCTTCGAGCCGAAGGAGTACTTCGCGAGCGACGAGAAGGTAGTCGCGCTCGGCAGCTATGAGTGGAAGGTGAAGTCGACCGGCCGAACGTGGGGGAGCGACTTCGCGCACATATTCGTTGTGCGCGACGGCAAGGTAGTTCGTTTTCAGGAGATCACCGATACGATGGCCGCCGCTGCGGCGTACAAATAGCGCTCAGCGTTAGGCGCCCGAGCACTCGAGTGCAGGTCCTGGGGTGCAGTCGGTCAGGGGAGCGCTGACAGACAAGAGTGAAAGTGTCTTATCGGTCCGAGCGGACTACGGGCACAATCGAGGAGCGGCACAGCAGGATGTTTAGGCCAGGCGCGGCAGTATTTCGGTGGGAGGAAGTGCCGCGACCGGCGACCGGCGGAAGTCGCGGGCATTGCGCGTGGCGATCAGGTCCGCGGCGCACGCTTGCGCCGCGGCGACCTGCATGGCGTCCGCGAAGTCGTCCATGGGCAGTTGCGTTGCCGCACGCAAATGTTCGGTACCTGCGGGAGCGACGTCTAACAAGCGCGTGAGTTCCGCGATGTATTGGCGTGTGTCTTTCTGTCCGCGCCGCGGCGATACGAGGTAGTAGAAGTTCGCGACGGTATGCCAGGCCACGAAGCCGCGCGAAGGGCCGCGTTCCAGGGCGTCGAGAAGTTGCGCTGCGGGCTTGGCGTAGGGCATGCGGTCGAGTGCCACGTCGATCAACACGTCCGTATCCACGAGGATTATCACAGGTATTTCTTGGCGAGCGCGCGGTAGCGATCGTCCGACTTACGTGCCGCAACGAACTTTCCGCGCCAGCGCTCTGCAAACGTGGTTTCAGTCTGCTCGCCGGAAAGTTCGCGCAGACCAGCTTCAACGAGCTGGGACAGCGACACTCCGTGGGCGCGGGCGTAGCGCTTAGCCTTGGGCAGCAGGTCACGGTCGATTGTCACTGTAAGCTTCGTTTTCATCAGTCTGTTGTGCGTATACGACGCTAAATATACGTATACGCAGCGGCTGGCAACCCCTGCGGGGCGGTCTCCTGTGGCTGAGCTGACTGGACTCACGCCGAGGGCCGAAGAGATGCTTGAGCGTGTTAGGCGCGCAGCCTCAGCGCGACCGCGCAACGGGAAGGTCGCGCCCGTGATAAGACAAGCTGCCGCACGCGGACATGTTCAGCACCTACGAAGGCGGACTGGACATTGTCGCCGCAAGCGTGCACATGCATAACGAGTAATTGCACTGCGATTTGTGACGCACATCGCAGGAACATTCCGCGCGCTATGTATAGAATGAGGGCTCGCGAATGCGCGCACACGAGTGCGCCACTTCGCACAGTGGCCCCGGCATTCCGTTTTGTCCTCAATAGCTCGAGGCGCGCCGCAGCGACGGGGCCATGCGTCGCTCCTCCCGTTTCATGAGAGAGGCAGTTGTATGAGAAAGCTCACGATGCTTGCGGCCGCTGTGGCGCTCGTCGCGCTGGGCGCGTCGACAGGAGCCGCGCAAGACACCACGCGCAAAGAGTCCAAGGGCGAGGTCGCCAAGCCGGCCACCTTTGCCACACTGGTGGTCGCCGTCGATAGCGCGGCGCCGACGGCAGTGAAGTTAGGCACCGTCACGCCCGAGACGGTGCTCAAGATCGAGGTCGTGGATGTCAAGACGCTCGTCACCACGCCGGCGGACGAAGCGGCGCTCAAGGCGTCCGTCGAGAAGAGCAAGGATGCGATCAAAGCGCTGCAGGAAGAGTTGAAGAAACGGCCCGCTGTCGTTCAGGCGATAGACAGTCACGCGATGGAGCCCGAGCCGGGCGACGTCGTAGCCGCGGAGCTGCAGGAGGGGGATAGGCTCGTAGTGTACTTCTGGAAAAGGTAGAGAGCGGGGGGCTCCAGCCTCGCCAGCGTCCGCCGCCCCGGTGCCGCGTCGTCCCGCACCGGGGCGCTGCGTTTGAGGCCGGCAATGGGCAAGGACCGGCAAATGGACAGGGGCCGGCAGTGGACAGGGGGGTACGGCGCAGCCAGAATGGTCCTCCCGGCTGCGGCCCCGTCCCGTGCACACAATCATCCTCTCCCACGGTGAAGTAGCCCGCCTCCTGCCAATGGAGACGTGCATCGACCTGATGGCCGATGCGCTGGCGGCGACGTCGAACAACGAGGCACTGCTGCCGCTCAGAAACGTCGTGCGGCTGCCGGGCGGCCCTAACGCGTTCGTCCTCATGCCGGCGCTGCTCGACTCCGCGTTAGGCGCCAAAGTCATCACTGTGTTTCCGGAGAATGCCGCCACGCCGTTCGAGTCGCATATCGGCGTCGTGCTGTATTTCGAGACGAGCAACGGCCAGCTGCGCGCCATCATCGACGCCAGCTCGATCACCGCGATCCGCACGGCCGCCGTGTCGGGTCTGGCCACGAAGCTGCTGGCTCGCGGCGACGCGGGCGACCTGGCCTTGCTTGGCGCCGGCGTACAGGCACTGACGCACCTGGAAGCCGTGCGCAGTGTGCGGCCTGTGCGCCGTGTGCGTGTGTGGAGTCGCAGCGCCGAGCGACGCGATAGCTTCGCACGGCTGGCGAAGGCTTCGTTAGGTGTCGACGTCGAGCCGAGCGCGACGGCGCGCGACGCCGTGCAAGGGGCGGACATCGTGTGCACAGTAACAGCCGCGCGCGAGCCCGTGCTCTCGGGGACGTGGCTGAGCGCCGGCGCGCACGTCAACGCCGTCGGCGCGAGCCTCGCCAACGCGCGCGAGCTGGACACGGCGGCAGTGGTGCGATCGCGTCTGTACGTCGATCGCCGTGAGTCGGCGCTGAAAGAAGCCGGCGACTTTCTGATTCCGCGCAGCGAGGGCGCCATAACCGACGCTCACATCATCGGCGAAATCGGCGAGCTGGTTACGGGGAAGGCTGTGGGGCGCAGGGGCGACGGCGACATCACCCTCTTCAAGTCGTTAGGCCTGGCCGTGGAAGATGTGGCCTGCGCGGCCTACCTCTACAAGCGCGCGCTGGCCGAAGGGGCCGGCACGCGCGTCATCATCGGCGGGATGCGCGAGCATGCGCTCTGAAGCCGTTCCGGCGCAAGCGCCTGCTTCATTGCAGGAGATTCCGCTCGCCGCGGTGCGTGCCGCGCAGGGACGGATCGCACCTCACGTCGTACGTACGCCGCTCGTGCGTTTGCCGAGCGAAGCGGGGTCGGCGGGGGCGGGGCGTGAGATTTACCTCAAGCTAGAAAACATTCAGCCGACCGGCTCTTTCAAGCTGCGCGGCGCGGCCAACGCGTTGCTGCAGGCCGACCCGGCGGAGCTGCGCGCCGGTGTATGGACGGCGAGCGCGGGGAACATGGCACAGGGAGTGGCGTTGTGTGCGCGCAAGCTCGGCGTGGCCTGCCGCGTGGTGGTACCGGCGCACGCTCCCGCCGCCAAGACGGAGGCCGTGGAGCGGCTGGGCGCTGCACTCGTTAGGGTTCCGTTCGCCGAGTGGTGGAATATCATCGAGACGCGGCGCTGGAACGGTGCGCGGGGCCACTTCGTGCATCCGGTTTGCGACGCGCGGGTGATAGCCGGGAACGCCACGATCGGTCTGGAGATCGCGCAGGATCTGCCGGACGTGGACACGGTTGTGGTGCCTTTCGGCGGCGGGGGACTGAGCTGCGGCATCGCGAGCGCTCTCAGCGAGACCGTGCCTAACGCGAAGGTGTATGCCGCCGAGGTCGCGACAGCCGCACCGTTCGCAGCCTCGCTCGCCGCCGGGCGAGCCACGACGGCACCGTACACTGCCACGTTCGTGGACGGGATCGGCTCGCGCAGCGTACTGCAAGAAATGTGGCCGCTCGCGTCGCGCTTACTCGCCGGCTCCAAGGTGGTGAGTGTGCGCCAGATCGCGCAAGCAATACGCCTCATCGCACAGCACACGCACACAATCGCGGAAGGAGCCGGCGCGGCAGCGCTGGCGGCAATTCTTGCAGGTAACACGCACGGTGAACGGATCGTCTGCGTTGTATCGGGCGGCAATCTGGACGTCGCTGTACTCGTTAGGGTACTCGCCGGAGAGATACCATAGCTCGCCCCTTACACAAGGTCGTCTATGCGCAGAGTCCGCACTCTTGTATTCCTCGTTCTTGCGGCGTCCCTGCTGTCGAGCGTCGCCGCATCACAGCGGCGCGGTGTGTACAACTTCGAGCGCGTGCGCAGCGTCATCGACTCGGTGATGCGCAACGAGCGCATCCCATCGGTGGCCGTGGCCGTCGCCAAAGGCGAGCGCATCCTGTGGGAACAGGGCTTCGGCTACGCCAACGTGGAGTACAAGATCCGCGCTACTGCGCTCACGCAGTATTCGCTTGCCTCCATCTCCAAGCCGTTCACGGCGACCGGAATCATGGTCCTGGCGCAGCATGGTGCCGTTAGGCTGCGTGATCCGGTCAACCGCTACCTCGGCGGCGTGCACGTGACGGCGCGCGAAGGGGAGGATGCCAAGATCACGCTGGAGCGCCTGCTCACGCACACAGCCGGGCTGCCGCTGCACTATCAGTTCTTCTACGAAGACGGCGGCTACCGCCGGCCGCCGATGGACAGCACGATCCGCCGCTACGGCGTCGCAGTGTATCCACCCGGCGAGGCGTATCAATACTCCAATCTGGGCTACGGGATTCTGGACTATGTGATTGCGAGAGCATCACGGCTGTCGTACGCCGATTTCATGCGCCGCGAAGTCTTCGCTCCGCTCGCGCTGATGCGCACGAGCGTCGGGCTCCCCGCTGGCCTCAACTTCCAGGCGGCGCAGCGCTACGACAGCGCCAATCGCGCGATCCCGTACTACACGTTCGATCACGCGGGGGCGTCGGAGGTGTATTCCAGCGCCAACGACCTCGTGCGCTTCGGCATGTTCCATCTCGGTGCACGCGTGCCGCAGCAGCGCCGCATTCTGGCGCCGGAAACGCTCAAGGAGATGCAGCGCGAAGCGGCCGCCGAGTCACCCGGCTACGGCCGCGGGCTGGGCTGGTCGGTGCGCAAGATGTTAGGCGTTAGGCAAGTTTCCCACAGCGGTGCGATGCCCGGCGTCTCGACGTTTCTCGCGCTGTACCCGGAGGACGGCGTCGTAGTCGTGGTGCTCATGAACAAGAGCGTCCCCGCGGCAACCGAGGCGATCGCCACCGAGTTGTCCGCGAGCGTCATCCCCTTTTTCGCCAACGGGCTGCGTCTGGCGCGCGCGGCGCCGCGCAGCTCGCCGCTCCCCGCTGTCGATTCAGCGCAGCTGCACGAGGTCGTCGGCGAGTGGCGCGGCTTCGTCTACACCGACGCCGACAGTGTCGTGGCGACGCTGGCCGTGCCCGACGCCGGAACGCCGCGCCTGAGCGTGCGCGACGAGCCGTTTGTCGAACTGAGCGGCTTCACGCTGCAGAGCGGAGTGCTGGGAGGCCGCGCCGCGGCGCAATTCGCCAACGGCGATGCGGCTCGTCAGACTCACCAGATCGGTCTCTGGCTGCGCGCGCGCGAGGGCCGCTTGAGCGGCTACGCCGCCGCCCTCGCGACGGCACCGAGGCTGCGCTATGCCCTCTCCTCGTACGTGCGCCTGGAGCGGGTCACACGAGTGGCCGCGCCTAACGAGCCAACGCCTGCGACAAACCGTCCATGAGCATCTGCGCCGCCACTGTGATCAGCAGCATTCCCATGAGCCGCTCCACGGCGATGAGGCCGCGCTCGCCGAGGTAGCGGCTGATGCCCGTGGCGAAGTAGAGGATGGCCGCGGCCGAGAGGAGCGTCACCGACGCGTGACCTCAAGTGCGCCAGATCTCGCCTAACGCGCGCTTGAAATTGCCGCCCAGCACGCCGCGTATCTGCTCGTCCGTGTACTTGCGCCTGATGAGCCCCTCGGTGATGTCGTACATGCGCTTGGGATGGTCGATCCCCGCGATGTCGATCTTGTCGCGGAAAGCGTAGCTCGACTTATAGGAGCCTTTCAGCCGCTTGTACTGCTCGGCCGGCATGTCGTCGTAGCCGTCGAGATCGATGTCGCTGCCTATACCGACGTGCTCCGCTCCGGCTAGCCTAACGACGTAGTCTATGTGATCCAGCATATGCTCGATAGTGGTCGGCTCCTCGGCTCTCACGAAATTGCGCACACCGGTGATCCCCATGACGCTGCGCGCCTTCCCCACCTGGCGGATCACGTCGTCGCTCTTGCAGCGGGGATGGTTGCCGGCGAGGGCACGCACGTTGGAGTGCGTGATCAGCACCGGCTTCGTCGAGATCTCGAAGGCCTCCAGCGAGGTACGGTCGC
>JBQTJS010000159.1:0-4103 GCA_052386875.1 Gemmatimonadaceae bacterium
GCATCACGAAGAAAACGAGCCCATCAGCTTCGCCGGAGTCGAAGAGGGGCACGATGTGTGGGTAGTTGAGACTTGCGGCGATCTCGATCTCGCGAAGGAAGCGCTTGGCGCCGATGGCGGCGGCGAGCTCGGGATTCAAAACCTTGATCGCGACCTGACGATTGTGTTTGCGGTCGTGCGCGAGGTAGACGGTGGCCATCCCGCCTGCGCCAAGCTCACGCTCGACGCGATAGCGGTTGCCAAGCGTACGCGTTATGCGGTCGAGCAGATCGCCTGTCACGGCGCGCTCGATAGCGTGCAGGACTCAACGGCTGGCAGGTATCGCTCCATGAGCAGCGCCTGCGCACGTCGCAGATCCTGTGTCCCAATGCGCGACCCAGGGAAATGCCCCGTGCGCACGATCACCAGGTCATGCGATGGTACGATCCACGTTTCTTGTCCGGCCGCCCCTCGAAATGAGTACGCGCTTCCCGGCATGGGGCCGGGCTATCCTCATTCACCCACACCATGCCACCGTACACCGGCTGGCGCCAGCCCGGCGCCGGAGTCGACACGAACTTGACGAACCCCCTCGGGCAGCAACCGCTCACCCATCCACACACCATCCTGCACATACAATGTGCCCGGCCCAGTTGCGCGCCGTGCCATAGTCGTAGCCGGTCAGCAGGAAGTTGCCGTACGGATCAGTCTTCAGCACTTGATCCCGCATCCCGAGCTTGTCGAATGACGCCCGCCACGGGAACGTGAGGTACTCCTCGCCGCGCTTGCGCAAGGCCTCGCGGAAGAGATAGCCTAACGTCAGCGGATCGACGTTGCGGTAACGCCCCAACGTATTCGGCTCGAACTGCAACGGCCGCGTGATCGCGAACTAAAACGCGTCCATCGCGCCGGAGTAAATCAGGTCATGATCGTGGTAGTCGGCCGAGTCTTCGGGCGAAGCGCGGGCTCAAGCGCAGGCCGCTGCTCATGCGCATCAGGTCCATGATGCGGATCGTCGCGCGCAGCTCGTTAGGCACCTTGCGCCACTCCGGGACCGGGGCCGGGTCCTCCAGCTTGAACGCCCCCTCATGGATGAGACGCGCGATCAGTGTCCCGGTGATGCTCTTTCCCATCGACCAGCTCTCGAGCGCCATGTCCTTGTGCGCGCCGTTCGTTACCGCTCAGCGATGATGCGCCCTTTGTAAACAACCACGAACGCCGCGCCGCGGCCTCCGGCGTCAGTACCCTGACATCGATCGGCATCTGCGGCTGCGCGCAGCCTGTCGCTACCGCGATGCCGAATGCACCAACCACGCGCGTGCCGAATACGAAGTCGAGTGTTATCCGCACGTTGCGATGCTGCCTAACGCTGCCACGCTCGGGCCGCGCCTTATGAAACGAGCTTCCAAACCGGTGGGAAGATAAGCAAAAGGCCCAACCAGATGAGGATGAACATATGATCGCGTGCACACGCCGCGGTTCGATCTGGCGCCCCTTCCAGCGCCTGTGCAACACGAGCCACGCAAGCAACCAGATCACTGCGGCGAATGTCGTGCGACCGGATACTCCGCCGGCAGGGCCATACAACGGCGAATACTCCCGCTTCGTTGAGGATCACCACGAGTCCCAATGCGAGCGCGCCAATGCCTGCTCCGAGGAACGCTGCTAGAGCCGCGCCGTTCGCGGCTTGTTCGCGCTGCCCTTCAGCGGCGGTCATGAACGGGCTCCGTGGTTAGTCGAGTGGCGCTTCTTTGTTGATGAAGACGCCCAGTATTCCTACGAGCGAGACCAACGCGAAGCAGATCGCCAAGAGCGTGATCGCCATGTTCCTCGGCAGCGCCATTCCCGCGTTCCGGGACGCGCTGACGGCGTATGCAATTGACGTTAGGCGAACGTCGGCCGTCCGTTCGAGTGACTTCACGGTCACGCCCGCGATGCGCGAAGACTTCTGGCGCGTGCTGCAGCAGCGCGGGGTGCAATTGAATCGCAGCGACTTCCAGCGCAACGCGAAGTTCGTGACGCGGCTGATGACATCGGAAGTCGCGCGCATCGTCTTCGGCCCGGCAGTTGAGGCGCGCCGCTCGGCTGAGCGCGATTTGGTGGTGCGCCGGGCGGTGGACTTTGTCGCGGGCGTGCGAACGCGTGATCAGTTGCTGGCGCGGGTGCCAGTGCGCACCGCGCGGCCGCCGTCGTAGCGGACCATCCGCGCGGGACTAGAATCGCGCGGGGCCGAGGCCGAGCGCGATCACTGAAGCAGATGCGCATCCTGGTGGTAACGCCCTTTCCGCTGTTCCAACAACACACGGTCGTCGAACACGGGTATGTGGACTCGCCCGCGGCCTAGCTGGGAGCGATTGGAATAGCCGCTCGCAATCACAGCCGACACAGGCACCAGCGCGGATAGAAGGAAGCAGCGCGCTTGCCGCTTTTTTGCTGCGATCGGCACTTAGTGCACCATCACTCGGCCGGTCATACCAGCATGTAGCGTGCAGTCGTATGTGAACGTTCCTGCGGTGTTGAACGTGCGACTCACCTGCGCATTCGAGGTGTTCCCAATGTTGCCGGGAGCGCCTTGCGCCGAGGCGAACGTGACATTGTGTTCCAACGACTGGAATACCCAGGTCACCGCGCCGCCTAACGCGATGTCCACCGCGTTCGGGTTGAATTGCGAATCAGTTCCCGCCACCACCTGCGCAGTGCTCGGGAACGGCATCCCTGTTACGGTCACGGTAGATTCGGCGAACTTTGTCGCGTCGGCCTGTGCGGTGGCGCGGATCGTCGCGGTGCCGGCGGCAACGGCAGTCACCTTTCCGGTCTGATCGACCGTCGCAATTGACGCCGCGCCGCTACTCCACGTTACCTGTTGTGAAGCGTTGTTGCCGACCGCAACTGTCGCCGTGAGCTGGCCCGTGTTGCCCACTGCGAGAGCAAGCGTTGCCGGCTGTACGGTCACCGAGTTAACGATGGGTCCTGCGTCGATACGGAGGGACGCCGTGGCCTGCTTGGTCGGATCGGCGACCGATACGGCCGCAATCGCAGCGTTTCCCACTGCCACAGCGGTAACGAGTCCGGTCGTGCTCACTGTGGCGACGCTGGGTGCGCTGCTACTCCACGTGACCGCAGTAGACGCGCCACCTACGACTGACACCATCGCTGTGAGCTGCGACGTCGTCCCCGCAATGAGCGCGGCGTGCGGACTGAATATCGTAACTGAGAGAACGGCAGGTCGTGGGTTCACCGTTAGGCTCACGCTACCGCTCTTGGTGGCATCGAACGTGGAAGTAGCAGTGATCGGCGCGGTGCCCACCGATACTCCGCTGACCTGGCCAGTGGTGGACACCGTCGCGACAGCTGCGTTGGATGTCGACCATGTGACTGTAGTGGGTGCGCCGCTCACGGTTGTCACGTTCGCCGCGAGCTGCAGTTGATCGCCTACGAGCACCGTAGGATTGGCCGGCGTCACGACAACGGCGACGACACCCGGTGGTGGCGCACTCACGACTACTGGCACTGTCGCCGACTTGGTGGGATCGGCCGCTGAAGTCGCCGTAACGCTCGAGCTCCCGATCGCGACGCCTGTGAGAACGCCGGTGTTACTGATAGACGCGATCGAGGTATTCGACGAGCTCCACGTCACAACGGTAGATGCGCCACCCACTACAGACACCGTTGCAGTTAGCGCGAGTGTCTGACCGACGACGACCGCTGGTGCGGCAGGAGTAATAGCGACTGAGACGACGGCGGGTCTTGGATTGACTGTGACTGACGCCGACGCGCTCTTGGTCGCGTCGAAGCTTGACGTAGCAGTGATTGTTGCCGAGCCGACGGCCACCCCCTGGACCTGACCACTCGCCGAAACGCTGGCGATTGCGGCGCTCGATGTTGACCAAGTGACGGCCGTCGAGGCGCCATTGACCGCAGTCACATTCGCGATGAGTTGCGTTTGGTCGCCCACGACTATGGTGGCTGTGGCGGGCGTAACTGAAACGGCCGTGACCCTCGGCGTCGTATCGGGCGGCGGACCAGCGGACTCGCTGCCCCCTCCGCACGCCGCCTGCAGGAGAGACAGCGCGAGTGGAATGTGGAGCGACGACGGCCGGAATACGTTGCTGCATCGACGGAGT
>JBQTJS010000160.1:0-2033 GCA_052386875.1 Gemmatimonadaceae bacterium
GTGTGTTTTTCCGGCTCGGGCGATGCCGTATTGAGGACATAGGGAGCGTGGACGATCACGAAGCGCCGGTCGATCTGCGCCTCGATTAACGCCGCATTGAAGCGCGCCACGCGCTCGGGTCGTACGGAGTGTTTCTCGTTATAGAACTGCGGCATTGCGCTGAAGACTTGCAGTGCTCGCATCTCGGCGCGTGCTGCGCGGCGCACGGCCATGTGGATGCCGCCGGCGTCGCTGGTATGCGCGCCGAAGTAGTGCGTCATGTCGGTCGGGGGCGCGATTTCGTCTTGCTGGTCGCTAACGCACGCGCACGATGGCCAGGCCGACGTCGCTCGGAGGGATGGCTCCGTCGATGGCGCGCAGGGCGATCACTTGCGGCTTTGTCTGCACTCCGGTGACCTCCCAGGCTGCGAAGCTGCCGCCGGCGAGCGAGCGGACCTCTTGCAGGGATTGCGGCCACGTGCCGAATGTCACCTGCCGAATCGTTAGGGGGAACGCTTTGGGGAAGGCGACTCTTCCGTCGGAGAATCGCAGGAATTGGTGCATGTTTTGGAACAGGTCGCGGCTGTTCCAGCTATGCAGCTGCAGTTTAGTGTCGGGGGCTAGGATGGCGCCGGGGTAGTTGTCCGCCAGTGTGGCGAGCGACCAGTTGCCTAACAACTCGAAGTACGGCCTCCCCGACTTCCCCGCGATATTGGCTATGCCGTGATCGTTCTTGACTTGCGTGAGGGAGCGCAGGAAGCGCGCCTCGTCTGTCGCATGTGCGTCGGTGACCCAGCGCGCGAACGACCACGAGCTTCCGTAGATCGCTCCGTCTTCCTGCGCGCGCGAGAGGATGGATTTCTGGCCGAGCACATCGTAGTACTGATAGAGCCAGACGAAGTGACCGAGGACACCCTCGACCGGGTCCGCACAGGCACCGCCGATCTGGGCATAATCGCAGCGCGGCCCGTCGTTCCACCCGGCGTCGCCTTTCCATACTACGCTGTAAACGGAGCGGGCCCAGACTTCGCTGGCCTGCTGGGCTGTCGCTTCTTCGAGCCAACTCTCTTCCAGCTCTTCGGTATCGCGGAGCAGGCGCTCGGCGTAGGAAGCGATGTGTTTGGCTTCATGGATGAGCGTGCCGCGCATGAAGCGGCGCCACAGGTCGACCGACAATCCGTTGGTCGCGTTAGGATCCGGAACGATTGCGTAGAAGTATTCGCCGACGTTGCTGGAGGGGCAGATCTGATCCGGCGGTCCCGTATTCTCGAAAAAGTCGCAGATCGTTACGAATCCCAGTATGTTGCCGTTGAGGTAGCCGTTTACGCGGCGCGAGAAGACGGCGAAGAGGTGTCCGTTGTTGTCGGTGAGCGAGTCGACGGCCAGCGGGTCGCCGAAGTAGCCTACGAAGCCGTACATCTGGCTGTCGAATTCCTGGCCCAGGCGCACGTAATCGGCATCCATGGTCCTGGCGAGCGGTGCGAGCGAATCTTCCAGGATGATCATCTTGGGTCCGACGTAGACGACGCGGGCGCGTACAGTCTCGAAGGTACGGAAATCGGTGAAGTTTGTGCGCATGCGCAGGGACAGCATGTCGCCCACGTTAGGCACCGGTGCGGCGGCCAGGGAGAGCCGCACTGCATCCGGCGCCATGCGTGCCCGGCGGGCGCGAGCCTCACGGATGGGGTTACGCCGCGCGGCGAGGAAGCTGCGTTGGCGCTCCAGGTCTTGCACATGCAGCTCCTGGCGGCGCAGCCGGCGCTGGATCTCCTGCGGCATTGCAAAGCCCGGCGTTCCCGCGAATATGTCGGCCGCGCGCAAGGCGATCTGCGCCGCCGGCGGTGTGCCGGCCGTGGCACCGAGCAGCGATACGTCGCGCCGGTCCGCGGGTGAAGCCGCGTAGTTGAACGCCGTCAGCAGGTAGACGCCGCCGGTGACGGCGAACTCGTTGCAGAGGAGGTCGTTCTGAGCTGTCAGGAGCAGCGATTGGCCCACAGCGAGCGTGCGCGCCGTGGCCATCTGCAAATTGGCGCTGCCTAACGCGGAGTCTCCGC
>JBQTJS010000161.1:0-6486 GCA_052386875.1 Gemmatimonadaceae bacterium
TCATGATCGAACTGCTGCTGCGCGAGATAGGCCTGAAAGAGCGCTTCGCTGCGAGGGGCGCCGACGTACTCGCTGAAGAGCCCGCGCACAACAGCGAGATCGGCCGCCTGTGCCGGCCGCACCATGACACTCACCCGGCAGCGGCTCCGGCGCTCGATCCTAACGAGACCGCGAACCTCGGCCCGTAGGGCACGTTACTCCTCAGCCTAACGGCATTTGCCGGCGGATCAGACCGCCGCGGCGCTCTCGCTGAACGTTTCGTCCACCACGCGCCCGTCGAAAAGGTGTATCGACCGGTCGGCGTGGGCCGCATAACGCGGGTCGTGCGTCACCATGCAGATCGTCGACCCGCCGCGATGCAGCTCACGCAGCAGCTCCATGACCGCTTCTCCGTTCGTCGAATCGAGGTTCCCCGTGGGCTCGTCGGCCAGCAGGATCGCCGGGTCGCCGGCCACCGCCCGCGCCACGGCAACGCGCTGCTGCTGGCCGCCCGACAGCTGCGAAGGGTAGTGCTTCATACGGTGCGACATCCCCACCCGCTCGAGCCCCTCGCCCACGCGCTGCTTGCGCTCCTGCGACGACATTCCGCGATACGTCAGCGGCAGCTCGACGTTCTCATAAACCGTTAGGTCGCCGATGAGATTGAACGCCTGGAAGATGAATCCGATCTGCCGATTACGGATACGCGCCCGCTCTCCCGCCGACAGGTTCGATACATCCTCCGATGCCAGTGAGTAGCTCCCCTCGCTCGGCGTGTCCAGCAAGCCGAGTATGGAGAGAAGAGTCGTCTTTCCACATCCCGACGGACCCGCGATCGCGACGTACTCGCCCGTGGCAATCTCGAGGTGCACGTCGGACAGAGCATGCGTCTCGACTTCATCTGTGTAGAAGATCTTCTTGATCCCTTCCATGCGAATGAGCGTGTCCATTGAGCCGGTTGTTAGGGGGTGATGAGTTCAGGAAGGCTGCCTACCGATCGATGCGGATCTTGTTCACGTTGTCGAAGCGCGACATGTCGCTGATGATCACGCTGTCGCGGGGCATCAGCCCGTTGACTACCACTATGGAATTCACCGAGCCCTTGCCGAGCCTAACGTTGACACGAGTGGCCGTTCCGCCGCCCGCGTCGACTTTGAAGAGACCCACGGTGCTTTCCGGTTGGCCGTACGCAGGGCGTCCCACGTGCAGCACGTTGTCCAGACGCTCGATCTCGATGGTGCCGTCCACGCTGAGATCGGAACGCGCGCCGCGCGGCAGCGCTCCTTCGAGCGCGACCTCCACAGTCACGGTTCCATTCTGTGCTATGGGATCGACGCGCATAACGCGGCCCGCCACGACCCCGTTGCGCGTATCGATGCTGGCCCGCTGCCCGAGCACGACATCGGGGGCCTGAGTTTCCGGGACGCGCAGGACGGCTTTGAGGCGGCCGGGCTGCGCTACAGTCGCCAATACCTGACCGGCGAGCACCCACTGGCCCAACTCGCCGGTGAGCGACTGAAGGACTCCATCGTCCCCCGCGCTCACACGCATCGATGCAACGCGCTGCGCCTGAAACCGCTCGATAGCCCGCAGCCGATCCAGGTTAGTCTTGGCCAATCTGATCTGCTCCTGTGCGGCGCTCCGCATAACGCCTAACCGTTGCTCCTCGATAGTGAGCCGCGATTCCAGCTCTGCTGCCAGCTCGCGTGCGCGCGCTAGCTCGTTGGCTGACGACAGACCACGCTTATCCAGAGCTGCCATCACGTCTGCGTCACGCAAGGCTTGAGCGCGCTGCGTGCGCACCTGCGCGATCGTAGACTGCTGGGCGAGCACGCCCGTCTCCTGCGACGTCTGTAGATTGACCAGCGCTTGTTGCGCGTCAACCACGCCGCGCTGTGCGTTTAGATACTCGAGCTGCACGTCGGGATTGCTCAACTCGAGGATCACAGTCTGAGACTTCACTGTCGCGCCTGGGGTGAGCGGCTTGGCTTCCACACGGCCGGATGTCACTGCCACCACGTATCGGATGCGCTCCGGCACCAGCGTCCCGGGAGCGCGGACTTGCCTGATCATCGTTCCGCGCTGCACGGAATCGATCCACAGCTCGGCGCGCGACACTGATGGCGCCCGCGCCTCGAGGCGACTGAGCGCGATCGTAATGAGGGCAACAGCGGCAACCGCGGCGCCGATCAACACGTTGCGGCGGGTCTTCTTAGGCGGTTCGCGCTTGATATCGACCATGGGCCGTACGGATCACTGCGTCGAGTACAGTTTCAGTTGAGGCGGCCGTAGGAGAACGTATGTTAACGTGAAGCAGGGTGCCATGACGCGCCTGTCAGGCAATGTGTTTCACTTGATGCCTATGGGGGATTGGCCGCGTTGGGCGGTCAACCCGCCGCAGCGAGGGTCTTGACCGGCTCGACGCGCGATGCGCGGCGCGCCGGGAGCCATGCGGCAGCAAGCGCCACGAGCAGCAGGGTTGCCGCGGCGGCGCCGTACGCGATCGGGTCGCGCACGCCGGTCTGGAACAGCATCGTTCCGAACACTCGGGTGGCCCAGAATGCGGCAACCGCGCCGACGCTGATGCCGATCAGCGCGAGCGTCAGCGCCTGGCGCACCACCATGCGGATGACGCGCGTGCGGCTCGCGCCTAACGCGACACGCACACCGATCTCGTGCGTCCGCTGCGTCACGAAGAACGCGATCACTCCGTAGATGCCGATCGCCGCCAGGGCGAGCCCGGTAATCCCGAGGAGCGTAAGGAGCATCGTGTTGAAACGGCGCGCTGCCGTCGACTGCGCGACCGCGGCGTCCATCGACTGCACGTCGTAGAGCGGAAGCAAGGGATCGACGCCGCTCACAGCCTGCCGCAGCGCTGACGCAGTAAGAACACCAGGGCGTGCGGCCGCGACAATGGTCATCGCGCGCTGGAACGCGCTCCACGCGTCCTCCGGCGCCTGTGTCAGCGGCATGTAGATCTCGGGAGGCAGCTCGTTTTCCTGGCCGAACGCTCGGACATCACCGACCACACCGACGATCTCGCGCCATTCCGGGTTCGTCGGGTCGGTCCACCCCGCGATGCGCTGACCGATCGGGTTTTCATCGCCGAACATGTTACGCACGAGTGCCTCGTTCACGACCACAACCCATGCTGCGCCCGCAGCCACATCCGACTCGCGCAAGGAGCGCCCCCTCCTGAGCGGTATGCCGATCGTTTCTATGAAGTCGGGCGTGACCAGGCGGACGTGGCCCAGCTCGGGCCTTTCAGGATCGCGCGCTCGGCCGTCCACCCTAACGCCCACGTCGATGCTTAGCCCCCACATCGGCACGCGCGTGCTCGCGGCGGCACGTTGCACGCCAGGAACGGCGCGGACCTGCTCCACAATGCGCGTGAACGTGCTCTGCACCTGAGCGGCCTGTTCATAACGAGTTGCCGGGAGAGCCACGCGCAGCATCGTGACGCCGTTAGGCTCGAAGCCGAGCGGAACCCGCTGCAGGCGCTGCGCGCTCCGGAGAAACAGGCCGGCGCTCACCAGGAGCACGAGCGCAACGGCAAACTCAGTAACTATGAGCGCCGCTCGCGCGCTGTCGCGCACCAGCCCGGCGGACCCTCGCCCGCCGATTCTGAGCTCGCTCTGCAAATCCATGCGTGTGGCGCGCAGCGCGGGCGCGAGTCCGAACAGGAGACCACACACGATGGTCGCGGCAAGCGCGAAGAGGAGCACGTCCAGGTTGAGACCTGCGGCGCCGAGGCGCGGCACCCACGGCGGTCCTGTCCGGGCCAGGAAACGCAGCGCGAAATGAGCTACCAAAAGACCCATCCCGCCGCCGATGAGCGCCAGCAGGAAACTCTCCGTGAGGAGCTGGCGCACGAGACGTCCCCTGCCGCCGCCTAACGCGCCGCGGATGGCGATCTCCTTGCGTCGTGCCGCTGCGCGCGCGAGCAAAAGACTCGCCACGTTGGCGCAGCCGATCAGAAGCACAAACGTGACAGCGCCGAGGAGGAGCCAGAGTTGCGTGCGGTAGTCGCCGACGAGCACCTCGGTGAAAGGAACCACCTCCACGCCACGTTGCCGCATGTTCTCCGGCTCGCGGCGGCGGATGTCTTCCGTGATGCGATGCAGATCACCCTGCGCCTGCTCGATCGTGACGCCAGGCTTCAGTTTACCGCTGACAAGGAAGGTGTGCGCGCCGTAGTTCGCGCGCTGCCCGGGCTGGAAAGTGAGCGGAGTCCAAAGGCGTTCCTCGAGCGTCGTTAGGGTGAATGCTGCCGGCGTAACTCCGACGACGGTGTGCCGCTCGCCATCCAGTGTGATCTGTTTGCCGACGATCGTCGAGTCGCCGCCAAAGCGCGTCTGCCACAGTCCGTGGCTCAGCACCGTGACGCGCGACCCTGCTGTCTCTTCCGGAAGGAAGTAACGGCCAACGGCCGGAGCGATTCGAAAGACCTGAAAGAAGCCTGGCGTAACGCGCGCGCCGAAGAGCCGTTCGGGCTCTCCATCGGTCAGGTTGAATGTGCGTTGCTGCCATGCTGCGGTTGCGGTGAGAACCCGCGACTGTTCGGTCCAGTCGTGGAAGTGGCCTGCGGACGCGCGGCCGCGACCCTCGCCGACACGCTCGTAGATGGTCACCAGCCGGTCGCTGTCGGCGTACGGCAACGGTCGCAGAAGCACTGAGTGCACGAGGCTGAAGATCGCCGTCGTGGCGCCGATGCCTAACGCGAGTGTGAGGGCGACCGCGGTCGCGAATCCGGGGTTCACACGCATCAAGCGGAAGGCGTAGACCGCGTCCTGCCGCGCTATGCCGATCATCTCGGACCTGTGCTTGCGGTTCTGCTGATCCTCTGCCAACACTCGGCAGGTGCCTTTGATTTTTTCGATGTCGCCAAAGCGCCGTAGCGCTTCCTCGCGCGCGTTGACGGGATCCATGCCGCGCGTGACCAGGTCGTCGATGCGCTCATGCAGGTGGAACTGGAACTCATCATCGACGTCCGCTTTGACGTTCGGGCGCCAGAAGCGGCGGTAGCGACGCCAGCGGGGGACTTCAGGTGGAGAATGCATCGTGTTGATTTTTCGACGAACACGCGCACGAGAGGTTCAGGCGCGCGACGGCGACTGAGTTGCACCGAGGACACGTGCGACGGCGTGGGCGAAGTCGCTCCAGAGCGAGACGCTCTCTTTGAGGGCGCGGCGGCCCGGCGGCGTGAGCCGGTAGTACTTGGCGCGCCGGTTCTTCTCGGAGAGTCCCCACTCTGCATCGATCCAGCCTTTGCGCTCGAGGCGATACAGAGCTGGATAGAGCGATCCTTCCTCGATGCGCAGGGCGTCGCCACCCTGCTGTTCGATCCAGCGGCCGATACCGTAGCCGTGCATGCGTCCCCAGCTCAAGGTCTTGAGAATCATGACCTCGAGCGTGCCGTGGAGGAGCTCAGTTTTCACGCCGACCTACCATTAGGCTATCTAGAGGAAGGGAAAGATCGGCCGTGTCCCTTAGATAGTCAAGGGGGGGGCGGATGCGCTCCTGGACGACAGTATCTCGGCCGCGCTTGACTCATAGCGTTCCTGCGCGACACCAGATTGCTGCTTGCCTAACGCATCCCAAACATCGGATGGAACTGCCCCCGGCGCAGCCTAACGAGAGCGCCTGGCGCCCAGGACTGGTTCCGACGCTGTGGTTGAGTCGCCCACCGCGAGCAGCCTGCGCGCCCCACGCCAATTGCGCACCAGCGGCGACGTGCGTCGCGTGATCGAGGACTCGATCACCCTGCCGGCCTTTACGCTCGCATGAATGAAGCGCCCCTCGCCCGAGTAGATCCCGATATGCTTGACGCGTCTTCCGGAACCGAACGTAACCAGGTCGCCGGGCCGCAGCTCTCCCGTGTCCGGCACAACGGCAAGGCCGATGCGTGATTGCTCGTCCGCAGTGCGCGGGACCCCGAGTCGCAGCGCTGCGAGCACGAAACGCACCAGCCCGCTGCAATCGAAGCCGCGTCCCGGAGTCGTTCCACCGAGCACATAACGCCGCCCGATTTGACGGCGCGCGATAGAGAGGACCGAGTCACGTACTAGCTGCTCGTCCAGCTCTAGAAGGGCGGGATCCTGCACCTCGACAGCGTTGCCTGCCACCAACTTTCCAGCGCGCGACAGTGCCGACTCTTTCAGCCGCTGGGCCGAAGCGCTCAGAGCCGTGAAGGGCCTTCTATCGTCGATCCGCTCCTGCGCGCTAATGCTCCCCGGCGTCAGGAGCAGCACGGCTATGGCAATGAGTCTCACGCTCGACGCGGCGGGTGCGCGACTGGAATCGCTAGGCATGACCAGCCCGAGCTTAGTTGAGCTGCCCGGGCTATACAAGGTAGGGCAAGGCGAAGCCGAGAGTGGATTGTTGCCGTGGATCAGCGCGCGCGGATCAGGTTACTCGAAAGAGTGCTACAGATTGGCTGGCGGTGATCCGGTTGCTCGAAACGTTGCCGTGGATCAGCGCGCAGGAATCAGATTACGGCGGGAATCA
>JBQTJS010000162.1:0-2448 GCA_052386875.1 Gemmatimonadaceae bacterium
CCGCGTACGCGGCGCTGCGGTTCGGCCGCGCTGGCAGCGGCGGCGCGCCTAACGCGCGAGCGTTGCCTGCCTGGATCCGTGAGCTGGCGCTCCTTGCGCTTCAGGCCGCTAACGCGGCCGACTCATCGGCCGTGCGCCTCGCCTCGCAGGACCCGCACCCGCTCGTGCGCCGCCTTGCGCTGCGATCGAGCGACCTCCTGGGCGGAGCTGCTCCGCAGTTGCTGCGTGGTCTCCTCGCGGATCGATCCGCGCCGGTCCGCCTGGATGCGGTGCGCGCCCTCGCCGCCACGGCTACGCGAGCTGGTGGCGAGCCGTGGCCCGGCGCCTGCGCGGCGTCTCATCGGCTCCTAAGTGACGCCGCGGCGCACGTTCGTCTCGAGGCAATCGACGCCGTGGCAGCCGCCTGCACCGAGCCAGTGGGGCCGGCGGGGCCGGCCGCTCTCGATTCTCTCGTTAAGCTCCTTCCGCGCGACACGCTGGATGCGCGATCGAGCTGGCACGCTCCAGCACGGGCCCTTGTGGCGCTCTCGCGTCGCGACGGCCGGCGCGCCACGGCCCACTTCACCCGTTTTTCCGGCCATCCGGTCTGGCAGGTGCACGCCGCCCTGGCCGACGCCGCGCGCAGCACCGGGGACACTGCCTTGCTTCTGCGCCTGCTGGACGATAAGGACGCCAACGTGCGCGAGGAGGTGATCGGGCATCTCGCGGCCCTCGGCGGGGAGCTGCGGGAGCGCGGCGTCCAGCGAGGTCTGGCGTCGGATGATTACCAGGTCGTGCTGGCTGCCGCGAGAGCCGCCAAAGACGTGCCGAGCGTCGCTGTGCCCAGCCTCGCTCAAGCGCTTGCGCGCCTAACGCGACATCGCCACGAGACGTCGCGCGATCCCCGGTGCGAGCTGCTGGAGCGCATCGCGGAACGCGGCGGCATTGAGCATGCGGACCTGATTCGGCCCTACGTGACGGACTTCGACACTTTGATCGCGCGTCGCGCCGCCGAGGTCATGTCGCTGTGGACGGGTCAGCTGGTCCGCCCGCAGGCGACGCCGTTGCCGCTGCCCGGAGAACCGCTCGGCGATGTGGCGCGCCAGCGCGGCCTTTTCCTGCGCATCACGCTGTCGCCGGCCTACGGCAGTGGGTCATTTCTCGTTAGGCTCACCGCAGACGAGACGCCCGCCACTGTCGCACGTATCGTGCGTCTGGCCCGCTCCGGCGCCTACAACGGCCGCACCTTCCACCGCGTAGTGCCGAATTTCGTTATCCAAGGGGGGAGTCCCGATGCCAACGAGTACGTAGGCGATGGGCCGTTCATGCGCGATGAGCTTGGGCTCAGGTCGCACACACGCGGCACCCTCGGGATCTCCACCCGCGGCCGCGATACCGGCGACGCTCAGATATTCGTCAACGTCGTCGATAACTTCCGTCTCGATCACGACTATACAGTGTTCGGCGAGGTCATCGAGGGGATGGCCGTCGTCGATCGGATTCAGACGGGAGCTGTCATGGCGGCTGTCGAGGTGCTGCAGCGGCGCCGCTAGGAACGCATGTCGACTAGATTTCGGCCGCGTCACTTCCCGCGAACACTCGACATTCCTGGACCGCGCGTCGCTTCTCACCCACGCCGGCGCGGTGCAACCCCATGTGAACGGTGCTGGCTTGAATTCGGAGCGGACTTTCGTGCAGCTACGTTGTAAGTCGAATCGCGCGCGATGACGGTGATTCTGAATGAGTATGCGGACGGCGTTCTCGAAGTAACGCTGAACCGTCCGGAAGTCGTCAACGCGATCAACGCGGAGATGGCGCTCGCGCTGCAGGACTCGCTCGAGCAAGCACGCCAGGACTCCAATGTGCGAGCGGTGCTGCTTACCGGCGCCGGCCGGGCGTTCTGCGCGGGCCAGGATCTCGGTAGCGTGCCTAACGAGCAGTTAGGAGCGCTCGATATCGGCGCCATCGTCCTCTCGCAGTACAATCCGATCATCCGCGCGATCCGCGAGCTGGAGAAGCCCGTTGTGTGCGCTGTCAACGGTGTCGCCGCCGGCGCGGGCGCCAACCTCGCCCTGGCCTGCGACATCGTGCTCGCCGCGCGTGAAGCGGCCTTCGTGCAAGCTTTCTGCAAGATCGGCCTCATTCCCGACAGCTCCGGGACCTTCTTCCTGCCGCGCCTCGGCGGCTTTGCGCGTGCCTCAGGCATGGCGTTGTTAGGCGAAAAGGTGTCTGCCGAGCAGGCACGCGATTGGGGCCTCATCTGGGAAGTCGTCGATGCCCCGGAGCTGCTCGCACGCGCCCGGAAGTTGGCGCAGCACCTCGCCACTCAGCCGACGCGTGCCCTAGGGCTGACGAAGCGGGCGCTCAACGAGTCGCTGGCCAACAACCTGGAGCGCCAGCTCCAGGTAGAAGAGGCGCTGCAGCGAGAAGCCGGTTACACGCACGATTTTGCCGAGGGAGTGCGCGCGT
>JBQTJS010000163.1:0-3982 GCA_052386875.1 Gemmatimonadaceae bacterium
GGACCTTCGCGGCGCAGAGCGTCGAGCGGAAGGCTCGAAACGAGCACCAGCACGTTGTAATCGGACTTGGCCGAGGAGTGCTCGGCCCCGCCGCGGGCCGCGGATCCGTAGAGCGCCACGGCGCGCAACGCGTCACCATGGGCATGGACGATCTGCCTAACGAGTTCCTCTAGCGTCATGGACCTCCCCGTTACCAGCTCCCGCCGGCACCACCGCCGCTGAATCCTCCACCCCCTCCGAAGCCCCCGAACCCCCCGCCCCCTCCGCTCCAACCACTGTCGCCGAATCCGCCAAACCCGCCGACCCCCGAGCTGCGTGAGCGCCGGTGCCCATACATTGGTGGGAGCACGACCCAGCCGCCACGCCCTTTCCGCGCGGCAGCTCTTGTCGTGACGGCGAGCGCAAGCACGATCAAAAAAAGTACGACAGCCGGCGGTACGCCCCTGCCCCCGCCCCTGCCCCCGCCCCCGCCCCCGCCGGCGGGCTCTCGCGCTGGGCGCTCGACGCGTGGCGCGACGAATGCCGTATCTAACGCAAAGCCGAATTCATCCGCATAACGCTGAGCCACGCGCAGGGCTATCAGTTCTATCCCAGCGCTGTAGTCGCCCGCTCTGAACGCGGGGAGCGCTTCGTCACGCATCGCGCCCGCGCGACCGTCCGTAATGAAGCCCTCTGCGCCGCGCCCGGTCTCGATGCGGATATAACCGCGACCGTCGCCACTAGTCTCCTTCGGAACCAGCAGGACTACCACTCCGGCATTGCGCGCACGATCGCCGATGTCAGTGTCGGCACCGATCCCCCACTCTCGTCCAATCCGCAACGCGATCTCTTCGCTCGTGCGGCCGGCCAAATCGGGGAGCGTCACGACTGCAAGTTCTCCCCCCGATTTCCGCTTTATGTGGAACGCGATGCGATTGATCCGCTGCACAGCGTCCGCGCGCAGAACACCAGCCGCGTCCACGACGATATCGGCGGCATCCGGCGAGTAGCCGCGCGGGGGCGCCGGGAGTTGCAGTTGCAGTACGAGGCTCAGGAGTTGGATCACTGCGCGAAAGCTGAAAGACCGGAGGACCGTATCGCCAGCGCTCCGGCGGAGGCACTAGCTTACGTGGCGAGATCGCCGGCAGTTTTGCAAGCCGGCGCCGTGCACCTAACTATGACCCAACTAGTTGAAATATACCGCGCACGCACCGCAGAAATTGCCTTCACGCTAGCACGGCGTTTGATGTCAGGTCTCCACACGCAGCTTGGTGGCGTAGTCGCCGCTCTGGTGACGTTTTCATGTGCCGGGGAACGTCAAGCTGCAACGAACGAGCGCACGTTCGACTCCGTTCCTGGGAGTGCACCTGTGACGACGCCGCTGGAACCAAGTACGGCAAAGGCAGACTCGGCGCGCATCATGGGTCAGCCGAGCGCGGCAACCTGGTTTATCGTGGTCAGCGATTTTCAATGCCCGTACTGCAAGCAGTGGCACGATGAATCGGGTGAACTGATCCGGCGCGAGTATGTCGAATCGGGGAAGGTGCGCATGGCATATATCAACTACCCGTTAGGCCAGCATCGGCATGCGGTGCCTACAGCCGAGGCTGCGCTGTGCGCCGGCGTGCAGCAGAGATTCTGGCCCTATCATGACGCGTTATTGGCCACACAGAAGCGCTGGCAGGACCTCGATGATGCCACGAACGTGCTGGACTCGCTGGCACGCGCGACCGGGCTCGACGCCGCTGCACACAAGGAGTGCCGCGACGGCCACACAATGCTGTCGCTGATCGCCGCTGATGAGGACCGTGCCCGCACGGCCGGGGCGCAGTCCACGCCTACGTTTCTGGTCGGCGGAGAGGTGCTGCGAGGTGTCGTTCCCATTGCCGTAATGCGTCAGGTGCTCGACAGAGCCGTCGCGGCCGCCGGTCCTCGTTAGGCAGGCCGCCCGCATGAAGACCCTGCTCGGCGCCGCCTATGCAGGGGCCGGGCGCATCGCCCGAGCGTTGGTGGCGCTCGCTCCTCGCTCCGAGCGCAAGTTGTGGCGCGCTCTCGCGGGTCGCCGTGGCCTCGTCGAGCGGTTCGAGGCGTGGGCCGCTACGCGGCGCGATGCAACACGCCCGCTGCTATGGATGCACGCTCCGTCTGTCGGCGAAGGGCTGCAGGCTCGCGTGGTTCTCGAGCGCGTCCGGGAGCGGCGTCCCGATGTGCAGATCGTCTACACATTCTTCTCGCCGAGCGCCGAGCGTTTCGCAGCATCGGTCCCGGCAGACCTGCGCGACTACATCCCTATCGATACTGTCTCGGATGTGCGCCGGGCGCTCGACGCGTTGCGGCCGACGGCCATAGTGTTCAGCAAGCTGGATGTCTGGCCGACGCTGGTGAGCGAAGCTGCCGCGCGCGGCGTGCGCCTGGGCCTCATCAGCGGGACTCTCGCGCCGGGCTCGTCGCGCCGCGGCCGCATGGCGTTGGCGCTCCTATCCGAGGCGTATCAACGTCTGGACAGGATAGGTGCGATCACAGGCGCTGACGCAGACCGTTTGGTGGCGTTAGGCGCTCACGCCGAGCGAGTGCGCGTCACCGGAGACACGCGCTACGACCAGGTGTGGGCCCGCGCGCGCGCGGCGCGGCCGGACGGTCCGCTGCTGGGCCCTCTCGCCTCAGGGAGGCCAACGCTCGTCGCGGGCTCGACATGGCCGCCTGACGAGGACGTGCTGCTTCCAGCGTGGGAGCGTGTCCGCGGATCCGTGTCTAAAGCACGCCTCATCATCGCCCCACACGAGCCGACGGTAGACAATCTGCGACCCGTGGAGCGCCGGGCCGAGCGTGCCGGTCTGGCTGTGGCGCGGCTCGGCGCGCTCCCCCCCGGGGCGTCGGCCCACGCCGACGTAGTGCTGATCGACAGGGTCGGCGTGCTCGGCGAGCTGTACGCTCCGGCGACGTGCGCGTTCATCGGCGGCGGGTTTCACGCCGCCGGGCTGCATTCGGTGCTGGAGCCTGCCGCGTTCGGGGTCCCCGTGGTCTTCGGCCCGCGGCATGGCGACAGCGCCGACGCAGCAGTGCTGCTCGCCGCGGGGGCGGCGCAAGGCGTGAGCACGCCTAACGGGCTAGCCGCCTGCGTGATACGTTGGCTCGGCGATCCCCCGGCGCGCGAGGCGGCCGGCGCGGCGGCGCGTTCGGTGGTCCAATCCGGACTCGGCGCAGCCGAGCGGTCTTATGAGATGGTCGCGGAGCTGCTGGCGCTCACCTAACGAGGTCGCCGCCGCGGCGGCGCGTTCGGTGGTCCAATCCGGACTCGGCGCAGCTGAGCGGTTTTATGAGATGGTCGCGGAGCTGCTGGCGCGCTCCTAACGAGCGCCGCGAGGCGACCTCCGGCCTGCAGCCAGTTGATGCGGCGTCCACGCCAGCGAGATCCCAAAACCGTCGTCGTCAAAGAGGTCCGAGCCGCCAAAGAAGGCGCTCGCGCGCAAGGCCAACGAACGCGTCACCTCGAGGCTCGCGCCAAGATCGAATGTGAGCCCGATCTCCGACTCCTTCGCGCACTTGCCGCACAAGTCGAACGAGACGCGCGGGTGCACGAACGGCGTGATTGCGAGGTCCCCTTCCAGCGGGAAGCGGTGCCCTGCCACGACCCCGAACGGCACGCGGAAGAGAGACTGCTTGTTGATCGCGGCGTTGAGTCCCGCAGTGAGCAGGAAATCGAGCGGCGTCTCTGCATTGGCGAACGCCAGTTGATAGGCCAACTGTCCCCCCGCGAACACAGTGGTCGAGTAAGTGCGGTCGGGATCTGCGAAACCTGCGTCGAGCGATAGTTGTACGCGCGACCCGGTCTGCTCGCGCCACTGGAACACTGCGCTCACCCCTGCCACACCGCCATCCGCGACACCGACGTTGAATTCGCGGTTCACGATCCGCGGCGTCTGGAATGCAGGATACGACCAGGCCTGCGCGGCCGCATCCTGAGTGAAAAGCACGCACGTGACAACGAAGCCGATAGCGTTGC
>JBQTJS010000164.1:0-9893 GCA_052386875.1 Gemmatimonadaceae bacterium
CCGCCTTTCACTTCGACTTAGCCTCGGCCGACTTATCGCGATTCTCCTCGCGGTAGTAATTGGCGTTTCGGAACTGGGGCGCGCGACAGCGGTGACGTAGCCGCAGCGACTGCCCCTCCCAGACGGAGAGGGGCGTAGACGAGCCGACGAGGCCCCTCCGGATACGGACGGGGCCTTTTTTGTAGTCTCCAGCGCCCACGAACCCGACTCGATACGCCGCCTAACAACTGCATGCGATCCGACACGATCAAACGAGGCTTTACTCGCGCGCCGCACCGCGCTCTGCTGCGTGCCACCGGGCAGATCCGTGAGCGGGCCGACTTCGACAAGCCGTTTGTCGCCGTCTGCAACTCGTACGTCGACATCGTCCCCGGTCACGTGCACCTGCAGGAGTTCGGTCGCATCGCCAAGGACGCCTTACGAGAAGCCGGGGCGATTCCCTTCGAGTTCAACACGATCGGCGTCGACGACGGCATCGTTATGGGTCACGCGGGGATGCACTACTCCCTCCCCTCGCGCGAGCTGATCGCCGATGCCGTGGAAACGATGGCTTCGGCGCATTGCTTCGACGGCATGCTGTGCATCCCCAACTGCGACAAGATTGTCCCCGGGATGTTGATGGGGGCGGCGCGCGTCAACATTCCGACGGTTTTCGTCTCCGGCGGCGCAATGCGCGCCGGCAAGTTGCGCGACGGCACGAGCGTCGATCTCATCTCCGTGTTCGAGGGGGTCGGCGCTCGGGCCGCGGGGACGATCGATGACGCGCGTCTCGCCGAGCTGGAGCTGAACGGGTGCCCCACATGCGGCAGTTGCAGCGGCATGTTCACGGCCAACTCCATGAACTGCCTGTGCGAGGCGTTAGGCATAGCGCTTCCCGGCAACGGCACCGTCCTTGCCACGTCGCAGGAGCGCCGCTCGCTGGTCTGTAACGCGGCGCAGGCGTTGGTGCGCCTGATTCACGCAGACATCTCGTTCCGCGACATAGTCACGCCCGCGGCGATCGACAACGCCATGGCGTTGGATGTTGCAATGGGCGGGTCCACGAACACAGTGCTGCATGTGCTCGCCCTGGCGCACGAAGCGGGCGTCGACTACCCGCTCGAGCGACTGAACGAGGTCGCCGAGCGCGTCCCCCACCTGACGAAGGTCTCGCCGGCCTGGGACGGCGAACGCCAGTGGCACGTGGAAGACGTACACGACTCCGGCGGTGTCAGCGCGATCCTCAAGGAGTTGGCGCGCCTACCTGGGGTGCTCGACCTCGGCGCGCGCGTGGTCGCCGGCGGCGGCAGCACGTTAGGCGAGCAGCTACGGTATGCGTGCAATCGTAACCCGGCGTGCATCCGGTCGGTGGAGCGGCCGCACTCGCAGCGCGGTGCTCTGTGCGTGTTGTTCGGCAACCTGGCGCCTGAGGGGAGCGTGGTGAAGGTCGGCGCCGTAGAGCAGCATGAGACGACATTCCGCGGGCCGGCGCGCGTGTTCGACTGCGAGGATGACGCCGTGCGCGCGCTGATCGACGGGCTCATCGCCGCCGGCGAGGTCGTGGTCGTGCGCTACGAAGGGCCGCGCGGCGGGCCGGGCATGCGCGAGATGCTCACTCTCACAAGCATGCTCAAGGGGATGCCGTTAGGCGGGTCCGTCGCGCTTATCACCGACGGCCGCTTCTCCGGTGGAACTCGCGGACTGTGCATCGGCCACATATCACCGGAAGCGGCCGAAGGGGGGCCGATCGGACTGCTGCGGGACGGAGATACGATCGCCATCGACATCGGCGCGCGATCGCTTGGAGTGGAGCTGGACGCTGCAGCTCTCGAGGAACGCCGGCTGACAAACGGCAGCGCGCGCCCGCCGCGCTTCGACAGGGGTTGGCTCGCTCGTTATGCGCGCCAGGTCACCAACGCCAGTCGCGGCGCTGTGCTCGCATGACGCAGACGCCTGCCGCAGCCGACGGCGATGCCACGCGCACAGGCGCACAGATCATGTGCGAGGCTTTGTTGCGCGAGGGAGTGGACGTGATGTTCGGCATCCCCGGCGGGGCGATCATGCCGTTCTATCACGCGATGTGGGAGTATCGCGACCGCCTGCGCCACGTGCTCTGTCGCCACGAGCAAGGGGCCGGCCATGCCGCGGAAGGTTATGCACGTGTACGCAACACTGTGGGCGTATGTGTCGGCACGTCGGGCCCCGGCGCCACCAATCTCGTCACTCCGATCGCCAACGCGTGGATGGACAGCACGCCGCTCGTGGCTATCACCGGACAAGTCTCCAGCAAGCTCCTCGGCACCGATGCGTTCCAGGAGACGGACATTACCGGGATCACGATCCCCATCACGAAGCACAGCTATCTAGTCACTGACGTGCGCGAGTTGGCTCCCGTCTTTCGCGAGGCGTTCCACATCGCCAGGTCGGGACGGCCGGGACCGGTCGTCATCGACGTCACGAAGGATGCGCAGCAGGCTCGCATGGTGCCGGACTGGGGGCCGGACGGAATTGCGCCGCCTGCGACATGTCCTCGTTATGCGATCGACGAGGCGGCGATCGCCGCGGCACTGGTGCTGCTGGCCGAGGCGCGCCGGCCGCTCATCCTCGCCGGCAGCGGTGTGGCGTTCTCCGGTGCCGCGGATGAGCTGCGCGAGCTTGCCGAGCGCACCGGGATCCCGGTCGTCACCACGCTGCAGGGCCAGGGAGTCTTCCCCGACGATCATCCTCTCGCGTTAGGCATGCCCGGGATGCACGGCTGGGTGCATGTCAATCGCGCGCTGCAGGAGTGTGACGTCCTGCTCAACATCGGCAGCCGCTTCGACGACCGCGTCACCGGCAAGGCGGCGACCTTCGCCCCCAAAGCCAGAGTCATTCACATCGATATAGACGCATCGGAGATCGGCAAGATCATCCCCGTCGTCGTGGGAATCGTCGGCGACGCACGCCAAGTTCTTCGCTGCATCCTGGATCGGCAGCCAGGCTGCCGTCATGTCGCATGGCTGGACCACATCCGCGCCACGCAGGCTCTGCACGAGCCGCGTCAGGCATACCGCCGCCGGCCGCAGACAGCGCAGCTCATGCCGCACGACGTGTATGCCGCGCTCAATGCCGCGCTGCGGCGGCACGGCAGTCATCGCGTCATCACCGACGTCGGTCAGCACCAAATGTGGGCCGCGCAGCTCCTCGAGTGGGTGCGGCCGCGGGCGCACATCACCAGCGGCGGGGCCGGCACCATGGGCTTCGCCGTGCCGGCGGCGTTAGGTGCGGCCATAGCGCATCCGCACGAGACGATCTGGGCCATCGTCGGCGACGGCGGCTTTCAAATGACCAACCAGGAACTGGCCACCATCCGCCAGGAATGCCTAACGAACATCAAGATCGCGATCGTCAACAACGGCTACCTCGGAATGGTCCGCCAATGGCAGGAGCTGTTCGAAGGACGCCGCTACAGCCACACGCCGCTCTCAGGCCCCGATTTCGCGCTCCTCGCCGAGGCGTACGGCGTGCGCGGCATCACCGTCGAGCACAAACACCAAGTGGCAGGAGCCCTGGCAGAAGCATGGCGCCACCAAGGCCCCGTTGTAATCGACTTCCGCGTCGAACGCGAAGTGAACGTGTATCCGCTCGTCCCGCCCGGATCCAGCATCGGCGAGATGATCCGCGAGCCTGCAGTCTCGTAAACCGGCAAAGGAGATACGTCCCGTGTTGCACACTGTAGTTGCCCTGGTCCACGACCGTCCCGGCGTGCTGAATCGCGCGGTGAGTCTGTTCCGGCGGCGCGCCATCAATATCCACTCGCTCACAGTCGGCACCACAGAAAACCCGGCGCTCAGCCGTATCACGGTCGTCGTGGAGCGCGACAGCGTGGAGCACGTCGTTAGGCAGCTCGAGCGCCTGATCGACGTGGCTATGGTCCGCGACATCACCAGCCAGCGATCCGTGGAACGCGAGATGTGCCTCGTGCGTGTCGCGGCCCCGGCGGCGCGCCTGGGCGAACTGGTGACGATCGCCGGCGAGTACTCCGCGCGCCTGCTCGGGCTCACCAGAACCACGATGATCGTCTCCGCCATGGACACACCGGAGCGCGTCTCCTCGCTCGTGCAACGCCTGCAGAGCTTCGAGATCAGGGAGCTGGCGCGCTCGGGGCGCATCGCCATGGCGGTGGACAACGCCGCCGCCGAGAGCGCCGGGCCGACACCGCAACATGCCCGATCACACCCGGGGCCGGCAGCCGCGCTCCCCACAAACTGGCAAGCCGACGGAGCCGGTGACTATGAAGCAGCCTAACGGTTCATCGCGGCCGCGTCTCTTCTACGACGCCGACGCCGACCTCGAGCGGCTCCGGCATCGCCGGATCGCCATCATCGGCTTCGGCAGCCAGGGACACGCGCACGCCCTGAACCTGCGCGACTCCGGACTCGACGTACGCGTGGGTCTGTACAGCGGATCCGGCAGCGCCGCCAAGGCGAGGGGCGCAGGGCTAAACGTCAGCAGCGTGGCCGACGCGGCTCGCCAAGCCGATATGATCATGCTGCTCGTCCCCGATACGGTCCAGCGCCACGTCTTCGATGCGCATATCCGCGAGCACCTAACGCCGGGCAAAACCCTCATGTTCGCGCACGGCTTCAACGTGCACTTCGGAGAGATCGCGCCGCCCGCCGGCGTCGACGTGAGCATGGTGGCACCCAAGGCTCCCGGCCACCGCGTCCGCGAAGTCTTCCAGCAGGGAGGAGGAGTCCCCGCCCTGCTTGCCGTGCAGCAGGATGCCTCAGGCCATGCACGCGAAGACGCGCTCGCCTACGCCAGCGCGTTAGGCGCCACCCGCGCCGGAGTCCTCGAAACGAGCTTCGCCGAAGAGACCGAGACGGACCTGTTCGGCGAGCAGGCAGTGCTCTGCGGCGGCGTGTCCGCCCTGGTCAAGGCGGGCTTCGAAACGCTCGTGGATGCGGGCTACCGCCCGGAGCTGGCGTACTTCGAATGCCTGCACGAACTGAAACTGATCGTCGACCTGATGTATCAAGGCGGACTCAATTACATGCGCTACTCGGTCTCCGATACCGCCGAGTACGGAGACTACGTGGCCGGACCGCAGCTGGTCACGGACCAGACGCGCGCAACGATGCGCAACTTGCTCGAGCGAATACGCGACGGATCATTCGCGCGTGAGTGGATCGCGGAGAACGCGAGCGGACGGCCCAACTTCGAGTGCGCGCGCCGCCGCGATGCCGAGCACCTCATCGAACGAGTCGGCAGAGACCTGCGGCGGATGATGCCTTTCATTCAGGCGAAGGACGTAAGGCCGGGACAAGCGCAGGCTGCTGTATGACCCCGAATTCGGATGCGGACGTACCACGCTCCGGAACGGGCGAAGGTGCGCGGCCTGATTACGACACCGTCCGCGTTTTTGACACGACGCTACGCGACGGCGAGCAGGCGCCGGGCTGTACGATGACGTCCTCCGAGAAGCTGGAGGTCGCGCAGCAGCTCGCCAGGCTGGGCGTCGACGTCATAGAAGCCGGTTTCCCCGCGGCGTCGCGTGGCGACTGGGAAGCCGTCCGCTCAGTCGCCGAAGTCGTTGGGAACCAGCCTAACGCCGCGGTAATTTGCGGCCTGGCGCGAGCCAACGAGCATGATATCGAGCGCTGTGCCTCCGCCGTCGAGACAGCCGCACGCGGCCGCGTGCACATCTTCCTCGCCACTTCCGAGATCCACCTCGAGCATAAACTGCAGATGACTCACGCTCAGGTCCTGGATACAGCGCACCGCATGGTCGCCTTCGCGCGATCGCAATGTGCCGAAGTCGAGTTCTCCGCGGAGGACGCTGCGCGCTCGGTCCCGTCGTTCCTGCAGGAAGTTGTCGCAGCCGTCATCGAAGCCGGCGCCTGTGTCGTGAATATGCCGGATACAGTAGGGTACGCCACGCCTGACGAGTACTTCGATCTCATCGAGCGAGTATGCCGACTCGCCGCAACCCACGATCATGTCATCGTCTCGGCTCACTGCCACGACGATCTGGGGCTCGCCGTGGCGAACTCGCTGGCCGGCATCCGGGCCGGTGCTCGTCAGGTCGAGTGCACTGTGAATGGCATCGGCGAACGCGCCGGTAATGCCGCGCTCGAGGAGGTCGTGATGGCGCTGCACACGCGCCGCGCCTTCTTCGGCGCCGCCACTCGCGTGAATACTCGCGAGCTGGCTAGTGCCTCACGCCTTGTCGCCCGTTGCACCGGTACGTTGGTTCCGCCTAACAAGGCAGTCGTGGGTGCCAACGCCTTCGCCCACGAGGCAGGGATCCATCAGGACGGCGTGCTCAAGCACCGGCTGACGTACGAGATCATGGACGCCGCGCTGGTTGGGGCCGACGGGTCGCGCCTCGTGCTCGGCAGACACTCCGGCCGGCATGCGCTACGCCACTACCTCGAGCAAGCCGGCCATGCACTGAGCGACGAGGAGCTCGCCGCCACGTTCACGCGCTTCAAATCCGTTGCCGATCGCAAGAAGACAATCTGCGAGGGAGACATCGAAGCGATACTGGCGGATGTGCGCGGCCGGCGAATCACACTCGAGCGACGCGCCGAGAGTGTAGCATGAGCCTAACGCGCGCCGCAGCGCCGCCGCGCACTCTGGCGGAGAAGATCTGGCGGAGTCACATCGTGCGCGCGGAGACCGGGGAAAGCCCGGCCCTGCTCTTCGTAGATCTGCACCTCGTGCACGAGGTCACGTCGCCCCAGGCATTCAGCGAGCTTCGCGCGCGCGGTTTGCGTGTGCGCAGGCCGGACCTCACTCTGGCAACGATGGATCACTCTACGCCGACCGCGGAGACCTCCGGCGCCGGGCGGCTCCCGATCGTCGAAGCCGCTGCGGCGGCACAACTCGCACAGTTGGAAGCCAACTGCCGCGACTTCGCTGTCCCGCTGTTTTCCATGACGAGTGCGCGGCGCGGCATCGTCCATGTCATCGGTCCGGAGCTGGGGCTCACGCAGCCCGGCATGGTGATCGTGTGCGGTGACTCGCATACAAGCACGCACGGAGCCTTCGGCGCGCTCGCGTTCGGCATCGGTACTTCGGAGGTCGGCCACGTTCTGGCAACGCAATGCCTGCTGCAGCGGCGCTCTCTCTCGCTGGAAATACGCGTAGAAGGCCGTTTGGGCGTAGGCGTCTCGGCGAAAGATGTGATCCTCGCCGTCATTGCCCGCATCGGTATCGCCGGCGCGACGGGACACGTCGTCGAATACACGGGCTCGGCGATCCGCGCGCTCGACATTGAAGGGCGCATGACTGTCTGCAACATGTCCATCGAAGCCGGCGCCCGCGCCGGACTAATCGCGCCTGACGAGACTACGTTCCAGTACCTCACCGGCCGGCCGCACGCACCACGCGAGAGGGCATGGGAAGATGCGCTGGCGCAGTGGCGCAGGCTGCCGAGCGACGAGGGAGCAGCCTACGACCGCAGCGTGAGCATGGACGCCGATGGGCTCACGCCGATGATCTCCTACGGCATCAATCCGGGCATGACGATCCCGATCGGCGAGCCCGTACCGGCGCCTAACGCGGTGGACCTCGGCGATCGCCGGCAACTCGAGCAGGCTTTACGCTATATGGCAATCGAACCGGGACGGCCGCTCCTGGGACATCGCGTCGACGTCGTCTTTCTGGGAAGCTGCACGAACTCGCGCCTGAGCGACCTGCGGGCGGCTGCGCGGTTGCTGCGCGGGGCGCACGTGGCGCCTAACGTGCGGATGCTGGTCGTTCCCGGCTCGCAGGAGGTCAAGCGCGACGCGGAGGCGGAGGGCCTGCACCACATCTTCCGCGCGGCCGGCGCGGAATGGCGCGAGAGCGGCTGCTCCATGTGCATCGCGATGAACGGCGACAGACTCGCCGCCGGTGAGTACGCCGTGAGCACGAGCAATCGCAACTTCCAAGGACGCCAGGGGAAGGGCGGCCGCACCTTCCTCGCGAGTCCGTTGACGGCAGCTGCAAGCGCCGTTCGCGGCGTGATTACCGACCCGCGTACTCTGCTTCAATCATGAACGAATTCACCACACTCACGTCGTCAGCCCTGCTGCTCCTGCGCGACGACATCGATACGGACCAGATCATCCCGGCGCGCTATCTTACGACGACCGGCCGCACAGGATTGGGCGCCGCGCTCTTCGCCGATTGGCGCTACTCGGACGACGGCACGCCTAACGGCGATTTTCCGCTGAACGGACCGCGTGCCGGCGCGTCGCGTGTTCTCGTCGTGGGCCGCAACTTCGGGTGCGGATCGTCACGCGAGCACGCGCCCTGGGCCTTGCTCGACTTCGGTTTCAAAGCCATCGTCGCCCGCTCCTTCGCCGACATCTTCCGCGCCAACGCACTCAAGAACGGCCTGCTCCCGGTGGCGCTCGACGCAACGGCGCACGGCGATCTCGCCGCCGCAATCACTCGCGACGCGAATGCACAGTTATCCATCGATCTCGTTAGGCAGGCGCTTGCGCTCGGCGGCGGCCCGGCATGGCCCTTCGCCATCGATCAGTTCTCCAAGCGGTGCCTCCTCGACGGGGTCGACGAGCTTGGATTCCTGCTTTCCGCCGATGCCGAGATCGCGCTGTACGAACGCGTGCATCCGGCGCGCGTGAGCACAACATGAGAGACGTCGTGCACACCCGGAGCCGCCAGCCATGAGGGCCGTGATCGCTCTGCTCCCGGGCGACGGCGTCGGCCCTGAGGTGATGGCCGCAGGCGTCGGCGCCCTCAATGCCGTCGCGCATCGCTTCGGACATGATTTCGAGCTGCGCGAGGGGCGCCTGGGCGGCGCCGCAGTGGACGCCGGCGGCGATCCGTTTCCGCCCGCTACTCGCTCTCTCGTCTCGACGGCGCACGCCGTCTTGTTAGGCGCGGTCGGCGGCCCCCGCTGGGATGCCTGCGCGGGCCCCGAACGGCCGGAAGCTGGGCTGCTGCGACTGCGCAGGCACCTTGGCGTCTACGCCAATCTGCGGCCGGTACGCGTGCTCGACTCGCTCGTGGATGTTTCGCCGTTGCGGCCGGAACGTCTCGCGGGCGTCGATCTCGTATTCGTGCGCGAGCTGACGGGAGGCATCTACTTTGGCGAGAAGCGACGCGACAAGGGCGACGACGGCTCCGAGACGGCGCACGACGGTTGCACCTACACTACAGGAGAGATCGAGCGCGTGGTGCGCGAAGCTGCCGGCATCGCCCGGCGCCGGCGCGGCCGGCTCGTCTCGGTGGATAAGGCTAACGTGCTCGAAAGCTCGCGGCTCTGGCGCGAGGTCACGACTCGCGTTATGCAAGCCGAGTTTCCCGAGGTGGCGCTGGAGCACGTCCTGGTCGATGCCTGCGCCATGCATCTCCTGCGCGCCCCCTCGCGTTTCGATGTGCTTGTGACCGAGAACATGTTCGGTGATATCCTCACCGACGAAGCGTCCATGCTGGCCGGTTCGATCGGCCTGCTTCCCTCTGCCTCGTTAGGTTCCCCTCGAGCCGCCGGGCCCGCCTTGCGCGCCGGGTTGTATGAACCGATACACGGCTCGGCCCCGGACATCGCGGGGACGGGAGCTGCCAATCCCAGCGGGATGATCCTCAGCGTCGCCATGATGTTGCGCCATTCCTTCGCGCTGGAAAGGGAGGCGCTGGCGATCGAGCGAGCCGTTGAACGTGCCTTCTCGGACGGCTTGCGGACGGCTGACCTCGTGCTCAACGGAACACGCCCCTGCTCGACTTCCCAATTCGCTGAGCGCGTGGCGCGGGATATCGCCGATGGCATCGAATAGCGTGGCCGCAAAGCGCAATGGCAGAGCGGCGCCTCACGCGGACGTCGCCTCGTGCAGCGAGTGGGCGGCTCAGCTGCGCAACGGTGATGCGGCCGCCTTCGAGGCCGTGTTCCGCGCGTTTGCTTCCGAGTTGCGCCGCTTCGC
>JBQTJS010000165.1:0-1828 GCA_052386875.1 Gemmatimonadaceae bacterium
ACGATTGCCTTGTCCTTCATGCGCCGCATGTGGTCGACAGTAATGACGTCCTTGTTCCCTGTCGCCGTAATGAAGATGTCTGCGAGTTCAACGACGTCCTCCACAGTCTTTACTTCGTACCCTTCCATCGCTGCCTGGAGCGCGCAGATCGGATCGATCTCGGTGACGACTACTCGCGCCCCTTGTCCGCGCAGCGCCTGCGCGCATCCCTTCCCTACCTCACCATAGCCGCACACCACCGCAACCTTACCGCTCAGCATCACATCCGTCGCGCGGTTCAGGCCATCGATTACCGAGTGCCGGCAGCCATAGATGTTGTCGAATTTCGACTTCGTTACCGAGTCATTCACGTTGATCGCCGGAAAGCGTAGGGTTCCGTTCTGCATCATCTCATAGAGCCGATGCACCCCCGTCGTCGTTTCCTCCGACACGCCGCGGATTCCGGACGCTACCCTCGTCCAGCGTTCGCCGCCCCCCTCCTTGCGCTGCTCGGCTCGCAGCAGATCCAGGATGACTCCCCATTCTTCCGGCTCGCTGGCCGCAGCGAACTCGGGGACCTTGCCTAACGCTTCGAAATCGGCTCCCCGGTGCACCAGCAGCGTTGCGTCTCCACCGTCATCCAGCAGCAGGTTAGGGCCGGAGCCGTCCGGCCACATGAGCGCTTGCTCTGTGCACCACCAGTATTCTTCGAGTGTCTCTCCCTTCCAGGCGAAGACGGCTACACCACGCGGGTCCTCGGGCGTGCCGGCCGGACCCACGACGACAGCCGCCGCGGCGTGATCCTGAGTCGAGAAGATATTGCACGACACCCAGCGCACATCGGCGCCTAACGCCTGTAGCGTCTCGATGAGCACGGCTGTCTGCACCGTCATGTGCAAGGAGCCCATTATCTTGGCGCCGGCAAGCGGCTGTGCAGCGCCATATTCAGCGCGGATCGCCATCAGCCCGGGCATCTCGTGCTCTGCGAGCCGGATCTCATTGCGGCCCCACGCCGCGAGTGACAGATCCTTCACCTTGAACGCGGGCCGATCGAGCGGCGTCTTGAGGATGCCGGGACGCATAGTCGTAGACATAAAGCAGGTCGGAGGATTGAGAGCTAAGGTCGCCGTGAAGTGGCGACAAAAAGAGCGGGCCCGCGAGCCGCAGGGTCGAGCGGCAGGGAAACATAACGCGGCGTCCGGAAACCGGCTGCAGCACACCAGCCCGCTATTTGCTCGCGCGAGAACCCCTGCCAGACGTTGCCTAACGCGCGACGCAGCTCTTCTCGATCGTGCGGCATAGCATCTATGATGAGCATCCGCCCCGCGGGACGCAGCACACGAGAGGCTTCACGAACCGCTTGCTCCGGCTCAGCTACGTTCTGCAGCACGAGCGCAAACAGCACCACATCCAAGGAACAGTCGTCGAGCGGTAGCCGCTCCAGCTCGCCGGTGCGGAACTCGACGTTCGGCTGCGAGACCGCACGCTCTCGTGCGATATCGAGCATCTCAGCCGCCGCATCCACCGCGATGACGTGCTTCACGAACGGAGCCACGAGCATCGTTAGGTGTCCCGTCCCGCAGCCCAGGTCACCCACCACCCAACCATCGTCCCACCCACCCAGCAATCCAATGAGCGAGGAGCGATCACCGTAAATCTCGGCGCGCATCCGCTCCCACTCCCCGGCTGACGTCGCGAAGAACTCCCGCGACGAGGCACGCCGCCGAGCCAGGACCATAACAATCCGTTCCAAGTCCTCCCGGCCACGATCGGTCCGGCTCAGATCGTCAGCGACCAGCTCCCAGAGGCGTGAACCACTCGCATCGATCCCCATCTCGCGCCGATAAAA
>JBQTJS010000166.1:0-13757 GCA_052386875.1 Gemmatimonadaceae bacterium
TTGGCATTGGCCCGCACCGCGTGGTCGACGATCCTCAGATAATCGGAGTCACTGGCCGCATCACGGCCAAGGACCGCAAGTCCACTTTCGAGACCGAGCCGGTCGCATATCATGAGAGTCTCGCCAACTCGCTCCAGCGCCGCGTGCTCGATCGAGGTTTCCACGCTCACCTGCAACAGTTGAATGAAAGGTCGCAACTTCTCGACTACGCTCGGTCTTTGGCCGTCGGTCTCTACCATAACCGGGATATCGCTGCCGAGCTGTTCCAGCGTCGCCATGAGAAATACGTCGTTCGCGAGCGCGTCGCGGCCCGTGACACAGATCGAATGTACGCGGCTCTTTTCCAGCGCGCGTTTTATCTCCCGTACCAATGCGTCGGCCGTGTACATCATCGCTGTTTCCGCAGGGCCGGCGAACTTGATGAATAGCTGTCTCCGTCCGCCCCATACCCCGAGCTGTTGTATTGCGACCGGGACACCGGCCAGAGCCGCCGCGAGTGGAGGGGCAGAACTCATGTGGCTGAGCGCGTTTGGAGAGCGAGACGGACGATCCGTTCGCAAAGTTCCGCGAATGAGATCCCGGCCGCTTGGGCCGCTTGAGGAATAAGGCTTAGCTCGGTCATTCCCGGAAGGGTGTTGGCCTCAAGGCAGTAGGGGACACCATCGGGATGCAGTCTGAAATCGATGCGTGCATAGCCGCGTAGCTTGAGTGCGCGAAATGCTTTGAGCGCCGCGTCCTGCAGTTCCACGCTCTGCTGTGAGGGAATGTCCGCGGGGAATTGCTCCAGCGCCATCCCTGCCGTGTACTTGCACTCGTAGTCGTATATCTCGTGCTGCGGGACGATCTCGCCTACGGGGAGAGCCTCGTCACCCAGGATTCCTACAGTCAGCTCGCGGCCGGGAATGAAGGCCTCGATCATCACTTCGTCATCGTAAAGTAGGGCCTCTTGCACAGCTGCGGCGAGCATCGAGGGCTGCCTAACGAGCGTTAGGCCCACGGTCGAGCCTTGTTTCGACGGTTTCACAATCACAGGAAAGCTCAGCCTTCGCCGCACTTCTTCGGCGCTCGCCGGGGCCATCAGCCAATCGGCGGTCGCCACACCTGTTGCGCGAAACAACTGCTTGGACAATTCCTTATCCATCGCCAGAGCGCTCGCCAGGTGCCCGCTTCCGGTATAGGTGACGCCCGACAGATCGAGTAATGCCTGGATCGTCCCATCCTCACCTTGGCCGCCGTGCAAGGCGAGGAAAACGACCTCGGCATCGCGCACGGCGGGATTGGAGCCGAGTGACGGAGAGAGCGACTCACGTGCCATCCCGGCGAGGGCGCGCAGATCAGGCGGCTCGCGCTTCATACCGCCTGCTGCCAGATCCTGCTCGGCGGCAGCATCGATCACTCCGAGCGCTGTGTCAAAGGGAATTACCGCGTGCCCGTTGGCGCGCAGTGCCTTGGCAATGCGCAGTCCCGACGCGATGGACACATCGCGCTCAGCCGATGTGCCTCCCATCAGCACCGTTATGCGCATCCGCCTAACGTGACATCAGATACGCGAGCAGATCCGAGCGTGTGACGATGCCGTGTACGCGGCCTGCGGACTGGATCAGCACTGCCGGATTGGCCTTGGATAAGACTTTCGTCGCGGCGTCCACCGGCATCTCCGGATCGAGCACCGGAAGCGGTGCATCCATCACATCGCTCACCGGACCATCGAGCGTTTTTGCGTCATCCAGTGCCCGTGCCGACAGCGCGGATTCAGTCACAGAGCCGACGCACACCGGCCCATCCATCACCGGAAGCTGCGAGATATCATGTTGCGCCATGAGGCGTAATGATTGTCTCACAGTGGCACCCGGTGTTGTCTGAACCACTGTCAGCCCGTCTTGTTTGCCGCGCAGGATATCGGCTAGTGTAGCGCGGTCGGGCTCCAGCATCTGGTTCTCGCGCATCCACTCGTCGTTGAACTGCTTGGAGAGATAGCGCTCGCCTGTGTCACAAAGCACTGTCACCACGAAAGCGTCGGGGGAGTTGAGCCGCCGGGCGACATTGAGCGCAACATGTGTAATGAGGCCCGACGAGCCTCCCACGAACAGACCCTCCTCGCGCGTTAGGCGACGCGCCATCGCGAACGCGTCCTTGTCCGACACGGTCTGAAACTCGTCCACGACGGCGAGATCCAGCGTACCGGGGAGTTTGTCCTGGCCGATCCCTTCCACCTTGTACGGGGTTGCTTCGCTCCTGTTCGCGCCGCGGCTGCGCCACAGCTCCGCGAGGATAGAACCCTGTGGATCGCCCACAATCACTTTGATGGCCGGATTCTTTTCCTTGAGGTAGCGACCTACGCCGGTCACTGTCCCTCCCGTTCCTGCACCGGCCACGAAATGCGTAACGCGACCTTCGCTCTGCTCCCACAGCTCGGGCCCGGTGGTTTCGTAGTGCGCCGCGGGATTGGCATCGTTGTAGAACTGGTTCGCGAGAATAGCGTTCGGCGTTTGTGTCGCGATCCGCTGCGCCGTGACGATGTAGTTATCCGGATGATCCGGCGGAACCGCCGTCGGCGTCACGATGACTTCCGCGCCGAAGGCTTTGAGCAGCCGCACTTTCTCCTGCGACATCTTGTCCGGCATGGTGAACACACAGCGATAGCCGCGCAGGGCCGCGGCAATAGCGAGCCCGATGCCTGTGTTACCGCTCGTTCCTTCCACAATCGTGCCGCCGGGTTTGAGGCGCCCCTCGCGTTCGGCCTGCTCGATGATGGGGAGGCCTATGCGGTCCTTCACCGACCCGCCGGGATTGAAGAACTCGGCTTTACCGTAGACAGGAGCTTCGATCCCGCGAGTCACTCGCGTTAGGCGGATGAGCGGCGTCCACCCAACGGTCTCCAGCACCGACTGATAGGTCCGCCGGTGCCGCTCCACCCCGGATTCGATACTCGCTGAGGTGCTGCTCATAACGTTGCTCCCCGACGCCGTCGTTCAGCGCGAGACGCGAAACTTCACAGGGAATAGAACCGTGAACGCAAGCGGCCGTCCACCCTTCATCGCCGGCCTGAAACGCAACGCCGGTGCTCCCGCTTGTGCAGCCGCATCCAATTGCACTCGTCCGGACGGATCCACCACGCGGATCGATTCACGCACGACAGCACCGCTGGTATCTATATGTAATCGCAATGTCACGTCACCTTCGACGCGCTGAAGGTAGAGCGCTGAAGGATAGTGGAACGAAACGTTTTGGCTGATGAGGCGCGGGAATGAATCCGGCCGAGTGTCCGTCCGTGCAACGCCCCATGCGGTAGCGTCGCACGCCGTGAGCATAAGCGCCAAACATAACGGCGCAGTGTTCATGCGCGTGCGTCCCGCGCCAACTCGTCCAGCAACTGCAACGCCGCAAGCGGAGTCAACTCCTCGATACGAACCTGGCGCAGCCGCGCGACCGCCGGATGCAGCTCGCCGGCAAACAGCGAGAGCTGGCTGGCTCTGCCGGACACAGGCGTCAAGTGCCTAACGAGCTTCTCTCCTTCCAGCGAGGCGAGCACCTCGCGCGCCCGATTGATCACACCAGGCGGCAGGCCCGCCAGCCGGCCGACCTCGATACCATACGACCGATCCACGCCGCCCGGTTGCAAGCGATGCAGGAAGAGCACCTCGTCACCGGCTTCCTGTACCGCAACATTATAGTTGCGCAACGACTCCAGTGAGTCGGCCAGCTGCGTCAGCTCATGGTAGTGCGTGGCAAAGATCGTCTTGCATCGGATCTTCGTGTGCACGTGCTCGCTTACAGCCCATGCAATCGATACTCCGTCGTACGTCGATGTGCCGCGGCCGATCTCGTCCAACAGCACCAGGCTGCGCTCCGTCGCCGAATTCAGGATGGCGCTCGTCTCGGCCATCTCAACCATGAATGTGGATTGGCCGCGCACCAGATTGTCGCTGGCTCCGACTCGCGTGAAGATCCGGTCCACGATCCCTATGGCAGCTTTCGTCGCCGGCACGAAGCTGCCGATCTGCGCCAGGAGAACGATCAACCCTACCTGTCGCAGGATCGTCGACTTCCCTGCCATGTTCGGCCCCGTGAGCACCATCATGCGTGCGTCACTCGTTAGGTACAAGTCGTTCGGGATAAACTGCTTCCTTGGCATCATCCGCTCCACCACCGGATGCCGCCCTCCCACGATGGATAGCTCATACCCGTCATGCAGGTCCGGTCGCACGTACTGCTCTCGCTCGGCGACCACGGCAAAAGCCAACAGGACATCGATGGTGCCGACGCGCAGTGCGGCCGTCTGCAGTCGGCTGATGTGCTGCGTTACCATCTGGCGCAGGGCTTCCAGCAGTTCGCGTTCGCGAGCTTCTATCCGCTCGCTCGCAGTCAGGATGCGTTCCTCGTGCTCTTTGAGCGCGGGCGTCACGTAGCGCTCCGCCCCCGTTAGGGTCTGGCGCCGCTGATAGTCGGCAGGAACCAGATGCTTGTTGGCGTTCGTAATCTCGATATAGTAGCCGAACACCTTGTTGTAGCCGACCTTCAGCGATCCGATCCCGGTGCGTGCGCGCTCTTCCGCCTGGATCCGTGCTATCGCGTCTCTGCCGCCATCGCGCCACGTGCGTAGCTCGTCCAGCTCACGATCCACCCCTGCTCGGATGGCATCGCCGTCGCCCGTACCTAACGCGAGCGGCGGACGCTCCACCAATTGCGCGTGTAATAGCTCCGCGACATCTAAGCAGTTGTCCCATTGCTCTGCAGTCAGTCCTGTGGTCCCTGCAATCCCTGCAATCCCTGCGATCCCTGCGATCCCTGCGATCCCTGCGATCCCTCCTCCCCAGCCGGGCCCCAACGGTGCCAGAGCCGACTGGATCATCGGCAGCCGTGAGAGCGAGTCACGTAGGCCACCCAAGTCGCGCGGCGAGCCCCGCCCTGAAGCACACCTGGCAGCAAGTCGCTCGATATCCCGTACGCCGTCGAGCCCGCTGCATAACGCAGATCGCACGTCCATACGGCCGTGTAGCGCAGCCACTGCTGCGAGCCTGCTTTCAATAGCAGCGCGGTCCACCAGCGGCGCAAGCAGCCATTCGCGTAAGAGCCGTGCCCCCATCGGGGTAACTGTCCGATCCAAGACGCCCAGCAGCGTGCCGCTGCGCTCACGCGCACTTTCGCCGTTCGCCGGATCGACGCCTCCGCGCAGTGGTTCCACCAGCTCCAAGTTGCGGCGCGTCATCTCATCCAGCGGCATCGTCGCCGACATCAGCTCGGCGACCGGCCGCATCAGATGCGGCAAGCCACCAGGTTGCAGGTCCTGCAGGTATCGCAGCAGTGCTCCAGCTGCTCCAATGGCGACCGAGTGCTCCCGGGTGAACCCCAGCCCTTCCAGCGAGTGTACGCAGAACCGCCGGGCCAGCTCATCTTGTGCCAAGAGCGCATCGAACTCCCACGCTTCTCGTTCGGTCAGCAGTGTCCCATGCATCACGTGCAGCGGTGCCCCACCGCTCCCGCGTGGCACAAGTACTTCACGGGGGGAAAAACGTGCGAGCACACTTTCAGCATCCCGCGCCGCACAAGTGACGATCCGAAAGGTCCCCGTCGATAGATCAACAGCCGCGACACCGACCTGATCTCCCTCTGCGAGAACAGCGCAAAGGAAATTATGACGATCCGCTTCGAGCAGGTCGTCGCTGAACGCAGCTCCCGGCGTGATCGTCTCGATGACAGCGCGCCTAACGACCCCTTTCGCCAGCTTCGGATCTTCGATCTGCTCGCAGATCGCCACGCGATAGCCATGTTCCACGAAGCGTCGCAAGTACTCGTTCGCGGCCTTGACGGGAACGCCGGCGAGAGGGACCTCAGCCGCGCCCCCGTTGTTACGTGCGGTCAGCGTCAACCCAAGCACGCGTGAGGCCAGCTCCGCATCGTCATAGAACATCTCATAGAAATCGCCCATGCGGAAAAACAGAATCGCGTCCGCATGCTGGCTCTTGATGTCGCGGTACTGTTGCATCAACGGCGTGGCATCGCGCGTCATGGCGGATCCGCCGTCACGACGATCCCTCGGAGCCCATTGCGTCGCATTGCAGTGCGTGCCGCCGCCTCGTTTTCGTAGCGCCCGACGCGCACGCGAAACGGTGCACGTGATCCAACGACGCGTGAGGGGAGCCCCCTTCGCTGCAGCTGCCGGGCAAGAACCGTCGCTTCGCGCGCCGTATTGTACGCGGCGACCTGAATTGTATAGGTGGTGTCACGCAAGCTCGCTCTCGCGGCGTGCGTCACGAGTGAGTCCGTCCGCGCAGCGCTATCGCGAGCGCCTGTCATCGTACATCCGGCTCGCATGTAACCGATCTGATTGCGCAGCTCCACTTCATTGCTGTCGACGGCGCTGAATGCGTCGGCGAGCATACTACATGCCTGCCCCTGTTGCAAATCCTGCAGCGCGAGCCGCGCAGCCAGGTAGCTCGCACGCGCGAACTCGCGACTCTGCGGATACTCGTCACGCAATTGATTGAGGTGCTGCCGCGCCCGCACACGCTCGTTCCGCGCAATCTCCAGTTCTGCCAGCCGCAGTAAGCTCTCGCTCGCCCGCGCAGCCCACGGATACTCGACTACCACACGCAGATGGTAGTGCTCGGCGCCGGCTGCTGTCGTATCGAGCACGGCTTTCCAGTACAGCGTTTCGATAAACTCGCTGCTGCCAGCCGCTGACATAACGAGCGTCGAGTCAACCAGGGCACGAGCCGCGGAATTGTTGCCGGCGGCGATGAGACGGGATACCTGCGCAGCGAGCTGAACCGCTTGACCTGTTGCCGCACCCGGGAGGGCAACGCCTAACGTAGCGACCAAGGCCATAGAGCAGCGAGAGATAGCGATCGCAAACATGCTCCTCTCAAGCAGCTGCACGATTCGTAGGGGTGCAAAGTGCCAGCACAACGTTCTTGAGCAGTTGCTCCTCGCTCGAAGCGCGGGTGTCCTTTGCCGCTCGATCCGCATCCAGGAGCACGCGCAGTCCATGCGAGATATCCTGAGCGCTCCAGCGCGGTATTGCCCGCGTCCAACGCGCAACCGCGAGGCCCCAAGGGCCTCCCACATACGGGTTCGTCGAACGCAGCAGATTCATGAGCTCCCCGTAGAGAGCGCGTTCAGGTATGCCGCGCTGTCGTAAAGTTGTCCCGTATCCAAGCGCGAGAAGCTGCGTGGTCAGCTGCATGAGGATCAAGACAACGTTCATCTTCGGCTGTGCCAGCACGCCAGGGACAATCCGTAGTGCGGTAGCCGCGTTGCGCCGCACCACGGCATCGAGGAAATCCGCCACCGATTCTCCGCGGCGTAATCCGACAACGGCTTCTACAGCGGCATTGTCGATACGACCTTCGCTAAAACTCGCAAGCTTATCGATCTCGCTCGCGAGCACTGCCAAGTCGGTACCGACAGCACTGCTAAGCACCTCAGCGGTCTCAGGAGAGATCTCAGCACCGTGGACTTCCCGGGCATGATCCACAATCCATGCGGTAGCCTCTGCGCCCTGCGGTGCCGTGAACTCAAAGGCTCCCGCTATCTTCTCGAGTGCGACATCCGTTTGTGTGCCGGCTGCCACGATTAGTATGAGCATAACGTCGGATGCCGGCCGCTCAATGTAGCCGTTCAGCTGTCGGCGAGCCTGCTTCTTGAGTGCTGCGAACTCACGCACGACAACCAGACGTCGCTGCGCCATGATCGGAGGAGTTCCCAGCATGGTGCCTAACGTCGCGGCGTCGATATCACCACCACGATAGAGCGCGAGATTGAAATCGCGTGTCGCCGGATCGACAGCAGCAGCAATCAGTGCACGGAGAGCCTGCTCCTTGCCGTACTCTTCATCGCCGTAGAAGTAGTAGACAGGCCGGAAACGCCGCTGCTGGATCTCCTTACTCAGTTGTGCAAGGGCGTTCGCCATGCCCCAATATATCGCGCCCAGTGAGAGCGCCCGTCATAACTATGGCTCGATTGCGCTCTCCGCTAAACGCGCGGTTGCAAAGCGCAACGGTACTTCGTCGGCAAGGTACGCGAGCGACCAGATCGGCGCGCTTGTTGACACCGCGGCTGCCAATGCCGAAGACGACGCAAACGACGAATCTTCAGTCGCGGAGATGTTCGCAATCTGCGCAGGCGCGCTCGATGACTCGGTCAGTGTTCCGTATCGCTGCAGTTGCGCCGCGAATATACCTACCGCGACAACGCAGGCAGCCATCCCCGCAAATACGGAGAGGCTTGGCCCGCGTGCCAGCGGGATAGGCTCCGTAAGTCGTTTACGCTCGACGTCCAGGCGTGCACGCAACCGATCCGCAAAGTCATGCGACAGCTTGATCGGCTGCAGACTACGCGCGAGCAGCATTGCCCGTCTTACACGGGAATCATGCGCTGCACATCCGAGACAACCGCCAACGTGCGCGATCATTTCGTTGTGCTCCACACCGGGGAGCGTCTCATCGACAAACAGCGCGTGCTTCTTTCTGAAGGTCCGGCAGTCCATGCCTAAGAGCCGTGTTTCAGCCGTCCTTCCGTACACACAGGCTAGTGCCCTGTTCCGCAGTGGAGGCTACTGGAACCTCACGGGGGGAGGGAGCTGCGTAACCAAGGCCACTATTTCAGGTGCGGCTCCACCAGCGCTGCGAACGCGTTACGGGCGCGATTCAGGCGCGATTTCACAGTGCCAAGGTTGCACGCTGTGATCTCAGCAATCTCCTCGTAGGACTTACCCTCAAGCTCGCGCAGTACGAAGACCTGACGATGATGGCTGGGTAGCTTGGAAACTGCGTCCTCCACCAGATCCTTCAGGTGGCGCTTTCTGAAGAGGTCGTCAGGGCGCGACCCAGTATCCTCAAACTGCAGCGGTCGGTCGTCCTCTTGCCAGTCTTTCTTGATGGCCTGGAAGAGCACGAGCGGATTACGGGCACGATTGCGCAGCTCATTCTTGGCTAGGTTGGACGCAATCGTGTAGATCCAAGTGGAGAACTTCTTCGACCGATCGAAACGGTGCAGATGGCGATAGACACGGATGAAGACTTCTTGGACGAGGTCTTCAGCCCGCTCTCTATCGCCAATCGTTCGATAAATAAAGTTCAGCAGGCGCGTCTGATACCGGCTGACCAGCTCATCAAATGCGCGCTCCTCGCCGTTGAGGAACGCTGTAACTAGGCCGGCGTCCTCGCGAGTTTTGAGCTCACTCCTGATCGCTGCACCTGGAAGCACGAGTGTGCCCATGGCGGTTGCGACTTCGCTCATTTTACAGCTCCTCACCAGTTGGCGGATGGGACGTCGCGGCATCTATAATCACCTGAACCTGCCGCGTCTCCCCGTTGCCACATAGGGCACACGATATGCCCGCTGGCGTTGCCTCTGATGCCGACAGCTAAACCGTTACAAGAAGCTCGGTTACAGAGCGGCTTGCCGTAGCTGCACGCAGCGGGGCTTCGCCACCGTCCTCAGCATCGGACAGTTCACACGCCAGACTGTCCACTTCTCTCGATAGCTCACCGATGTGTTACGGGATTTGCTGAACCCCGCGAGGCCATGAGCATAGCGCGGTTAATAGCGCTGAAACGTGTTCGTAGAACCGATCTGCGACGTCGATGCGTGAGACTGCATCGGTGTATCTGCCCGCCATGTTGAAAGAGTAGGCTGGATCTCACTCGCGCTGCTGTCCTCTGCGGAATAGCGCTGTATGCATTAGGGCAACCGCAGTTTTTGCATCCGAAATCTCGCCGCTGGCCAGGAGTTTTAGTGCGCGAGAGAACGGCATCACTTCAGTACTAAGAAACTCATCCTTTTCGCGCCGCGCGGTCCCCGGTGTTAGGCCCCACGCTAGAAAGAGATGGATACGCTCGTCGGTGAAGCCCGGTGTTGTGTAGATCGTTACGAGCGGCGATATGCTATCCGCGAGATACCCGGTTTCTTCCTCGAGTTCGCGGCGGGCACATTCAATTACCGCCTCACCAGTATCTAGGCGGCCAGCCGGGATCTCGTAGATCACCCCACCCGCTGCATACCTATATTGCCGCAGCAAGACGACCCGCGGATTGCTGGTATCCGGTGGATCGAGAAGCGGCACGACTGCGCTGGCGCCCGGGTGATGGATCAGCTCCAATTCGCCTTCCGATCCGTCCGGGTACTTTACCCTATCGATATCGAGGTTCAGAATCCGGCCGGCGTAGACTCGCCGGCTTGAGATCAGACTTGACTCAGGCATGTGCCGTTAGGCTACGTGTCACTCGCAGCAGCGGACACGAACTGCTAGCCCTGAAAGCTGCGATTCAATGGCTGCACGGTCCCCGAGCGCGACGACCTGCAACTTGTCGGGATGCAAGTGCCGCTGAGCAGCATCGAGCACCTGCGCCGCAGTCACAGAGCGGATCAGATCACGATACCTCTCGAAGTTATCCGCTGGAAGGTTGAACACACGCATTGCGGCAAGGCCGGCCGCTATCGCCGCCGTAGTCTCGTAACGGATCGGGAAGACTCCCGCCAGGTACGCCGTCGCGCGATCACACTCAGTGTCGCTAACGAGACTCTCGCGTATCCGGTGGATTTCGCTGATTACTTCCCGGCCTGCCGCGCCAGTCACTTCCGTTTGAACTGCCGCGGATACCATGAAAGGGCCAGTGTCCACGCGCCAGTCGAAGCTGGAGAAGGCGCCGTAAGTGTAACCATGTGTCTCACGCAGGTTCATGTTGATGCGTGAATTGAAGAGCCCGCCGAGGATGGCATTCATAACGCTCACGGCATAGTAATCCGCGTGGAGCCGGGGGAGGCCGCCGTGGCCCAGGCGCAATTCTGTCTGCGGAGCCCCTGGCCGGTCGACCAGATGCAACCCGTACAAAGGAACCACTCTATCCACGGGCGTTCCTTCCAGCCGACCGGCGGCGGGAGATCGCCAACTACCTAACGAGTCAGCCACTGCTTGGACAGCGTCATCGGGTGGCACTGCCCCCGCCACAACCACGGTCGTGTTTGCAGGATGGTACCGCCTCGCATGGACGTCGCGGACTGCACTGACGTCGAGCGACCGTACCACCTCGATCTCACCGTCCTCGGGGAAAGCGAACCGAGAGCCCGGAGTATATAAAGCTCGGACGAATGCATCGTCCGCCTGGCGTCGCGGGTCACGCTGCGCCTGCTGCAGCTCAGCGATCTGTTCGGCTCGTAGTCGCGCGATTCCGAATTCCGGAAATACCGGCGCATGAAGTATGTCTGCCAGCACGGTGAGAGCCCGCCTCATGTCCGTGCTGCGCACGGTCACCGCGATGCTCGTATCATTCCAATCAATGTCCGGAGAAAGTTCTCCACCTAATTCTTCTATAGCGGAGGCGATCTGCAACGCGCTGTAGTTGCTGCTTCCCTCGAGAAGCCCATTCCCCGTTAGGTACGCTTCGCCATAGCGATCCGGTGCGTCACTCACTGCGCCAGCGTCCACGACAATGCGAATTGTCACGATCGGCAGCCTGTGAAACGGTGCGGCGACGATACGCAAACCGTTAGGCAGTGTCGTTTGGACGAAGTCGGGGAAGTTGTACAGCCGTGGCGTCCCGGCGCCCGGCCGTCGATCAGCGCTCATCAGCGACGGGTACGGCACTCGCATCGCGTGGCACGTACGTAAGCGACACGTGATCGGTCGCAACGAGGCGGCGTTCTACAAACTCCCCCATAGTAGCCAGCAGCACCGCGCGGAGTCTGTCGCGTGGCCGCGCACGAGTCCAGGATCACCCAGATACGTCGCGAACTTCGACAGCATATCGGCTCGGCCTTCAGCTGTTTCGATGTCGAGGAGGAAGCTGGTCTCAGCGACAGCAATTGCGCGATCGAGCGCCGCCTGCGTGAGACCCTGTGAAGGCAACTCGTCGATTGCTCGCACCAGCGCTTCTTCGAGGTGCTCCCCACCCACACCCGGGTGTCCTGTCACATCCACAACCAGCAGGTCGGCTCCGTGTGCCAGATCGAGGGTGAACGCGTTCACCTCCATAGCAATCCGCTCCTCACGTACAAGTCGCTGGTGCAGAAAGCTCCCGCGTCGGCTTGCCAGAAGCGTGGCACAGACATCTGCCACGACCGACTCGTCCATTCCGAACGGGGCAATTCGCCAAGCCATAAACAGCCTGCTCGCCGACACATCATCCGCCACAGTTTCACGATTCCAGAAGTCGAAACAGAGCGGCACAGCCGTACCGGTCAGCGGCGGGCGACCTGTACCTGGTGGTATCGCAGCAAAGTGCCGCATAACGAGGCTGCGAGCACGAGGCAGATCCAGATCACCGGCGATGCTGAGCACCGCATTGTCGGGTGTGTAATGCAGTGCAAAGAACTCGGTTACATCCTCCAATGTCGCCGCATCCAGATCTTCCAGCGACCCGATGAGCGAATGGTGATACGGATGCCCCTCGGGATAGGCTAACGCCGGAAGCTTCTCCCACCATGTACCATACGGCTGGTTGTCGACCGACCAGCGACGTTCATTCTTCACCACATCGCGCTGAGTATCGAGCTTTGCCTGTGTCATGGCAGGCAAGAGATGGCCCATACGATCCGCTTCTAGCCACAAGGCAAGATCCAAGTAGTGCGAAGGCACCGTCTCGTAATAGTTGGTCCGATCGAGCCAAGTGGATCCATTGGCGGTCCCTCCCGCTCCTTGGATAAGCTCGAAATGCTCATTCGCCGCTACGCTCGCCGAGCCTTGAAAGAGCATGTGCTCGAACAGGTGCGCGAATCCTGTCCGGCCTGGTCGCTCATGCGCCGATCCTACTCCGTACCACAGGTTGACTGCTACCACAGGCACACTGTCGTCAGGAGCCAGCGTGACCCGTAAGCCGTTGTCCAGCATGAACACATCGAGAGGGAGATCCACTGCCTAACGACGGCCCGTGAGCGGTATGGATACCCCGTAAACGAAATCGGGACGGAAGCGATCTCGCTTGCCGGAGCTTACTTCTACATTGGGCGTTAGATTCTGCTGCATGTAGGCGAAAGCTCCCAGTGTCAACCACCAAGTACCTAGATCGCCAAACAGCTTGCGTCCCACATGCAAGACCACAGCAGCTTCGGCAGCGAGATCGGCGCCATATAAGCGCGTATTGTCGGTGGCACCACCGCGATAAGAGTAGAGAAACAGAATCGGCACGTACGCTGTCAGCCAGCCTGCTGTATGCGCCGGAGGCAGCACTACCAATTGCGCTCCCGCGAACAGGCTCGGAGCATTCGCGCTGCGAACTCCAGATCCGCGGAAGCCAAAGGGCGTGACACCAATACCGAGCATCGGCCTTATACGCGCCGAGTCAGTCCTGAAAACGGCAGCAATGCGGATGTGAAAACCGGTGAGAGTGCTCGCCCCTTCCGCCGCTGACACCGCGGAAGCCGTCAGGAGTCCTGGCTCGAGTAATACCGCGACCGGTGTTGATCCCTGTGCGGTCGCCAGTCTTGCCACCACCGCGACTCCACATAGAGACCTAACGAGACTGCGCATTCAGCGTCTGAGAAACTGCTACAGACCCCAGCGTCCAAGGAACCTTAACTGATTCACCCAGCGTGTACGTGACGAGTTCTGCGATGTTGCGCGAAATGGGACTCGAACGCGTCGGTGATGTCAACGGTTCCAGTGCATAGTGCCGGGCAAGCACCTCCAGTCTGAGCATGTGGAAGGGATCGCTCACAAGAAGCACGCGTTCCAGACCGCGCCCGCGCAGCAGTGCTGCTACAGCACGCATCGATTCGTCGGTGTTGCGCCCTTCGGATTCCAGCAGGACGGCTTCCGA
>JBQTJS010000167.1:0-5631 GCA_052386875.1 Gemmatimonadaceae bacterium
GTCGCGTCCGGTCGTATCGCGCACATTGGCGCCGAGGATGGCATAGCGCGCGTCGCGCATGCGAGCACGCAGCGTGTCGATCCCCCAGTCGAACTCGTGGTTGCCTAACGCCGCTGCCGCGAGCCCCAGCGAGTTGAGCACGTCGACCACGGGCCGCCCGTACGCGAAGTTGGACGCCGCAGTCCCCTGGAACATGTCCCCGCCATCCACATAAATGCTCCGGCATGCCGGCGCTGTGCATGAGCGCTCCGCCGCGCGCAGCTCGGCGGCCAAATAGGCCGCCCCCCCGCGCAACACTCCGGCCGAGTCGGCCCGCGGCTCCAGCGCGCCATGAAAGTCGTTAGTCGCCATGATGCGCAGCCAACGACCGTTGCCTAGATGCGCGTCACGGTCCGTCCCGGATACAGCCCCCGTTGCTACTGCTGAACTCTTCCCTGGCGGAGCCAACTCAGCCGCCGCCTGGGCCACAGCAGCCGGAGGCTCCAGGCGCCAGCTAGCAATGAAGTAGTCTTCTGGCCGCAGCGTGCCGCGAGTGCGGACCTCGTCCATCAGCAACTCGCGCACGTCCTCCTGGCGGTCGTACACGACCGGCGCGCCGCGCAGCATCGCATATCCGCCGCCGCCCCCCTGCCTGTAATTGTTGAGCGCGAGCGTGAAGGAGTCAGTCTCGGCCACCGGGCGACCCCGGAACGTCAGCGCCGTCACGCGGGCGCCAACAGGGCGCGACAGATCCAGCGTGTAGGTCGCACCGGCGACGATATCGAAGTTGTACCCGGGAACGCCCGGATCCACGATCGACGGCGTGCCTAACGAGCGATAGTAGCGGGCGCTATGCTCCAAGTAGGCTCGCAACTGCCGCCCAGAGATGCGTACCGCGCGCAGCGTGTTCTCGTACGGATAGAGGCGGGCCAGGTGGGCGATCGTCACAGCCCCGGAATCCAGCGATGCATTCAGCGCGAACGCCGCTGTGGACGATAAGTCGGCCCCTGCCCGCCGCCGCTGCACCTCGTTAACGAAATCGATGAGCGGAGTATCCATGACGCGGGCGGAATCGGCACGCCACGGCACCGGCGTCGATCCCAGAGGACGCGCCACGTAGCGCAGCGTAGCCTCGTGCGCCGCGCTTATGCTCGCCACGACTGTCGGATCTTCCGCGTGGCCCGCCGCCTGAATGAGCGCGCCGCGCCGCTGCACGACCCCTCCCCCAGCCCCGCGCGCGACACGCAGCGTCGCGACAGCCACGCTCGTCGCCCAGTTGCGCGGCTGGATGAGCAGAGTCGAACCGCTCGTTAGGCCCGCCTGCTCGCGATGCGAGTGGCCGTACACTACGACATCGATACCGGAAACCTCACGCGCGACGCGCGCGGCGACGTTCTCCGCGGGCAGCCCTCCCCCCGTCGCCGCAGTGTCGTAGCTCGGCGGCTCGTCCAGGCCGGAGTGCAGTACGACAACCACGACATCCACACCCTGGCGCCGCACTGCCGCCACTGCGCCGCGCACGTCCGCGACGATGTCACGCACCTGGAGACGGCCCTCCAGGTTCGCGCGGTCCCAGATCATGGAACCGGGATTCGTGGCCCCGACTACCGCGATGCGCAGCCCGGCACGATTGACAACGACGGACGCAGGAAACGCTCGCGAACCGTTAGGCAGCCAAGCATTGGCCGCCAGCAGCGGAAACGCCGCCTGCCGCGCCGCGCCCCGCAGCGTTTCCAGCCCATAGTTGAACTCGTGATTCCCCACGGCCGCGGCGTCGTAGCTCATAGCATTCATCGCCGCTATGACGGGATGCCGGGCCGCTGTGTCTATGCGCGCGGCGTAGTAAGCGAGCGGGTTCCCCTGCAGGAAATCCCCCGCGTCGACAAGCACGACGCGCCCCGTATGGGCCCGGCGCAGCGAGTCCACGATAGTCGCCGCGCGGGCTAGACCGCGTTCCGTTTCCGGCCGGCCGCTGTAATAATCCCAGCCGCGCAGACGTCCATGCACATCCGTCGTTGCAGCAATCAACGCCTCGACTGTGTCGGACCCTACGACGCCGCCGCCGCGGCCGGGGAGGCCCTGTTGGCCGATGCCGCCGGTGCTCGAGCAGGCCGCCAACGCCAGGAGAAGCACGCCACGCATGAAGCACAAACCTAGCCTTGGCGCGCCGATCCCGCCCGTTGACCGGAGGGCGCGCGTCACGCGAAACTGAAGCGACGCCACCGCTCCAAGGTTACCAAACCGTGACGCCCTTTACGCTTCTATTTGGGCAGCCGAACCGGCATCCTGCGCGCGCCGCAGCGCCGAGCAGGCCGATGTGAAGCCACTCATCATCGGCATCGCAGGGGGCACCGGTTCGGGAAAGTCGACTGTCGCACGTAAAGTCGCCGATGCTCTGCGACACGCGTCGGTCGCGTTCATCGACATGGATGGCTACTACCGCAACTTCGCTCACCTACCGATGGAGGAACGGCGCAAGGTCAACTGGGATCACCCCGACGCGTTCGACTGGGAGCTGTTTGTCACGCAGCTCAGCACCCTGGCCGGGGGAACCGCTATCGAGCGACCGCTATATGACTTCGTCACGCACACACGCCGCGGCGAAACGCTGTGCGTCGCTCCCCCGGACGTCGTCGTGGTTGACGGGATCCTGCTCTTCGTCGACGAGCGCGTGCGCGATCTCTGTGACGTGAAGGTGTTCGTCGACGCGGATGCGGACATCCGCCTGGTACGGCGCATCCAGCGCGATTTGCGCACGCGCGGCCGGCCGCTGGAGGAGATCCTGGAGCAGTACCTAACGAGCGTACAGCCCATGCACCTGCAGTTTGTGGAGCCGTCCAAACGTTATGCGGACATCGTCGTGCCGCGCGGCGGGCACAACACCGTCGCCATCGAGATGTTAGTTGCCAAGATTCAGCGGCGACTCGCTGCGGATGCCGTCCCCCAATGACGCAGCCGCAGCCTTCTCTCGAACGCGTGCTCGTTGTCGACGACGAGCCCGACATCCTGGCTCTCGTTGCGTACCACCTGGTGCGAGCCGGCTACCGCGTCTCCACGGCGTCCTCCGGCCCGGACGCGTTGGCAATGGCGCGGAGCGAGAAGCCGACGCTGGTCGTGCTGGACCTCATGCTCCCCGGAATGTCAGGGTTCGCTGTTCTGGAGGCGCTGCGCGCGGATGCGGGGACGCGAGACGTGGCGGTCCTGATGCTCACCGCGCGCAAGGACGAGCCGGATCGTATCCGCGGGCTCTCGCTTGGCGCGGACGATTATCTCACCAAGCCGTTTTCGCCGCAGGAGCTGGTGCTGCGTATCGGCGCGATCCTGCGGCGGCTGCGCCAGGCTCCGGCACTGCCTAACGACACTCTCCGGATCGGCGCACTGGCGATAGATCGCGCAGCGCACCGCGTCAGTGTGGACGACCATGAAGTGGAGCTGACGCCGACCGAATACCGCCTGTTGCTCATGCTGGCGGAACGGCGCGGCCGCGTGCAAGCGCGCGCGCTCCTGCTCGAGACTGTGTGGGAAGCGGCACCCGATATCCACACGCGAACTGTCGACATGCATGTGCAGCGGCTGCGCGCCAAGCTCGGTGCAGCCGGTGAGCTGATCGAGACGGTTCGCGGCTTCGGTTACCGCTTCAACGCAGCGCAGGCTGGGCGCGTGTGAAGCTGGCGACCCGGCTCGTCGCCGGCGCGCTCGTCGTCATCGCGGTCTTCACCGCGCTGCTCATCTTCACGCTGGACCGGCGGCTGCGCGGCCGTCTCACGGAGAACACAACCGCGGTGCTGCTGCGGGAGGCACGTCTCGTGGCGTCGCAGTGGCGGCAAGGGATCGCCCCCGACGTACTGGCCGACGCTGCCGGTGCCACGTTAGGCGTCCGTGTGACGCTCATCGACAGCAGCGGCCGCGTCGTCGGCGACTCCGACTTCGATGAACCCGCGCTGGCGCAGCTGGAGAACCATGCCGCGCGTCCGGAGGTCGCTCAGGCACGCCTGAGTGGCAGCGGCTCGGCGCGGCGGCCCAGCCCCTCTGCCGGCGACGTCGAGCTGTACGCTGCGGTACGCGCCCCGCTTGGAGTGGCTCGCACATCCATCTCCACGGCCGCTCTGGAGCGGCTGCTCAGCGCCCAGCTGCGCGATATCCTGCCGGTGGCAATCGCCGTCGCACTCATCACAGCACTCCTCATAACGCTCGCCGCGCGGGCGCTCGTTAGGCCAGTCGTGGCGCTGCGCGACGAGACGCGTGCCATCGCAGCCGGCGATCTTTCACGCCGGCCCGCGCTGGATGCCGCAGGCGAGATCGGCGATCTGGCGCGAGCCGTCCACAGCATGCGCGAGCAGCTAGCCGCGCGCCTCGCCGCCTTGGAACGCGACGAGGCGCTCTTCACAGCCGTCAGCACGTCGCTCAACGAAGGGCTCGTGGCGCTCGACGCGCGCGGCAACGTCGTGCACATGAACGCACAGGCTCGCACGCTGCTCGGCGTCAGCGGCGCGCTCACACCGCCGTTCTCCACCGACGCCCTGCCGCGCGACCGTCCCTTCCGTGACGCGCTGGCGGCAGCGCAGGCGGGTGCGGAGATCGACGGACTCGACCTCGCGCTGGACGAGCGGACGATCGCGCTCACCGCACGCGGCCTCGCGGGCGGCGGGGCCGTCCTCGCGCTCCTCGATCTAACGCGCATCCGCCGTCTTGAGAATGTGCGCCGCGACTTCGTCGCCAACGTCTCGCACGAACTGAAAACGCCGCTTACCGTGATCGGCGGCTTCGCCGAAACACTCATGGATGATGCACTCGGCGTCGAGCAGCGTCGCGCATTCGCCGGAACCATCGCGAGCAACGCCCGTCGCATGCAGCGACTGGTCGACGATCTCCTCGATCTCTCGCGAATCGAGTCCGGCGGCTGGCGGCCGAGTCCCGCGCACATAGACTTGCCGGCGCTCGCCGGCGAAGTCTTCGCCACGCTCGGGAGCAAGGCAAAAGAGGCGGGCGTGGCACTGGCGAGCGATATCCCGAGCGGCGCCGGGGTGGCGTACGCCGACGCGACAGCGCTGCGCCAAATCCTATGCAACCTGGTCGAGAACGGCGTTAGGCATGCACCTAACGGGCGTGTAATCATCCTCGCGCGGCGGCGCCAGCACGGCCTTGACATTAGCGTGCGCGACAGCGGTTCCGGGATCGCGCCGGAACACCTCCCGCGCATCTTCGAGCGGTTCTATCGCGCCGATGCCGCTCGCTCACGGCTCGACGGCGGCACCGGATTGGGCCTCGCCATCGTCAAGCATCTCGCCGAAGCGCACGGCGGGCACGTCGCTGCCCACAGCGCTTTGGGAGCGGGCACCACCGTGACTGTCTGGCTGCCTGGTGACAACGCCTAACTAGCGCACGGCGTCTTTGCGGCGCCTTGCTCACGAGTCGTGACAGGTTCGTGACGGAATCGTGCACGTACCGCAACGCCTCACGAACATTGTAACGGCTGCTTCTCACTGAGAGGCGCATCAATGCGCCTCGCCTTAACGCAAAAACACATAACAATGCTCCCGCTCCCGTACCGGTCGCGCAAGGCGGCCGCAGCTGCGGCCCTCGTGCTGCTTCACAGCGCCGCTGCGGCACAATCCCCCGTGACTACCACACCGGCGCGCAGCGGCCGCGTTG
>JBQTJS010000168.1:0-3985 GCA_052386875.1 Gemmatimonadaceae bacterium
CTCCCGGCCGATGACGTGAGCGCCGTGGAGCGAGTCATGGCGGATCGGCAAGTGCGCCGCGTTGTCGTGGTGGACGATGACGGCTACTGTGTCGGGATCGTCGCCCAAGCAGACCTCGCCCGCGCCACCGAATCGCGCGGCGACGTCAGTGAAGGTGACTTGGCGCGCGTCGTGGAACGCATATCGCAGCCCTCGACTGTTAGAGCATAACTACAATGGAGAAGACCATGAACACCAGGAAACACGCACTGCTGTCGACATTGTGCGCGGTTGCGTTGCTCGCGGCCTGCGAGCCGCGCGATACGGCCATGGACGACACACTGGGCGGGCGCATGGATACCGCCGCCGGCGTCACGGACCTAACGCGAGAATACACGGAAGCCGAACTGCTGGGTCTGATCGACCTCGCGAACGACGGCACCATCGAGATGGGGAAGATGGCACAGACTACAGCGACGAACGCGGAGGTGAAGTCGCTGGCCGGCAAGGCCGTGGAAGGCCATACCGAGCTTGCCCGCAAGGGCACCGAACTGGCCTCGAGGCTCAATCTGACACTGGTGGTTCCGGATGCCGATGAAGACCTCGCCGATAACCACCGCAAGTGGATGGAGCACCTAACAGGGATGACTAAGGGGGTGGAATGGGATCGCGCTTACCTGGATCACGAGATCGAGCGCCATCGCACCATTCTGGACGAGGTGAAGGACGCCCTCGGCCGCACGCAGAATCCTGACGTGCGGACGTACCTCGAAGAAGTTCGCACGCACATCGAGGGGCACATCGGGACGTACGAGCAAGTCAAAGACAAGCTCAGCTGAGCGTAAAGCTCGGTCCGCGGCGGGCCCGGCACGATGGCTGAGCGCGCCTAACGCGCGCTCAGCCGGCTCGCTTGAAGTACTGCACGGCCCGCTCGTGTTTCTCGGCCGCTGCCCGGGTGGCGAACGTGCCGAGATTGCGGCGGCGCCCGGTTCGCGGGTCCTTTTTGCGTGAATACAAGCGATACTCGCCGGTCTTGAGTCGCCGGATCATGGATCCCTCCGGCCGCGCCGCATGTCGCCGTAGTCGGGGACAGTTGTGAGCAGTCCGTAGTCGTTCATGTTTCTGCTCCATCCGGCCACGATCTGATCGTTCACGCGGGCGATGAAGAAGTCCAACGGATCCTTGGGATCCGCATCGACGATCTGTAAATCCGCGGCGTCCATGGTCAGCTTGCCGAAACGGAGCACGCCCCCCTGATAGAGCATGTAGTTAGGCGCGCGCGTAGTCGATGGTTGCAGCTTCGGCGGCGTGCGCCGCTCGCGCGCCACTAACACCTGCTCCACGCGGCCGTTTCTGATGGCTACCGACTTCACTCGTCCGCGCACCAACGGCGGCGGGAGCAGCAGCTCGGGCGCGAGCAGGAAATCGTCGTCTACTATCTCGACGCCGCGTCCTCTTCGGACCTTTGCGATCTCATCCAGCTCGATACCGAAAAAGTCCATCAGACCGCCTACCGACAGCCCCGCGACCTTGACGGAAGTCGGACGCATACGGACACGGCCGTCCGCCGTAACGCTGAGCCTGGAGCGTATCGTAAAACGGAAGTTGATCGCCTTGTCCAGCGTTCCACGCTGCACCAATTCACCATTCTCGATCGACACGCGCAGGTTCTTGATATCGCTCCCTGGATAGTCGAAGACGTACGTGTTGAGCAATGCGGTGAGACTGGACGGCGTGATGGACACAACGGCGCTGTCTATGAGGATGGAGAACGATGTGGGGTCATCGAACCAGGGCGCCTCGTTAGGTCTCGTGCCGCGCAGTCTGCCACGCAGGTACTGGATGTTGAGGACTACACGCTCGTCGACGCGGAAGTCGACGTTGCGCATTTCGGCCTCTACGGGTCCCACTTTAGCGGCATCCGCGCGCGCCAACCTCGCAGGGAGGCGGCGGGACTGAGCGATGAGAGGGGCTGCCGCGGCGAGCAGCATGCCTAACGAGAGTCCCCGGAACAGGCGCGACACTGACATCAAGCGGGGTTGGCTCCGAGCCGCGCGCAGATCAGGCCGAGCGTGAAAAGACCTGTGAGGACGCCGAATCCAATGCGGTCCACACGCTCGAGCGGCCGGTGCAGCACGATATGCGGACCGAGATATCCACCGAACACAGCCAGTCCGCTGACTATAGTCGTCCACCAAGCCCACAATTCGCCACGTCCCAGGGGGACGAGCACGATGAGAATCCCGATAACACATAGTCCAACGACCCAGCTGACAGCTTGCCAGAGCTGCAACGGAGTGATCGGCGAAGTCCCCAGATCGATGCGGTGGCGCGGAGCGCCGAATGTGACGAGCAGGATCATCACGATATAAACCAGCCCGAGCATGGATTGGCCGAGCAGCAGCATGGGTATGCGAGTCAATAAGGACGGGCATCACCGAATCGCGGGTCGCCTGTCAGGAGGCGACTAGCGGTGCGTGTCCTGCTCAGCCCGGATTGCGCGCCGGGATGGCGCACTCAGAGGAAGAGTGCATCGTCCGGGCCACTGCCGAGCCGCAACGGCCTCGACAGGCGCGCTCGGACTCGCCCGCGCCGATGTTAGGCGCCGTCGCCGGTGCTAACGCGGCGCTACCGGGCGATCGACCGAAGCCTGCTGCCCGAGCTAATCCGTATGGCGCCAGGCACCGATGAAGCGCGCCGGCTCGGTCGGTTGCGGGGAGCCGCCGGCAGGCTCCAGCGTCAGCGCGCAGGAGTCGATGAACCCCGCGCTATTGATCGTGTCGCCGACGGCGAGCAGAGTCGTGGCGCGGCCGTTCACATCGGTGTCGAAAGTCCCCATGGAGAGCGGCGGACCGTTCTGCGTGACGGCCCACAGCTGATACGTCTTGCCGGCCGGCGCCGGCGGGAGATTGAACGCCGTCACGATGAACGTATTGCGCGTGTGGTTCCAGTAGACGCGCAGCGAGGGCTTGGCCTCGTTAGGCACGGCCGACAACGAGACGACGTGCACTTCCGGCCCCAGGAACGCCGCGATCAGCGAATCGCGCACGGCGAGGTCGGATCGCACCTCGGCGAGAGTGCGGCTCAATTGCGCGCTGTCGCCGCGCACGCGCAACCAGGCGCGGCCCGCCACAACGCTCAATAGAAGACACGCGGCTGCCGCGAGCCACGAAAGCGACGCCCAGCGCGCTCCCGGCTGCCGCGCACCGCCTAACGGGCCAACCTGACGCGCCTCACGAAGCACACGCTCGCGCAAACGCGCGGGGGGAGCCGCGGCCGCGGACGGGAGTGTGTACGCAAGCATCCCTACCGTATCGCGCAGCGACGCGACCTGCTGGCGGCACGTCTCACACGTCTCCATATGCCGCTCAAATGCCTCGTGCTCGGCGGCGTCCAAGGCGTCGAGCGCGTAGGCGGCTGCGGCGTCTTCCCAATCTCCATGACTCACGCGGGGGTGACCTCCTGCGCACCGTCCGGACGGAAACGCTTACGTGAATGCTCGCGCATATGCTGTAACGCAAGCCGCATATTCGCCTTTACCTCGCTGAGTGGTTCCTGCAACTCGGCCGCGATTCGGCTGAGTGAGAGTCCCGCAAAATACGCCAGCTCCAGCACTCGGCGCTGACTGGCCGGCAGACCGCCGAGCGCGTCGCAGTCGGGCAGCTTCGCATCATGCGGCCGGGAACGGAGCGCCTCCTTACGAACGGCTGTCAAAAGCAGGGTTCGTACGTCGACGCGGCTCGACAACGCCGACTGCGTCTGGTGCCAGATATCCGCGAAGGCGTCTGCAACCACGCGTTCGGCCACGTTTTCATCGGCGACGATCGCCAAGGCGAGGCTGTACGCCACACTGCCATGTTCATCGAAGAGCTGCGCCAACGCGCCCGGGTCGCGGGCGGCGAGCCGCGCGAAGAGAGTACTCACGTTATGCGCAGGCCGCCCGAACGTCGACGCACTCATGCCTGTTGACTGAGCCTCGAGTAGACTATCTCATCGCTACGCCTCA
>JBQTJS010000169.1:0-18838 GCA_052386875.1 Gemmatimonadaceae bacterium
TGACCGGCGGCGCAGTGCGCAGCGACGCCGCGCGGCGCCTGTCGGCGCGGGGAAGTGCGCTGCGCGGCGTGCTTGTGGGGACGACGTTGCTGTTAGGCATGTGGGTGGTATCCGCGGCGCTGGCCGGTATTCCGTTGTTAGGCATTGTGCTGCGCTCCATCGCGGCGATAGTGACGTACGCGGCTGTAACGGCGGGCCTGGGGGCGACGTTTCTCTCCCGCGCCGGGACGCGCGGCGTCGAGGCGGCCGCCGCCAAACCGGTGGATCCGGCGGTCTGGCAGACGCCCACGCCGGTTTCCGGTGTGGTTGCCGCGCGGCGGCCGGCCGGGGCGGGCTCGGCGGAGCGGCGATGAAGCTGGGCTGGCTCGCGTTGGGCGCCGCACTGGCGTGTGGCAGCCCGACGCGCGATCGGCGGCCGGCCCTGCAGACGATTGTGATCGAGCGGGCGCGCAGCAGCCTGGACACACTCCACGTACACGTACGGCATCACGTCGGCGCGCTTACAGTCACTCCTGCTCCTGAGAGCGTCTTGTATCGCGCCGCGCTGAGGTATGACGAGCGGTCCAGCGAACCGGTGCACAGGTACAACGCCGACTCAGGGTCGCTGCGCATCGGCGCGCGGAAGCAAGACAACGGCTCCGAGTCGAAGCGCCACGCCAAGCTCGATCTTGCGTTAGGCACCGGCGGCCCGATTGCGCTCGAGGTTGAAGCCGGAGCAGCCGACTCCGATCTGGATTTCTCGGGTCTCCCGCTTACGCGGCTGGAGATCTCTGCGGGGGCGAGTGATACGAGGGTGCGCTTCGAGCGTCCCAACCCGCTGCGCATGACTAGACTGGCGCTCAGAACCGGTGCCGCGTCGCTGCACGCTGATCGCCTGGGGAACGCCAATGCAGAGCGCATCACCGTGCAGGCCGGAGTTGGTGAGATCACACTGGACCTTTCGGGGGTCTGGACGGCTGACGCCGCGTTGCGAGCGGAAGTAGCGTTAGGCAGCCTCAAGCTGCGCGTGCCGCGTGAGGTCGGCGTCCTGGTCGAGGTCAGCCGCGTGCTGGCGCGCTTCTCACACGAGGGATTCGTGGCGCGCGACGGAGCTTATGTGAGCGAGAACTGGGAGAGTGCCCCGCGGAAACTGCGCATCGAGGCGCAAACTTTATTCGGCTTTATCACGATAGAGCGCGCCGAGGCGCGTTAGCATAGTCGCAGCGCGACGGTGTCCCCGATGCGAGCGCCCAACGCCTGCCGTGCGCTCCCGTTCCGCTGCGCTATCTCCACCAGTCCGCTCGAGCCGACCAGCGCAAGCAGTTCGCCGTCGGCCACATCGCCGTAGGTGCTGCGCAGCGGCAGACGCTGGCCGGAGAACTCCACTACGTGATCGGCCGCCCAGACCAGGTTGCTCACGAGGTTGCCGAAGCGATCGATCGCGATGATCTCTCCAACCAGCGCGCCATCGCTCGCCCTCACTGCGGCAGCCGTACGGCGGATCACCGGGGAGTCGTGGCGCGGCCCGAGGGCGTCGAGATCGCTGCCGTTTGCCAGAGCTGCAGCTGCCGGGGCAAATACGTCGCGCGCGTGAAAAGTGGGAGCGGCGCGCGGCGTAATTGGCAGCCGCACCACGCGCGCATCGCCCGCCAGGAGCGCAGGAGACAAGACGCCGTTATCGGGACCGACGAGTGACCGCGACTCGCTGCGGACGGCAAGGGCTGCGCGCTCGCTCCCGACTCCGGGATCGACCACGACGACATGGACCGTCCCCGCGGGGAACCGGCGCCAGTAGCGGGCCACTGTCAGGCGCGCGTGCTCGACATCCTGCGGCGGGATGTCGTGTGCCAGGTCCACCAGCTCGAGGTGGGGGACGAGGTCGTAGAGGACCCCTTTGACTTCGGCGATATAGCCGTCGGCCGTGCCGAAGTCGCTGAGCAGCGTGATGATGGAGCGCACGCCGTGCGGACCAAAGATGCGTTAGGCGACCGGAGCCGCGCCTAACGCTTCGGTTACACGCTCACCGAGCGTGGCGATGGCGCGCGCCGCCGCCGACGCCGGGTCGCTCAACACGATCGGTTGGCCGCTATCCCCGCCCTCGAGCACGCGCGGATACAGCGGGATCTGGGCTAAAAGCGGCAGGTTGACTTCGTTCGCCAGGCGTTCGCCGCCCCCGGCACCGAAGAGCGCGGACGGCTTCCCGCAGTGCGGGCACTCGAACCAGCTCATGTTCTCGACGATCCCCAGCACAGGAATCTGCACGCGCTCGAACATCTTCACGCCGCGCAACGCATCGCCCACGGCGACGTCCTGCGGCGTGGTGACGATGAGCGCGCCGTGTACATGCGTGGCCTGCGCCAGCGAAAGCTGCGCATCACCGGTGCCCGGGGGCATGTCCACAAGGAAGTAGTCCAGCTGGCCCCAGCTCACGTCCCGCAGGAACTGCGTGACGATCTTCATCACAATGGGGCCGCGCCATATTGCCGGCTGGTCGCGCTCTATGAGGAAGCCTAACGAGATTACTTTGACGCCGTGCGCTTCCAGCGGCACGATCTTCTCGCCGACGACAGCGGGCGGCCTGTCCAGACCGATCATGCGCGGGACATTGGGGCCGTAAACGTCCGCATCCATCAACCCCACGCGCAGCCCACGCTGCGCCAGCGCCACGGCGAGGTTCACCGCGATCGTCGACTTCCCGACGCCCCCTTTGCCGCTCGAGACCGCGATGATGCGGCCGAGCTGCGGATACGCAACCGGCGTCGGCGCCGGGACAGTTTTGGGCGTCGGAGCGCGCGTGTCCATCACGGGGAGTGAGCGCGCGCCAGCAGCGCGCCCAGCTGCACCGCCGGATCGGCCCCGCTGCACTTCCTGGGACGACTGGACGTCGATCATCACATCCTGCACGCCGGGGACAGCTTCCAGTGCCTGGCGCACGTCACGCACGAGCGTGGCATCGTCTTGCGGCGTGAGGAGCATCGTTAGGCGCACGCGGCCGTCTACGGTTGTCCCGATGTCGCGCACCATCTCGCTTTCGACGACGTTCCCTCCCGTACGCGGATTGACGATCCCGGCCAGCGCTCCGCTCAGGCGCTCCTGCAGCGTCGTCATGCGAACGCGCCGCTGTTCAAGCGGCCCACATACGCTTTCGCGGCGTCGAGCACGCGCTCGCGCACGTCCTCCAGGTTGCCGACGATCAGCGCACCGGACGCCTTGGCGTGCCCGCCGCCGCCGAACTGCCGCGCCAGAACGTTCACGTCCACGTCGCCCGTGCTGCGGAAGGATACTTTCACCTTGCCGTAACCCAGGTCGCGGAAGAACAGCGCCAGGCGCGTCCCCGCGATCGATCGCGGATGCTCCACGATCCCGTCCAAATCTTCCGGACTGACGTCGTAGCGCTCGAGCGCCTCCGCGGTCACCGATATCCACGCGATGCCATGCTCCACGTCCACGCCTAACATCTGCAGCGCCTCGCGCAGCAGATGCAGACGGCCCATGGACAGGGAAGCGTATATCCGGCGGAACATGTCTTCAGGATCCACACCGGCACGCATCAACTCGGCGGCGATGGCGTGCGCGCGCGGCGAGGTATTGCTGTAGCGAAAGCCGCCCGTGTCGGTGAGGATGGCGCAGTACAGCGCGTTGGCTATGGCCGAGGTTATGGAGAGTCCTAACGAGACGGCAAAGTCGTAGACCAGTTCGCCGGTGGCGCATGCAGTTTCGTCGATCACCGTGACGTCACCGGCCGGATCGTCGCCAGCAACGTGATGGTCGATGACGATACGCGGTACGGTCAGCGCCCGCGCCGCGCTCGCCAGCGACCCGAGCCGCTTCATGTCACTCACGTCCAGCACCACCAAAGCATCGATGTCACGTACGGCGGCTGCACCATGCCGCGTCCGGTCGCGCACGGAATCGCCCAAGAGGAACGCGAAGAGCGCGGGCCAAGGTGTGGGATTCACGATGTGCGCGTCGACGCCAAGCTCCCTCAAGAGGAGAGCCATAGCCACGCTCGAGCCGCAAGCGTCACCATCTGCGTTGATATGCGTGGTGATCGCGACCCGGTGCGCGCGGGTCACGACGGGGGCCACGCGCGCCAGGGCGCGGCGCCGAGCTTCGGGTATCTGCAGCAGATCGGACGGCACAGTCACAAAGGAGAAACGGCGCCCCGGATTCCAGGCGCCGTCCTCCAATTTAACCGCTGCACGTCATTGCCGGGCTCACCCCGCCGTCCCCTCGGCCCGAGCGGCACGCGAGTGTTTGCGGCCGTAGATGAAATACAGCACCAATCCGATGGCGAGCCAGACAAGCAGCCGGATCCACGTATCGCCCGGCAGCGAGTACATCATGTAGCCGCAGATTAAGATCGCCAGTATCGGCACGAGCGGCACGAGCGGCGTCTTGAATGGTCGCGGCAGATCCGGAGAGCGCCATCGCAAAACGATGATTCCGGCGCTCACAATGACGAATGCCAGCAGCGTGCCGATGGAGACCAGCTCGCCGAGGATCTGGATCGGGAAGAGTCCGGCGATGAGGCCCGCGACGGAGCCTGTGATGATCGTGGAGACGTAGGGCGTTTGGAATTTGGGATGCACCTTGCCGAAGACGGCGGGGAGGAGGCCGTCGCGTGACATCGAGTAGAAGATGCGCGGCTGTCCGAGGAGCATAACGAGCACAACCGAAGCGAGGCCGGCGATCGCGCCTAACGCGACGAGGTGCTTGAGCCAGCCGAGCGACGGCCCTGCCTTGTCGATCGCAACGTACACCGGATGCGCGACGTTGAGCTCCGTGTAGTTGGCGACGCCGGTCATTACCAGCGCCATGAGGATATAGAGCACCGTACAGATGGCGAGTGAAGCCAGGATGCCGATGGGCAGATCGCGTTGCGGGCGCTTGGCCTCTTGCGCGGCTGTCGAAACTGCATCGAAGCCGATATAGGCGAAGAAGATCACACCCGCGCCGCGCACGATGCCGCTCCAGCCGAACTGTCCGTATTCGCCCGTGTTCTCCGGGATGAAGGGAGTCCAGTTCTCGGGAGCGATGTGATTGAGGCCGAACCCGATCACCAGGAGCACGACAGCGACCTTCACAACGACGATGATGTTGTTGACGCGCGCGGATTGCTGGATGCCTAACACGAGGAGCGTCGTCAGGATCGCCACGAGGGCCACGGCCGGGAAATTGATGATCGCGCCTGTTGTCTCGAACGTCAGGCCGCCCCCCGTGGATCGCAGCGGTGCCGAGGTGAGCGCGGCCGGAAGGTTGATGCCGAGTGAGTCACGCAGGAATGCAACGAAATAACCCGACCAGCCCACAGAGACAGTGCCCGCGGCGAAGAGGTATTCCAGGATCAGATCCCAACCGATGATCCAGGCGAAGAACTCGCCTAACGTGGCATATCCGTAGGTATAGGCCGAGCCCGCGATCGGAATCATCGACGCGAACTCCGCGTAGCACAGGCCCGCGAAGAGACATCCCAGACCGGCCAGCACGAAAGACAGAACTATGGCGGGCCCGGCGTATTGCGCGGCAGCGCTTCCCGTTAGGACGAAAATCCCGGCACCGATGATCGCGCCGATACCCAGGAGAGTCAGGTTCACCGCGCCTAGCGAGCGCCGCAGCGTCACCGCCTCCCCCGCTCCTTCGGCCTCGCGCATCAGTAAGTCGAGGGGCTTCTTGGTCCACAGGCCCATGAGGCGGTCTCCAGTTTTGGTGAGGGGAAGTGCGCCGGATGCGACGCGGGCGACCACTCGCCGCGATCGCCCGTTCCGGAAGAGCCGGCGGCATAGTCGGCGCCTGGGCGCCGTTTGTCAATCCTGCGGGGGAGGCAATCCGGGGCGGACCGATGCGCAATAGCCGCTGTCCGCGCGCGCTAGAGCGAGTAGTTGGGAGCCTCTCTCGTTATGGTCACATCGTGCGGATGCGACTCGCGCAGCCCGGCCGTCGTGATGCGCACGAATTGCGCATCGTGACGCAGCTCGTCGATCGCTGCGCAACCCACGTAGCCCATGCCGCTGCGCAACCCACCTACCATCTGATACAGCACGTCGGCCACGGGACCCTTGTACGGCACTCGTCCCTCGATCCCCTCGGGGACGAGCTTTCTGGCGGACATCTCCCCTTCCTGGAAGTAGCGCTCAGCGCTCCCGTCCTGCATCGCGGAGAGAGACCCCATGCCGCGGATCATCTTGAAGCGGCGGCCTTCGAGCAGGAACGATTCGCCCGGGCATTCTTCGGTACCCGCGAGCATTGACCCCATCATCACACTCGACGCTCCAGCCGCGAGAGCTTTGACGATGTCACCCGAATATTTGATGCCGCCGTCGGCGATCACGGGTACATCTCCAGCGCCTGCGACAGCATCCAGGATCGCCGTGAGCTGCGGCACGCCGACCCCCGTTACGACTCGCGTGGTGCAGATGGACCCGGGCCCAACACCGACCTTCACGGCGTCGACGCCGCGTTCGACGAGCGCCGCCGCCCCGGGCTGCGTGGCGACGTTCCCTGCCGCGAGCTGCACATCGGGAAACGCCTGCCTAACGCGCTCTGTCGCGGCCAACACCCCCTCGCTGTGCCCATGCGCAGTGTCGATCACGAGCACGTCGACGCCGGCGCTTACCAACGCCTGCGCACGATCCAGATAATCGCCGCCTGCCCCGACTGCCGCGGCCACGCGCAAGCGGCCGTGCTCATCCTTGTTCGCCTCGGGATACTCGCGCCGTTTGTGGATGTCCTTGACTGTGATCAGGCCCTTGAGCCTCCCCCCGGCGTCCACCACGGGAAGCTTCTCGATCCTGTGCTCGCCCAGGATACGCTCCGCTGCATCGAGCGTCGTCCCTATCGGCGCTGTCACGAGCCGCTGCGCCGTCATCACCTCGCTGATCGGCCGCTGAAGATTCCGCTCGAACTGCAAGTCGCGATTGGTGATGATCCCCACGAGCTTGCCGTCGGCGTCGACGATGGGGACACCGCTGATGCGGAAACGCTTCATCAGCGCCACGGCTTCCCGCAGCAGCGCGTTAGGCGAGAGTGTGATGGGGTTGAGGATCATCCCGCTTTCCGAACGCTTGACGCGGTCGACTTCGGCCGCCTGCCGGTCGATCGACATGTTCTTGTGCAGCACGCCGATCCCGCCCGCGCGCGCCATCGCGATCGCCATCTCGGACTCGGTGACGCTGTCCATCGCGGCGGAGACCAGCGGCACGTTCAGCGCGATGCTGCGCGTGAAGCGCGTCGCCGTCAGCACTGAACGCGGATGCGTAAGCGAGTGCCGCGGCACCAACAGCACATCGTCGAACGTCAGCGCGGCGTCGAGCCGCACTTTACCCACGGCAGCACTCGTTAGGATCGGGTCATCCAAACGCAACGGCCCGCGCTCCGGGACGCTACCGGATGCCGCGGGCCGTGAAGCAGAACGAGTCGAGGTCGCCATAGCCGAATCTAGGACCCACTAGTCTGCAGTGGTAGTCCCTCAGCCGGAGGAGCGACCTCCGTCTGCCGGCGCCGTGTCGTTCGGGCGCTGCTCCGCAGCTCCCGCCGGCCTCGGCTCGGCGCGGGCTGTATTTATGAAGTCGCTTGCGACAGACTTGCCGGCTGCCGCCACGCCTTGCGCGACACCGACAGCACCGCTGGCGACCGTCTTCCCGGCCTCGGCTACACCGCCGAGCACGCCCATCGCCTTGTTGAGCAGGCTCATCGTCTCTGCAACGGCACTGGCCGAGACTTTCCCCGCGCGCAGTGTCCCTTCTATACCCTCCGAGAACCGCTCGAAGATGCTCGGCGCCGCCTTCGCCGGGGCGGCGTACTTGGAGTCGAGAAACTCGGCGTAGTCCAGCACTTGATATGCACGCTCGTCACTCATGGTTTCGAGCTTCCTAACGATGCGCTCTTTAAGATGGGGATGCATTCGGTCCGCCGGTTCAGAACTGTAATGTCTAACGAGATCAGAAGGTCAGGGACAGGGCCCGTTTTTAGACCTTAGATCTGGCGTCCCACCTCACGCTCTGGCCCCGGACATCGATATGCACATACGAGGCGCTCCCGAGCGAATACAGTCCCAAACCGCCGCGCAGATCAGGGTAGGACCGATCGATTTCCTCGACGGCGCGCGCGATGATCGCAAGATCTCGCGAGTTGATCCTGCCGTTGCCATCCGCGTCGATCGCAATGTCGGCGGCATCGCCATACTGGTGCCGGCTGTCTCGCGCCGCATTCGCCACACGGCGGTTGTGCAGCGGCGTACGGAAGCCGGAGTGCACATCGATCGAAAGCTTCGCGTCGACGAGTCCTCCGCGCAGCCGCGAAATCGTCGCGGTCACCAGCTCCAGCTTGTCCAAGAGATTGGGGTCGAGGGCGATGTAACGCGGCCAAATCTTACTGCCGTCGTGCGTCATGAAATCGCGGACACGGAGGTGCTCCGACACCGGCAAATCGAGATCGCCGGGCCCCACTTCCAGGAATCCGCTCGGACTTTCCGCACCGGCCCGCCTCTCGCCCACATAACGGCCGATGCGATATCCATTCAGCGTTGAACCGCGTTTCTCGCTGAAGGGGACGAGGACAGCCAGCGCGGGTCCATCGACGAACGTGCGCCGTTGGCCATCTGCGGTCTGGAGCGCGAGCTGGTAGAAGCCGGGCGCATCCGGGGCGCGCAGCGGCTCTGTTAACGACCGCGCCGCCTTGTTTGCATCGGACGAACCCACGCGGACCCAGCTCCAGGAGATCGAATCGAGGGTCCCCTCGACTTCCAGCGGATAGCTCACTTCCTCGTTAGGCAGCGCCACGCGCATGCGCACGCGGCCGCTCCAACCGAACGCGTGATCGGAGGCGCGTGCTCGAAAAGCACCAAAAGGCGAGCCCAGCAGCGAGCCCCGGTTCAGGTCGACGGCGGTCGCAGTCGACGCCGCGACGGCCGCGCCCAGCGCAAGCAGGCCGGCAACAGCTACGCTGATTATGCGCCCAACCGGCGATGGGCCACCCTCCGCCGCGATCCTCTGACGCTCGGCGAACGGCACTCCTACTTGCCCCACCGGGCACGTGACCCGCGAGCGTCGATGTGCACGAACGGGCCGTGAGCGCGCGTCGTCTTGTAGACGGCAACGCCCCCCTGCAGGTCAGGGTGCTTCTGCTCCACGCGCTCGACAGCGCGCGCGAGAAAAACAGCATCAGCTTTCGTGACTTTTCCGTCGCGATTCAAATCGTCCATCTTGCCGTTTCCATCGGAGTCAACAAAGACGTCGGCTGCATCGCCGTACTGGTGGCGGCTATCACGCGCGCGGCCCCGTCGCAAGCCGCGCTGATTGTACTGCGGAGTCCGGAATCCCGACATAACCACGAGGCGGGGATTTGTCACCCCCATACTCTCGAGTTCGCTCAGCGTCAGCTCGAGCTTCTCGACAAGCTCTTCCTTTAGCACGAGGTACTTTGGCCAAATCCGCTGCTGATCGTGTGTGAGGAAGTCTCTAAGCCGGAAGTTGGCCGAGACGCGCGTGTCCTGATTGGCCGCAGTGACTTCAACAAACCCGTCGGGCCGCTCCAGCGTCCCACGTCGTTCGCCGGGCCAGAAGCCGACGTGGTAGCTGCCGATCCGCCCGCTCTTCTTCGCCGAGAAAGGCAGGAGGGAAATGAGAGAAAACGGCGTGCTGGTGGCCGAGTCTTTAGCAGTGTACACACCAGGTGCGGTAGGCGTGCTGTCGCCGAAGAGTCTGGATAGTGCGTCGATCCCGAAGCGCGGCGCTGTGCTAGGGCTCACAAAGCGTGCACGCAGGGCTCCGCTGCGACCGAAGATCGCGCGGGCGTCCCCGCTGTCGAGGGAGACTGCGCTGAGCTGCTGCGCGTCGACGCGCGCGCCGCACAGGATGGCGAGCACGAAAACACGCGTTAGGCGCTTCGAGGTACCAGGGCGGCGCCGTAGCGCCCGGAATGTGCTTCGCTGCATTTCGGCGTCTTATTGGAGTGGATCGCGCGCCGCACGCGACCTTCCCAAATGACGGTACGCTGCGGCAGGAGCTATGCTTGCGGGACGCGCGGCGCGCGCACGCCGTAACTGATTAAACGAACGTGTCTTACGACACGTTGCGACGGTGCTCTCAGCCCCGAAGGGGGAGTAATCCTAACCCCTTTATTAGTGGATGTAAACCGGTATCAGTAGATGTAAATCGGGGTCCCGACGGGCACGAGTTGATACAGCGTTTCGATGTCCTCGTTCCGCAGTCGCACGCATCCGTGACTCACGGAGCGGCCGATCGAACTCGGGACATCGGTCCCATGCAGCGCGTAGCCGTCACCGAGGTTCAAGCGATGCGTGCCGAGGACGCCGGCGAACTTGCGATGATTCGTACCGAAAGGAGGGATGAAGAGTTTCCCGTCGACCAGTATCTCGCGTCCTTCTCCCCCTTCCAGGACCTCCACTCGGCCGTCGGCATATTGCCTAACGATGTCGGTCCCCTGTACCGTAAGAGTCGAGCCGTCCGCGAACGTGACCGGTCCGCTGCGCGTGAGCTGCACCAGATCGGCTTTCTTCTTGTGTCCCATTTCGACGTAGTGCCAATCGGGGGGGACCCAGACGGGATCGGTCTCTTTGCCGATTATTGTGAGACGGCCGCGCGGCGTTTCGAACTTCCATTCGCTGGCCGTGTCTTTAGCCGCACGGCGCTGCCCTTTCGCCAGGACTTTCCCGCTCCCGGTCGCAACGCGGGTCGCAAAGACCACTTGATCTCCGCGCTTGTACCAAATGCGGTGATCTGCAAGACTGATCACGAGATACGCTGCTTCGTTGGCCGGATCGCCGGCAGCTCGCAGGGCGCCCTCCAATGAATCAGCCGCCGCGCCTGCAGTTCGGCGCGCGTCGTCCAACAGCTGCAGGTTGTCGTTAAACACCATGCGCGCGACGTCCCTCGCGTAGCGCGACTCGGCGGCTTTGACGCTAAGCGCTGCCAGTGCGGCTACCAAGACAAAGGCGACTGCCGTGAGCCGTTGTAACAGCGACCTGGCCGCGCGCGGTTGGCTCGAGGGAGGGGACTTCATTCGTAGAAGTATACCTTCATCCCCGGACGGAGGTTCGGAGCGATGGCGCGGAGATCGGCGCGCTCGGCCCGAACCGAGCCGGGGAGGACATATGCGGAGTCGGATAGAGGCCCATCTTGAGGCGTTGCGTAGATCACGCTGCCGTCGGATAAGACGAGTCCGACGCTGCCGAGGGCACCAACGATCACTGTGTCGTTAGGTACGCCGAGTCCGCGGTCGCGAAAAACCCAGTGTGGGACGCCCCAGGCTTGCCGTCCGCTAACGACCCGCGCAACCGTGCGCTCGCCTCGGGGGGCAACGATACGCGGGTCGTCCGGGGCGCTTCCCAGAGCGCGCTCGGGGCCAATGAGCACCGGCATCGCGCGAAGTACAGCGCCGCTGCGCTGCAGCCGCATCAGGCCGCTGTCCAGTACTACAGCCAGGTGCAGATCGCGGTCCCCCAACGCCTGCCGCCGCGCGAGTTCCATCATTACGCGGACGCGGTTTTCTCGATCCGCCAGCTCGACGTCGACCTTGGCTTTTTCGACGTCGCTCATACCGGCTCGGAGACGCCGCGCCTCGCTGTTGTAGCGCAGCCAGCGCGTCGCCAAAAAGACGTTTCCGAGTAGCAGTCCGGCTACCACTGCTATGAGGAGGACGCTCGCCCGCGGGTAGCGCTCGCGCATCTCACGCCATTGATCCATTGCTCTTCGCTGACTGTGTCGCTGGTTTAGGGGTTAGCTTGAGGCATACTTTTCGGCACAGCTCAGGCTCGTCTCCAGGAATTTGCGCAGAGAATCTACAACGCGCGCTCAGCGTCCCGTCGCCCTCATTGTGCTCGACGGCGTAGGCCACCGCGAAGCGACTGACGGTAATGCTGTAGCGCTGGCGCGGATGCCGACATGGAAGCGCGTACTCGCCGCTTATCCCAACGCGCTTATCCAGACCTCGGGCCGCTCGGTTGGGCTGCCGGACGGACAGATGGGGAACAGCGAGGTGGGGCACCTGAATTTGGGAGCGGGGCGGGTAGTCAAGCAGGACATGGTGCGTATCAGCGACGCGATCGAGGACGGGAGCTTTTTCGAGAACGAGACGCTGCTCGCACTATTTGCCCAGGCGCGGCAGCGGGGGAGCACACTGCATCTGATGGGGCTCATCGGCGACGGCGGCGTGCACGCGTTGGACGAGCATCTGTTCGCGCTCATCGATCTGGCTGAGAGAGCAGGAGTGCAACGTGTGGCGATCCACGCCCTGCTGGACGGCCGCGATACGGCGCCAACGTCGGGGCTGGCGTTCATGACTGAAACCGTACGGCGGGCAGCAGGACGCGCCCGGATCGCTTCGTTAGGCGGACGCTACTTCGGCATGGACCGCGACAACCGCTGGTCCCGCGTCAAGAAATGGTACGATGCTGTGGTACGCGGTGCGGGCCTCGTCGCCGCCGACCCGGTGCAAGCGATCCGAGATGCGTACGCGCGCGAAGAGACGGACGAGTTCATCACCCCGGTGGTGCTGCAGCACGACGGCGGTCCCGTGGCGCCGCTGCGTGACGGAGATGCTGTCTTCTGCTTCAACTTCCGATCCGATCGCATGCGCCAGATAGTGCGCTCGCTCATGCAGGACGATTTCGCGGAGTTCGCTGTGACAGGCAGGCCGCGCCTAACGCTTGCGGCGATGACGCAATACGACGCGACCTTCCCCTACCCCGTCGCCTTTCCGCCGTTCTCGCTCTTGTGCGGCGTCTCCGAAGTGATCGCCCGGTCCGGGGGCCGCCAATTCCATACGGCGGAGACCGAGAAGTACCCGCACGTCACCTTCTTCTTCAACGGCGGGATCGAGGCGCCTTGCGAGGGAGAGGAACGCCTCCTCGTCCCCAGTCCCAAAGTCGCTACATACGACCTTCAGCCGGAGATGTCGGCCGTGGAGGTGACGGACGGGCTTTGCCGCGCCATCGAGAGTGGAACGTACGATTTCATCCTGTGTAACTACGCCAACGGCGACATGGTAGGCCACACCGGCGTGCTCGACGCCGCGATCAAAGCCATGGAATGCGTAGACAGCTGCCTAACGCGCGTGCTTGCGTCTGCCGAGCAGTCCCGCACCGCTGTCATCCTCACCGCCGATCACGGCAACTGCGAAATGATGATCGATCCCGCGACAGGCGGACCGCATACTGCACATACAACCAACCCAGTGCCGTTCGTTATCGTCGATCCGCTGGGCGATCGTCCCATCCGAGCGGGGGGGGCGCTGTGCGACGTGGGACCCACAGCGCTCGCAATGCTTGGTCTCAATCTTCCACACCAAATGACCGGGCGCGACCTGCGCCTCAGCTAGCCAAACATGCAACCTCGCTATCTCATCTGTTTCCTTGCGGCGGCGGCTTCGACCGCCGGCGCCCAGGTCGGGCATGCACCGCAGAGCAGCCCTTATCGCGACGTGGAGATCAAACACTCGATCACCTACTTCGCGGGTTATTACGGCGGCGCCACTGATCCGGCACGCGTTGCTCCCATGGACGGCCCGATGGTAGGTGCGCGTTACTCCATCCGGCTCGGCGGACCCGTCTTTTTCACGGGGCGTCTGGCGGGAGTTTTCAGCGAGCGTAGTGTAGTCGATCCCACTCTGCCGCCGGCGCAGCGCCGCACCGGTACAACCAGCGTGCCGCTCCTCTTCGGCGATGCGGGCTTCGATCTGGCGTTGACCGGCGCCAAGAGCTGGCACTCGTTTGTCCCGGCGCTGAACGCGAGCATCGGGTTGGCCGCGGATCTGTCGGGGAAGAGGGACAAGAGCCAGTTCAGCGTGGGGCTCCCGTTCCTCCTTTCCTTTGGCCCGTCGTTGCGCTTCGTCCCAGGGGGAGGGAAATGGAGCTATCGGCTGGACGTCACCGATCACTACTTCCGTATCCGGTATCCGGAGTCATTCTTCCTCAAGACCGGCCCCGACTCGACGTTCCTGCCGGCAGACGGCAAGCGGACCGTTTGGCGGCACAATTGGGCTACCACGTTAGGCGCATCCATAGCGCTTTTTCGTTAGGCCCGGAGCAGCCGGTCGCTCTCCCCTCATGGCAGCCGCCGAGTTGACTAGACGAGTGAAGTTCGCGGCCGCGCACAGGTATCGCCGGCCGGAATGGGATGACGCCGAGAACGAGCGGGTCTTCGGACGCTGCGCGCACCCAGCATTTCACGGACACTCGTATGCCTGCGAAGTCACCGTGCGCGGCGAGATCGATCCGGCTACCGGGTTCGCCGCTGACCTCGCAACGCTGGATGACGTGCTGCAGCGTGAAGTTCTCGACCGCTTCGACCATCGCAACATCAACCTGGATGTCCCCGAGTTCGCGGATGGCGGGCTGGTGCCGACGGGCGAGAATATTGCGCGTTACGTCTTCGAGCGCGTGAAGGGAGCGCTCGGCAGCGGCGCGCAGGTGCTGGCGGTGCGTGTCGCTGAGGACGAAAGCCTGAGCGTCACATACCGCGGCTGATAACACATGGCAGAGCGGACTGGCGATGCGACCCCTGCGACCCCTGCGACCCCTGCGACCCCTGCGGCCCCTGCGGCCGCGCTCGATGCGGTGGAGGAGACGCCGGTATGGCTGGAGCTGAACGGCGCTCCGGTAGTGACGTGGATGTGCACGCCGGAGCAGCTGGACGACCTCGTGGTGGGGTGGCTGCACGGCGAGGGATACATCGAGAGCATGCGCGACATCGTGCGGATGCGCCCCTGCACCAAGGAGCTGGGTTTCTGGGTCGACATACCGCCGGAGCGCTACAACACTGTGGAAGGGATGGAGCGGCGGCGTATCCTGGCGTCGGGGTGCGGCTCCGTGACGGCGCTGCTCGGCTCGTTAGGCGATGTGCCGCGGCGGCGCGCGCCGCTGCCGACGCTCGACACGCCCAGGTTGCGGGCCCTGTTCAAGGATCTCTTCGGCCGCGGGACGCGCTACAAGGACACCGGCGGCGTGCACGCCGCGGCCCTGACGGACGGCGAACGGCTGCTGTTCCACGCTGAGGACATCGGTCGCCACAACGCCGTCGACAAAGTGATGGGTGCCGCGTTGCAAGCCGAGCAGAAGCCGATAGACTTGATCCTTCTCGTGACGGGGCGGATTTCGGGGGAACTGGCCTACAAAGCCGCGCGGGCTCGCATCGCACTCGTAGCCACACCGTCCGTCCCTTCGACAATCGCCGTCGATATCGCCAAGGCGGCCGGGATGCTGCTGATCGGGAGAGCAGTCAGCGGGCAGCCGCAGATGCATCAGCCGTGAGCCTAACGTGCACAGGCGTCATCCTCGCGGGCGGGCGCGCCAGCCGCTACGGCGGGCGGGCCAAAGGTCTGGAGCTGGTCGGGGGGCGCCGCATCATCGACCGCGTCGCCGGCGTACTGGCCGGCGTGACGGATTCGCTGTTGTTGATCGCCAACTCGCCTGACGCGGCAGGATGGCTTCCAGGCGTTAGGCAGTGCGCCGATGTCATCCCCGATGCCGGCAGCCTCGGCGGCATCCACGCCGCGCTGCGGCACGCTGCCGGGCCGGTCCTGCTGGTCGCCTGGGACATGCCGTTCGTCCCGCTTGCGTTGCTCGCCACGTTACGCACGCTGGGGGAGAGTCACGACGCCGCCGTTCCCGAGAGCGGATCCAAGCGCGGCGTCGAGCCCCTCTGCGCGTACTACGCTCCCGCGTGCCTGCCGTATGTGGAACGCCGGCTGGGCGCGGGTGACCGGCGCGTGGTATCGTTCTTCGCGGACGTGAGCGTCGCACGTGTGGCCTTGGCCGACGTGCAGCGGCACGGTGATCCGGCCATGATGTTCATGAACGTGAACTCGCCTGACGAGCTTGCGCTAGCCAACGCATATGACGCCGCCGATCCTGAGCATCGTTGGGCGGAAAAATAGCGGCAAGACCACGCTGGTCGTCGCTCTGGTCGCCGAGCTGCACCGCCGCGGGCATCGCGTGATGACGATCAAGCATGGTGCGCACACCTTCAACATCGATCCGCAGACTACCGATACGTACCGCCATTTCCATGAGGGTAACGCGGAGCGGGTCGCCATGGCGGCGCCGGACAAATTCGCGCTCGTTATGCGCTGGAGCGAGGAGCTAGCTCCCGAGGAGATCGCGGCACGCTTCCTGGGCGAGGCCGACATCGTGATCGCGGAAGGTTTCAAGGCGTCGGCGCTGCCGCGCATCGAAGTACACCGCAGGGAAGTGCACGAGACGCCGCTGTACGCGCCGTCCGCGCCTAACGCGGGACACTACCTTGCGCTCGTGACCGACGACGCGCAGTTGCGGGCGCCGATTCCGGTCCTGGCCCTGGCATCCGCCAGCGTCACAGCCGACCTCGCCGATCTCGTCGAGCAGCGGCTCCTGCCGGGACGGGGACGCACGTGACGGGCCTCTTGCGCGGCACCGCGTTGCTGGGCGCGGCCGCTACATTCGGTTGCGCACTGCTGCGGCCTGCCGCGCCGTCGCCGCAGCGCAGAGCGCTGGCGCTGACAATCGATTCGCTCATCGGCGACTCGCGCTTCCGTACCGCGCGCTGGGGGATTCTCATCGTCGACGCCGAGCGCGGCGACACATTGTACTCCCATAACGCGGGTGAGCTGTTCGTACCGGCCTCCAATCAGAAACTGCTGACTGGAGCTGTCGCACTCGACGTGCTGGGCCCGGGCTACCGCTACGCGACGCAGATCGGCGCCGGCGGTCCGGTCGTGGAGGGTGTTCTGCGCGGCGACCTGATAGTGCGCGGGACCGGCGATCCCAGCGTGAGCGACCGCATGCGGGGCGACGCCATGATCCCGCTGCGCGCCATGGCTGATTCGTTAGGCGCGCGCGGCATCCGCCACATCGCGGGGCGTGTCTCCGCCGCCGGCGACCCGTTCCCGGGAGCGAGCCTCGGCTTCGGCTGGGCCTGGGACGACCTCGACTTTCCCTATTCGGCGGGGGTGGACGAGCTGCTCTTCAACGAGGGATTCGCGCGCGTGCGCGTGCGCGCGGGGGTTAGCGCCGGCGCCCCCGCGAGCGCCGTGGTAGGCCCCGCCCGCACGTATCCCGCCGTGAAGATGCGCGCCGTGACCGTAGCCGCCGGCGACAGCGGCTCGCGCGGCGGCCGCCGGCTCCGCGTGCTGCACGACAGCGCCGCGTTAGGTACCGTCCTCCTGGAAGGGACGATCGCCGCCGGGGATTCCGCCGAACTGCGCATCGCCTTCCGCGACCAGCGGCTGGCTTACCTCACGGCACTGCAAGAGGCACTCGCCGAGCGCGGCATCACGCTGGGTGACACAACGGCGAGCGCTGCGCAGAGCGCAGCCGCGCCTCGCGCTGAGGACGCCGGCGGCGGCGCTCTACGCGAGCCGCTCGACCTCCCGCTGTTCGCGTGGACGTCCGATTCGTTAGGCGTCATCCTCACAGCGTTCCAGAAGCCGAGCCAGAACCAGATCGGTGAGATCCTCTTGCGCACGCTTGGCCTCGTGCGCGGTACCGCGGGAACGCCGGCAGAAGGGGCGCGTGTCGTCACGGAACGGTTGCTGGCCTGGGGGGCGGCCCCCGGGGATTTCCGCGTACGCGACGGCAGCGGCCTGTCGCGTCACAACGTGGTCTCGCCCGAAGCGCTTGTGCGCGTCCTCGATGCGATGCGCCGCTCGGCGCATTTCTCTGTATTTCGCGATGCCCTCCCCATCGCCGGCATCGACGGCACAATCGCCGCGCGCATGCGCGGCACAGCGGCCGCTGGGAACCTGCGCGCCAAAACCGGAACGCTGGACATGGTCCGCTCGCTCTCCGGCTACGTCATGTCCATGGACGGTCACCTGCTCCTCTTCAGCATCCTCTGCAACAACTGGCTGGTGGACGTTCGCGAGATCGACGCTGTGCAGGACGCCATCGGCGTCAGGCTCGCTGCCATGCGCGTGGGAGAGCGTTAATGCTTGGCGTCGCCGAGGCCAGCGCGCAGATCCTCAGCGAAATCGCGCGACTCCCCGAGGAGCGCGTTCCTCTGCTCGACGCCGCGGGCCGCGTGCTGGCGCGCGATGCGATCGCGCCGTTGAACATGCCGCCGTGGCGTAACTCCGCGATGGACGGTTACGCCGTGCGCGCTGCCGATGTCGCCGGCGCGACGGCCGACAGTCCCGTTAGGCTCGCGGTGCTGGAAACTGTCGCCGCCGGCGCCTTTCCGGCGCGCCCGGTACTGGCCGGTGAGGCTACGCGCATCATGACCGGCGCCCCGCTCCCCGAGGGAGCCGACTCGGTGGTGCGCGTCGAGGATACGGACGGCGGCAGCGCCAGCGTCACGATCAGGAACGGCCGCGACGCCGGGCGCAACATCCGCGCGCGCGGCGAAGACTACAGCCAGGGCGCTGTAGTGCTCGCCGCCGGGCACTCGTTAGGTGCGGCTCAGATCGGCGTGCTCGCCTCGATGGGCAGCGCCCACGTCGCTGTGTATCGCCGTCCCCGCGTAGCGCTGCTCGGCTCGGGCGACGAGCTTGTGGACATCGACCGCTTCGACGAGGTCCTGGCGGGCCGCAAGATCGTCACCAGCAACAGCTACACGCTCAGCACGCTCGTGCGCGGCGCCGGCGGAGTCGTCCAGGACCTCGGGATCGCCGCGGACAGCAAGGAAGCGCTGCGGGAACGCGTGGAGGCAGCGCAAGGAGCGGATATCCTCGTGACGTCGGCCGGCGCCAGCGTCGGTGAGTACGACTACGTGCGCCAGGTGCTCGAGTCGTTAGGCGCGCAGCTCAGGTTCTGGCGTGTCCGCATGCGTCCCGGCGCACCCCTCGGCTTCGGCCTCGTGCAGGGGATGCCCTGGATCGGGCTCCCGGGAAACCCGGTGTCAGCCATGGTCACGTTCGAGCTTTTTGT
>JBQTJS010000170.1:0-1582 GCA_052386875.1 Gemmatimonadaceae bacterium
TAGCAGGTTACAACGAGTATCTGTCGCGCATCACCTCGCTCGGCTTCACGTATCAGCCGTTCGTTTTGTACGGGCGCGAAGTGTTCGTTTGGGCGTTCGATATGATGGGGCGGCCGTTTTACGACAACGCAAAGGAATACGCTACCGGAAACTTCTTGTTGTCGCTCATCATTGCGGGGGGAGTGCTGACGTCGCTCGTTAGGTTGCGCAGGCGACCCGAGCCCGGGATCAGGCTGTTCTTGGTGTTGTTCGCTTTCATCTTCTTGTTCTTTGCACTGGTCGGCACGAGGACGACGCCCGATATCGACGCCTTCAGCTTTTTCTGGTCGGATCTTTCTCTGCTTGGCGGCGTACTGCTGGGCGGTTATTGGTTTGGCACGCTCCGCGGTTGGCCGAGGAGCGCGGCAGTCGCCGTGTTTCTCGCCGGTGTTGTTTTCTCTGGCTACCGCGTATTTAACGATCGTTTGGGTATGGAGCGGATCGCCGTGCACGGGGAGCCGGATTACATCGAGCACGCACCCGGCACCTTTCGTGAGGTGGCTGTCAGCTTCAACCACTGCATGTTGTGCGACCAGCGGCCGCGCATAGAGCTTGTCGCCGTGCGCGCCAAGGTGGGCCAGGAGTACCTAGCGGACCAGGCGGCGGCTGCGCTGGTCCGAGGCGCCGCGTTAGGCACGGACGACCGATCCCTGGCGCTCGAAGCTTCGGCTGTGGCGCCGCCGCTGCTCAAGATGTACGTGCTGGAGTACCGCGTGACGCCTGCGCGTGGCGCTCCCTCCAGCGTGCGGGCGCGCGTCGACGTCGTGCATGAGCGTCCGCCCTGGTGGCGCCGCCGATCCTTGTAAGCACAGCGTGTGAACGCCGTGGGCCTCCTCGCGGTCGCTGTCTTGGCGTTCCTGCCGGGGGCGTGGCTCACGTTCGGCCTGCCGCGGCTGGATCTCGCGCTGCGCGTCCGTGTCTTGCTGGCGCTCGTGCTGTCGCCGGTGGTGGTCGTGGCACAGTTCTATGTCCTGCGCCTGCTGGGTGTCGCATTCGCGGCGGCGCCGGCGATCCTCGTGCTGGGCAATCTGCCGGCAGCGGTGCTAGTGTACCGCGCCCGCGGAGAGTTTCACGGCGTTAGGCATGCCGCAGCGTTAGGCGCGCAGTTCCTGATCTGGGCCGCCGCGCTTGCACTCCTCCTCGCCTTCTGGAGCGACCGGGAGATCAGCGCAATCAGCGCCCATGCATTCCTGCATGCCGACGTCGTCTATGCGATAGCCAACGGCCAGCTGCTGCTCGAGGATGCGCAGCTCGCGGGACTGACTCTGAGCTATCCCTGGGGAGGCCATGTCTACCAGGCCGTCGCGAGCTGGGTGCTGGGTCGCTCACCCGTGGCAGCATTCCCCCTAACGAACGCCGTATTGCTTGTCGCGGCCGTTCAGCTGGTCGCCGAGGCGGCGGGCCGCCTGGGAGGGGGGACGCGGGCTCGCATCCTGACGATCGTAGGCGTCCTCTTCGCCGTGAACGCGACAGGGTACGCGTTGCAACAATACCTGCTGCCTGACGAGTTGATCGCGCGCTTCCCCGTGTGGGGGGACGAGCG
>JBQTJS010000171.1:0-2057 GCA_052386875.1 Gemmatimonadaceae bacterium
CCCGCGCTCAGGCAGCGCAGGCCAAAGCGAACCTGATCCAGGCAGCGCGCAACTTCGACCGGCAGACTGAGATCAAGAAGACGAATCCGCAGCTCATCTCCGACTCCGATCTGGAGACGCTCAAGACCACGCTCGAGGTGAATCAGGCGCTGCAGGACGCGGCGACGCATAACGTGGCTCAGGCCGCGGCGACGCTGCGTAACGCCCGCAGCAATCTCAGCAAGACAACCATCACCGCACCTATGGCAGGACGCATCACGCGTCTGGCGGTCGAGCAGGGCGAAACCGCCGTTCCCGGCACGTTCAACAAAGAGGCAGCGCTGCTCCTCACGATCTCCGACATGAGCGTGCTCGAGACGAAGGTGAAAGTCGACGAGACTGACGTGGCGCGCATCGCTCTGGGAGATTCCGCGGTCGTGCAAATCGACGCCTTCCCTGACACGACGTTCCGCGGGCACGTCATCGAGGTCTCCAACAGTGCCGTGCGCAACGCATCCGGAGCTGCGACGCAGGATCAGTCGATCGATTACGAAGTCACGATTCAGCTCCTGGATCCGCCGAGCGACACGCGTCCGGATTTCTCCGCCACGGCGAAGATCGTGACTGACACTCGCACGAAGGTGCTGTCCATACCGATCATCGCCCTGACTGTGCGGGAAAACGAAGAACTCGAGGGCGAGGATTCCGCCGTCACTGTCGGCCGCCAGACTACGAAGCAGGTCGGCCGCAAGGACGTGGAAGGGGTGTTCATCGTGGGCGAGGACAACAAGGTGACGTTCCGGCCCGTAGATGTAGGGATCTCGGGGGACAACTTCTTCGAGGTTGTGAAAGGAGTGAGGGCCAACGAGCGTATCGTCGGCGGCACGTATCAGGCGATCCAGCAGTTGCGCGACGGCGCGCTGGTTCGCGAGGTGAAGAAGGACGACAGGAAACCGACGGACAAGAAATCGTGAGCGACTTCCTAACGAGCGATCGTTCTCTGACAACGACCGACGAGCACCCGATAAGCTCTACTGCCGAGCGTCGGGCCGTGACCGACATGGCCGGCATCGCGCCGAGCCGCGACTGGATCATCGTCACTCGCGGGCTCAAGCGCGACTACGACATGGGAGGAGAAGTCGTTCGCGCACTGCGCGGCGTGGACGTCGCTATCCGCCGCAACGAATACGTCGCAATCATGGGGCCCTCGGGTTCCGGCAAGTCCACACTGATGAACCTCATCGGCTGCCTGGATACGCCCACGGGCGGCGAGTACTGGCTGAACGGCATCCTTGTCTCGCAGATGTCGGACGACGAGCTGGCGCGAGTTCGCAATAAGGAGATCGGTTTCGTTTTTCAGACGTTCAACCTGCTCCCCCGCGCGACAGCGCTGCATAACGTGGAGTTGCCCCTGGTATACGCAGGCATCGCGTCGGCTGAGCGCAAGAAGCGCGCGGCCGAGGCGCTGGATCGCGTGCAGCTGAGCGACCGCATGCAGCACAAGCCTAACGAGCTTTCAGGCGGTCAGCGGCAGCGCGTCGCTATCGCCCGCGCTCTCGTCAACGACCCGTCCATCCTTCTGGCCGACGAGCCCACGGGGAACCTGGACTCGGAGACATCCGAAGAGATCATGAAGGTATTTCAACGTCTTGCGGACCACGGGCAGACTGTCATTATGGTCACGCACGAAGCCGAGATAGCGCGGCATGCGCGCCGCGTCGTCGTTCTGCGCGACGGCATGGTCGCCAGCGACGACCGCCGTTCCGTGTTCACTTCGAGCATCGGCGCCGCGGCCGGCGGCTCCTAGGTTCGGCGCAACCGCTCCAGGGATACGCCGCATCCACTCAGACGAGCCTCGGCGTTTCAGCAGCGGTGCCGCGCCGCAGCGTTAGCTTGAAAGGGCGGCCGCGCCACCGCCGCGCGAGTCGCGCCGCAACCCAATGCTCTTCGTCGACATCTTCCGCACAGCGCTTCTCCAGATCCGCGCGAACCTGCTGCGATCGTTCTTCACGCTGCTCGGCATCATCGTATCGGTCGCATTCCTGGTAGCCGTGGTGGCGATCATCCAGGGGATGAAC
>JBQTJS010000172.1:0-3536 GCA_052386875.1 Gemmatimonadaceae bacterium
GCGTTGATCAGCTCCTGCACCGAATGGCACACGTGCACGTGCTTCCACCCTCCGCCGTGGGCGTCTTTCACAACGCACGGCAGTCCGACATAGTCCACCACGGCCTGCCAGTCGAGCGGGTATTCCAGATTGCGCAGCGATTCGCTGGGGACTATGCCGGGGACATACTCCTTGTTAGGCAGCACCACCGTCCTGGGCGATGCGATGCCGAGTTTCGTGACGAGAGCCGCGCCGAAAAACTTGTCGTCCGCCGACCACATGAAAGGGTTGTTGATGACTGTCTTCCCTTCGAGCACCGCTCTCTTGAGATAAGAACGGTACATAGGCACTTCGTGCGAGATGCGGTCGATGAGCACATCGTACGGCACCGGCGAATCCATGTGCTCGCCGCCCACTTTGGCATATTCCGCCACGACCCCCGCGTCGCGTTCGTTCACTTCTTTGATGAACGCCGGCGGCAGCGACCACTCTCGGCCGACGAACAGTCCGATCTTCTTCATACCAACTCCCTTAGGCCTATGGTTCAGTCGTGCCCCCCGACATACAGAGCGATCTGCCGCTCCCAATACGGCCAATCGTGCGCGTGGCCATCCCACACTCGTAAGGCATTGCCGATTCCCTTCTGCCACAAGATCCCCGAGAAGTCGCAATTGCCCTGATATGACGGATCACCGCGCCCGATCGTGAGGATTATGTCTTGATGACGGAATGCGCTCAGCCGCTCCGCCTCCCGTTCATGCTGCATGAAGTCGAAAGGATTACACTGGTACACCAGATCATCGGAGTAACCGCCCGTCATCCCTTTGATGTCGTACATCCCGCTCATACCGATCACGCGATGGATAAGGTGCGGATTGCGCAGCGCGATGCTCATGGCGTGGAAGGCACCGAAGCTCGCCCCCGTCGCGATGACGAATGGATCGCCGTTCACATGCCGCGTGAAGGGGAGTAGCTCGTCGCGTATGTAGCTATCGAACAGCAGATGTCGGCGCGCTCGCTCGCGCGGATGGATCTCCTTGTCGTACCAACTTACGTCGTGATTGTGATCGAGGCACCACAGCTGCAGCCATCCCTTCTCGATGTGCTCACGGAGCACGTCCGGCATGTAGCGGTTGGGCCACTCGTTATGGTTTCCCATAGTTGTGGGGAACGCAAGCAGCCGCGCGCCGCCATGCCCGAACCAGCGCACGTGCATCTGGCGGCCGACGGCAGGACTGTGCCAGACGTGATGTTGGCCGGGAACTCGCGTGCTCACGCGACGAAGGTACGCCGGCTCGGCGACCGGGCGGAAGGTCGTTCGGCACGCTGCCGCATCGCGACTTCACGGCGGCCGGCGGATCGCCCGGCCGTTGGCCTGCGCCCGCCTACTCTACGCCGAGTAGAAACGGGAGAGCCTTGCGGAAGCGGCGACCCCAGGCGGCTTCGTTATGCATGCCGCCCGCGTCTTCGACCCAGCGCAGGCCTTGCCCTCGAGCATAACCTTTGCGCACCAGCAGGTCGCGCATCTCCCGTGCGTCGCGCAGCGTGCGCGCTCCTTCGCGTGTACCGACGTCGAGGTAGATGCGGCCCTTCACATACGGCGCCTGTGCGACGAAGCGAAAGATCTCCGCATTGGCGAACCAAAGGGCGGGGCTGAGTGCGCCGGCGAAGCCGAAGGCGGCAGGGTGGCGAAAGAACGCGTAGAGGCTTATGAGGCCACCTAACGAGGAGCCGGCAATTCCTGTTTGTGCCACGTTAGGCAGCGTCCGATAACGCTCGTCGATCAGCGGCTTGAGCGTGCGCACGATAAAGTCGAGATACGCGTCGCCGCGCCCGCCGCCGCGCTGCGGGTCCACGAACGGCGAGTACTCCTCCAGCCGGCCCAAACCCATATTGGGGATACCTACCACGATGGCGCGCCGCGCCTTACGCGGTGCGTGCGCGATGGCACGGTCGAGTGCCCACTCTCCGGCAAATGCAGTCTCGGGATCGAAGAGGTTCTGCCCGTCGTGCATGTAGATAACGGGGTACCGTGCGCCGGTTGCCGCATCCTCCCCCTCCCCCTCCCCCTCCCCCTCCGTGCGGCCGTTCGCTCGTGTGTATGACGCCGGGAGGTACACGGCGATGTCGCGGCGATTGTCCAGCTCCGGACTGTACACTTCGTGGATGATGTCGAGCTTGCCCGGCGGGGACCTGCGGCGTCGTATCCACTTGGAGAGGAAGCTTCGGCTGATCGGCATGGAGCGCGAATTCTAATCCTCGAACGCAGAAGTAGTGAAGCGCGCCGGCGCATTCGAGCAGCCTGCTCCCGGCTCGTGCAAGCAGATCGCAGCTGGCGCCGCCTGCTGCGTGGCACCGCACAGTGTGCTACCGCGTGTGGCGCGTTAGGCACTCCGCCGGTGCCAATCCCGCTTGACAGCCGCTCGAGCGAGCAACGTGAGTATCACTGCCAGGGCAAGTCCGCCCAACCCGGCGCCCAATGCCGCCGATCGGCGCTCCGCTCCCGCCGGCGCGTAGCTCCATGCCGCCAGCGTCCCCGCGCACGTAGCGAGAAGAACAGTGATGGCAGTGCCGAGGGGCGCTCTGCTGTCGCGCCGCCAGAGCCAGTTGCCGGCGATGAGGCCGGCCGCGCTCGCGACAAGCAGCAGACCGACAGATGCATACTGCGCCGGGGTAGCAGCGCTGCGGACATCGTTCACGGCGTTCCAGAGTGCGGCGAGCGCGAGGAGGGCGAGGAACCCGCCTAACGCGCGAGATACGAGCAGTCGCGTCACACAGGGTCGCCTACTTTAAATAGCCGGGACGTGTGCGGCGCGCGCGCGTGTTCGTCGCCGGGGGCGAGCATAGCCGGGACGTGTGCGGCGCGCGCGAGCGTTCATCGCCGGGGACGAGCATAGCCGTGCCATACTCCAGCGGGCCTGCCCCTGTACGTGAGACAGGCTGCGTCGGCGCGCTCGAGCGGTTGCAACTTGCCCGGCCGTGCTTTACCTCGGCTCACTGGGCGTAGAGCTGCAAGCGCATCCCCACCTGATCGGCCATGTCGCAGGCAACCTGATAGTCGGCGTGCCGCAGTGTGATGTAGCCGTCCGAGATCAGCGTCTGAATCCAGTTGCGCCTGCGCGCACCGACCGGCAGCAGGTCGATGTGCACGATCTGCTCGCCGTAGTCGGTCATGATCCCGGCGAGACCTTCGATCCTCGTTATGCGCCCCTCTCCATGGGCTCGCTTGAAGATGTTCACTGCATTGTATTTGCGCGTTGCATCCAGGGAAAACGTTCCTGATAGCTCCGCCTCCGCATAACCGTTGAAGAGATCGATGTCCGAGGTGAAGTTCATGAGGTCGACAGTGTGCGCCCCCGGCGGCCGCGCCGCGATCTCACCGAAGATTGCCTCGCCCTGCGCGGTGTAGAACCACTCCATGTGCGTCATGCCGGTCTGGAAGCTCATAGCCTTGAGCACCTGGTGGCCTAACGCTACTCCTTGCTGAACGTGCGGCGGTGACAGATCGCGCAGCGTCATGGTCTGCGGTGAGATCCATTCCGTGCTCCGCGCGACCA
>JBQTJS010000173.1:0-9286 GCA_052386875.1 Gemmatimonadaceae bacterium
GTGAAAGTCATCGGCATCACACCGATCGATGTGAAGTAACGGACGAGCTGGCCGGCAGTCGTTCTTACGGCGGGTGAACCTCTACGGCTCATCCGCCGTATACTTTTGTATCCACCTGAGCGCTGGCTCGTAACTCGTGGGCGCTGGCGCCTCGCTACCCCACGCGGTCCGTGAGCCGAGAGCTTCGAGAGCTGAGAGCAGCACTTTGAGCGGCGAACTAACGCCTAACGAGGCGACGGCCAAACCCGGGTATCGCCCCCCGGCTGGGATCCCCACGCGCGATCCGGTCTCGGCGCGACCCGCGATCGCGGCCACGCTGCTGCACGCTCTTGTCGTCACGCTCATCCTCCTCCCGCCACTGCTTTCCGCGCGGCACGCCCTGGACGTACACCGGCAGGCAGTCAGAGGTGGCGGAAACGGGCCGCCGGGCGGGGGCGGCGGTGGTGTCCTCGGCGCAGGTTCACGCACACCGCGCGAGCGCCTGCGGTTTTTCGTCCTCCCTAAAGCACCCGTCGTTCAAGATCTCATACTGGTGCCGACTCCTTCGGTCATTGCGCCGCAAGTGCAGCCTAAGCCACCCGAGGCTCTCAAAGCCCTCTCTGATACAGCAGCGGCGGCACGTCAGTCCGCTGACTCAGCCGCAGCCACCGGTGGCGCTGGCCGAGACGGCACGGCTGGCAACGGTCCTGGAAGCGGAGGTGGAGTCGGCTCCGGTGTGGGACCAGGGCAGGGTTCTGGGGTGGGTCCTGGAACCGGAGGCGGAGATGATGAGATCCATCCCGCGCGCGTCGTCCAGCTCCCTATCCTGCCGATCCCGATCCCTGCGAAAGTGCGGCCGTATCGTATGGTCGCCTACTTCGATGTCGATACGGCGGGAAACGCAACGCTCCTCGCATTCAATCCATCGAGCGATGGCCGGTACAACAAGCGCCTCCGCGAAATGCTGCTCGAAATGCGTTTCCGACCGGCCGTTCGCCGCAATGGAGTTCCCGTTCGCGACACGATCGCCGTTCGCGCGGAAGCGCTGTAAGTCCTGACCTAGCTTATCGGCCTAGGGCGGCCTATCTTGCGCGCGTCTTCGGACGCCCTTTCGCCGGCTAACCCACCCGCCGGCGTTGAACTGACGACATAGAGATACAAAGCTCGGGGAGCTGCGTGGCCGATTCGACCGACGCGAATACAACAGGTACGGACGTGACAGAGCCGCGTTTCCGCTCCCATACCCCGCACGCTTCCTCAGGAGATCGTTTGCGATGTCATTGATGCGATTCACTCGGCGCATCCTGTTGCTATGCCTAACGCTTTCGCTTGGCGCCGGCCTCTCCCTTGGCGTCGCTTCCGCGCAGGATCCGACGCAAGCCGCGCCTGCTGAGCAGCAGCATCGGCCCGGCGGTGAAGTCAACATCAGGCTCCCCAGTCTCGATCAGGGTGACTTTCTCGGATTCACCGGTCACGAGATCCTGTTATCCGGCCTCGTGGTCTGCGTCCTCGGTCTTTTATTCGGCCTCTGGAGCTACACGCGCGTAAAGGCGCTACCGGTGCATCGCTCTATGGCCGAGATCTCCGAGCTGATATACGAGACGTGCAAGGCGTATTTGGTGCAGCAGGGGAAGCTGCTGCTGATGCTGTTGGCGTTCATCGGCAGCGTCATCGTCGTGTACTTTCTGTTGACCGGCCTCGAGGTTCCCAAGATCGCAATTGTCCTGCTGTTCAGCCTCATCGGGATGGCGGGGAGTTACGGTGTAGCGTGGTTCGGCATCCGTATCAACACGCTGGCCAATTCACGCACGGCGTTCGCCAGCCTCAGAGGGAAGGCGTTCCCTTTGTACGAGATCCCGCTGCGTGCCGGGATGAGCGTCGGGATGATGTTGATCTCGGTCGAGCTGCTTTTCATGCTGGCGATCCTGCTCTTCATTCCGGCGGATGTCGCAGGGGCCTGTTTCCTGGGCTTCGCCATCGGTGAGTCGTTAGGCGCCGCCGCGCTGCGAATCGCAGGCGGCATCTTCACCAAGATCGCGGACATCGGCTCCGATCTGATGAAGGTTGTCTTCAAGATCAAGGAGGACGATGCGCGCAATCCCGGCGTCATCGCCGATTGCACGGGCGACAACGCGGGCGACTCGGTGGGGCCGACGGCCGACGGGTTCGAGACATACGGCGTGACGGGGGTGGCGTTGATCGCGTTCATCGCGCTCGCGGTGAGCGACGTCGCGGTGCAGGCGCAGCTGCTGGTCTGGATCTTTCTGATGCGCGTGATGATGGTGCTGGCGTCCGGCTTCTCGTATCTCGTCAGCAACGCTGTCACCAAAGCACGCCACGCTAACGCGGCACACTTCAACTTCGAACATCCGCTCACGCAGCTCGTCTGGCTCACATCCATCGTATCGGTTGCGCTGACCTATCTCGTTTCCTACCTGGTCATTCCCAACCTCAATGGCAACACGGATCTCTGGTGGCAGCTCTCGACCGTAATAACGTGCGGAACGCTCGCCGGGGCCATCATACCGGAGATGGTGAAGATCTTTACGTCGGTGAACTCGCGCCACGTGCGCGAAGTCGTGACATCGTCGCGCGAGGGCGGCTCGTCGCTCAACATCCTTTCGGGCTTCGTGGCGGGCAATTTCTCGGCATACTGGTTAGGCATGGCCATCATGTCGCTCATGGCGATTGCGTACGGCGTGAGCACGATGGGGCTGGATGCTTTCATGGCCGCACCGGCCATCTTCGCCTTCGGCCTCGTGGCGTTCGGTTTTCTCGGAATGGGTCCTGTGACAATCGCCGTAGACAGCTACGGGCCCGTTACTGACAATGCGCAGAGCATCTACGAGCTGTCCACGATCGAGCAGATCCCCGGCGCGCGCGAGGAGATCCAGCGTGACTTCGGATTCGCTGCCGACTTCGAGCGTGGCAAGGCGCTGCTGGAGGAGAACGACGGAGCCGGCAACACCTTCAAGGCGACGGCCAAGCCTGTGCTCATCGGCACCGCTGTCGTCGGTGCAACCACGATGATCTTCTCCATCATCATGGCGCTCACGCAGGGCCTAACGCGGGGGATGGAGAACCTCTCGATCCTGCATCCTCCTTTCCTGCTCGGTCTCATCACCGGCGGCGCCGTGATCTACTGGTTCACCGGTGCTTCGACGCAGGCTGTCACGACGGGTGCTTATCGTGCGGTGGAGTTCATCAAGCGCAACATCCGTCTCGAAGGTGTCACCAGGGCTTCGGTCGAGGACTCTCGCAAGGTTGTGGAGATCTGCACGCAGTACGCGCAGCGCGGGATGTTCAACATCTTCCTGGGTGTCTTCTTTTCCACACTTGCCTTCGCCTTCGTCGAGCCGTTCTTCTTCATCGGCTATCTCATCTCGATCGCAATGTTCGGGCTGTATCAGGCGATCTTCATGGCCAATGCGGGCGGAGCCTGGGACAACGCCAAGAAGATCGTGGAGACGGAGCTGAAGATGAAAGGGACGGAACTGCATGCGGCATCGGTGGTCGGCGATACGGTCGGCGATCCGTTCAAGGACACGTCGTCCGTGGCAATGAATCCGGTGATCAAGTTCACAACGCTCTTCGGGTTGCTCGCGGTGGAGCTGGGGGTATTCCTGAGCGGCGAACGCGGCGTGTCTCTTAGCCGTATCCTGGCGGTGGCTTTCCTGGCGGTAGCTGTTGTGTTCGTGTACCGCTCGTTCTACAGCATGCGCATCGAGTCGGCCGCCTGATCCCTGGTTCTGACCTCTACCTCCGTTCTATCTGACTTCCTTATTCGCCAGAAAGTCGATAGAGAGTTTGACGCCGGACGGTGAACGGTCCGGTCTGCGTCGCACGTTAGGCGTCCGCGATCTTATTGGACTGTCTATCGGCGCCGTCATCGGGGCGGGGATCTTCTCGTCCATCGGGACCGCCGCCGCCGGGCAAGTGCTGCCGGACGGCACTGTCGTGCGCTACGGCGCCGGGCCGGGACTCGTGCTGTCGTTCGTGCTGCTCGGCGCCGTGTGCGCTCTGGCGGCGCTGTGTTATGCCGAGCTGTCCTCCATGATCCCTCAGGCCGGCAGCGCGTACGCCTACTCGTACGCCACGTTAGGCGAGCTTGTGGCCTGGATGATCGGCTGGGACCTCATCCTCGAGTATGCCGTCGGCAACGTAGCCGTCGCCATCGCCTGGAGCGGCTACTTCAACTCGCTGCTGACCGGAATGGGGCTCGATCTCCCCTCCTGGATGGTGCACGGCTATCGCGAGGTGATGCTCAGCTCCGATCCCGTCCTGCGCGCATTGATCGACACGGCGCCGCGCATCGCGAACATCCCGCTGCTCGTCAACATCCCCGCGTTTACTATAGTGCTCCTGATCACCGGACTTCTCGTGCTCGGCGTGCGCGAGAGCACGCGCGTGAACCACATCCTGGTAGTGGTCAAGCTGGCCGTGCTTGCACTGTTCGTGATCGTCGGCGCGCAGTACATCGACACTGACAACTACAAGCCGTTCGCCCCGAACGGATTCCGCGGCATCTGGCAGGGGGCCGCCATTGTATTCTTTGCTTACATAGGATTCGATGCCATTTCGACGGCTGCGGAGGAAACGAAGAACCCGCAGCGCACAATGCCGTTAGGCATCCTCAGCGGCCTGGCCATCTGCACGGTCATCTACGTGATTGTCGGCGCCGTCGCGACGGGCCTCGTCCCGTACCCCAAGCTGCTGGCCAACGATCCGCTCGCCGCCGCCTTCACTCAGGCGGGGTTGGCGCGCTTCTCATGGATCATTGCCCTGGGCGCCGTGGTATCCACGACAGCAGTGCTACTCGTCTTCCAGTACGGCCAGCCCCGCATCTTCTTCGCCATGGCGCGCGATGGTCTCATGCCTCCCTGGGCGGCACGCATCCACCCGCGTTTCCGCACGCCGCATCTGACTACTCTGGCGTCCGGGCTCGTCGTGGCTTCCTGGGCGCTGATCGGTGACGCGGGCGAGACGTACGACCTCACCAACATCGGCACGCTCTTCGCCTTCGTGCTGGTCTGCATCGGGGTGCTGGTCTTGCGGCTGCGCGAGCCGGAGCGCCGGCGGCCTTTCAGGGTGCCCATGGTCTGGTTGGTGGCGCTGCTGGGCGCCGCGGGCTGCGTGTTCGTGATGCTGGGGCTCCCATGGAACGCCTGGCTGCGCTTCATGGCCTGGTTAGGCATCGGTCTGGCGCTCTACTTCGTGTACGGCTTTCGCCATTCTCGATTGCGCCGTGAGAGCGGGCGCGCCGTTAAACCTTAGACTTTGAACTGCAGTTAGGGTATGTCCGAGCCAATCGCTAGTTCGGGGAAGGGAATGAAGCTGCACACCAAGATCCTGCTGGGCCTCTTGGTCGGCGCGACGCTGGGGATCCTCGCGAATTCTTCGTTAGGCGACGCCAACAGCGCCATCGACGCCATCAATCGTTGGCTCGCAATCCCCGTCGGACAGATCTTCCTGCGCATGTTGTTCATGGTTGTGATCCCCCTGGTTTTTGCCTCGATCGCGCTGGGCGTCGCTGGCTTGGGCGACTTGCGCCGCGTCGGCAGGCTAGGGACCCGCGCAATCACCTATTTCCTTGCGTCCACGGCGCTCGCGGCTACGCTCGGCCTCGTGGTCGTTTCAATCATGAAGCCTGGGGAGCGCATCTCGCCCGAGACCAGGTCGCAGCTCATGGCCACGTACGCTAGTGACGCCAGCAGCCGCGTCGAGGCGGCGGCGACGAGCGATTTCGGCGTCAACACGATCGTGAACATCGTGCCGCGAAATCCCGTGCAAGCGGCCGCGAATCTCGACATGCTCGCGATAATCTTTTTCGGGCTGATCTTCGGTGCCGCGCTCACACAGGTCGCCGCGGAAAAGCGCGGCACGATGCTCGGTTGGCTGGAAGGGCTCGAGGGAGTGGTCATCAAGATCGTCGGCATGGCGATGCAGCTGGCGCCGTACGGCGTCGCTTGCCTCATCTTCACGGTGACGTCGCGCTTCGGCTTCGAGCTGATGAAGTTGTTGGGTTGGTACGTGGCCGCGGTGCTGGGAGGTCTGCTGCTGCACGTGCTTGTCAACCTTTCGGCGATATTGCGTTTCTTGGTCGGTATGTCACCCGTGCTCTTCTTCCGGCGAGTGCGCGGGGCGCTGGTGACCGCGTTCTCGACTTCGTCGTCGAGCGCGACACTGCCGACGGCGCTGGCGACGGCGGAACAGAACCTGGGCATCCCGGCCAAGATCGCCGGCTTCGTCCTCCCGTTAGGCAGCACCATGTGCATGAACGGCACGGCGCTCTTCGAGGGGATCACGGTGATCACGCTGGCGCAAGCCTTCGGCGTCACGATGACGCTCGCCAAGATGGCGGCCATTATGGTCATGTGCGTGCTGACGGCCGTCGGGGCGGCCGGTGTGCCGGGCGGCTCCATCCCGCTGCTGGTCGGCGTGCTCGCGATGTTCGGCGTCCCCGGTGAAGGGATCGCGCTTATCCTCGGCGTCGACCGCATCCTCGACATGTCCCGCACGACTGTAAACGTCTGCGGCGATCTGACGGCAGCCGCGTTCGTGGCGAAGTCGGACGGCGTGTGGGATGCCTCGCACGTGCCGGCCGTGGAAGGGACCGGCGAGCTGCAACCCGCCTAACGCGAGGCCGGACGCTATGCGGCCGGCTTCGGCGCGGCAGTGCCCGCGCCCGCCGCGAGGCCGGCGCCGAATGAACCGATTGTCCCTGCTATCTCCGCCGGCCGTAGCGGCTCGGCGTAAAGGAACCCCTGGCCGAGATGACAGCCGAGATCGCGCAACATGGAGCGCTGTGCGTCGGTTTCGATCCCTTCGGCCACAGTGCGCAGCGCCAGCGAGTCGCCCAACAAGATGATTGTGCGCGCCAGCGCTGCCTGATTGCCGCCGCGCACGATCCCGTCCACGAAAGACTTGTCGATCTTGAGGATGTCGATCGGGAAGCGCTGCAGGTAGCTGAGCGACGAGTACCCCGTTCCGAAGTCGTCGATCGCCAGGCGCACACCTAACGCCTTGAGCTGAATCAAACGCTCCGTCGTCGCCTCCGCGTGGTCCAGCAGCGTACCCTCCGTAATCTCGAGAACCAGGTTCGTCGGATCCAAACCGGCACCCCGCAACGCGTCCTCTACGCTAGCCACGAAATCGTTGTGCAGCAGCTGCTTGCCGGAGATGTTCACCGTTACGTATGGCCGCCGGCCCGACGTCGGATGCGGCGGCCACGCCGCCGCCTGACGAGTCGCCTCGTGCATCACCCAGTTGCCGATCGGTACGATCAGCCCCGTCTCTTCCGCCAGGCGGATGAAGGCATCGGGTGACAACACACCGCGCTCGGGATGCTCCCAGCGCACCAATGCTTCGCAAGCTACAACGTGCTCCTCATCCAGATCGACAATGGGCTGGAACAGCACGCGGAACTCTCCCCGCGCCACCGCGTCCCGCAAATCGGCCTCAGTTGACAACCGGTTGACGAGAGCGTGGTGCATTGCCGGGGCGAACATCATGTAGCGTCCCTTGCCGCGCGCTTTCGCGGCGTACATCGCAACGTCCGCGTTGCGCAGCAACTCCTCGCCACCTTCCCCTTCGAAGGCGCGCGCGATCCCCATGCTCGCGGTTACCGTGATCATCTTCTGCTGCAGAATGAACGGCGCAGCGAGCGAATTGATGATGCGGCTGGCAACGATTGTCGCGTCCTGCTCTTCACGCACGTTTTCGAGAAGCACCGCGAACTCGTCGCCGCCGAGCCGTGCTACAGTGTCTGCGCCGCGCGTGGCGTTCAGCAGGCGCGTAGCGACCGCGCGTAACAGCCGGTCCCCGTTATCGTGGCCCAGCCCGTCGTTCACCTTCTTGAAATCGTCCAGATCGAGGAACAGCACAGCCACGCGTTCGCTGTGACGAGCGGCCCGCGCCAGAGCGTGCTCCACGCGATCTCGGAACAGGCTGCGGTTGGCTAGCTCCGTGAGAGGATCGTGGTAAGCCTGGTGCGCCAGCTGCGCCTCGAGACGCTTGCGCTCCGTCACGTCCTGCACGATAGCGATGAGGCGCGTTACACCGCCTGCCGCTGCCCGCGACACGGTCAACGTACCCCAGGACAACTGCCCGTCACGCCTAACGAACCGATACTCGCTCGTGGCCGATGCGCGCGAACCCTTCGCCACCTCGCTCTTTATGACGCGCGCCATCTCCGCATCCTCAGCCGGCAGGAACGTGGCTGCCGCACGCCCGCGCACCTCGTCGGCATCGTAACCCAAGAAACTGTGCAACGCAGCGTTGGCCTCCACGATCGTCCCCTGCGAATCGAGCAACGCGATCCCTGCGGCTGAATGGTCGAAGATCGCGCGGAACCGCGCCTCGGTCGTCCGCAGCGCGCCCACGGCGCGCTGCATCGCTCGCTCACTCCAGGCCGTGGCATATGTGGCGACGCCGCCGACTATCGCAAGCAGCATCAGCTTGGCACCTTCGTCGAACAGCGAGGTGCCGCTGAGCCGCGAGCTTTCCAGCGGCGACCCCCACAACGCCAGCTCCCCGGACGTCGTGAAATAGGCTCCGACGAAAGCATACTGCAGCACCGCTACAGTCGTCACAATTGCAGTCCCCGTCGGTGAGCCCGCGAAAGGACGCGCCGCAAGGATGGCGCAATATGCCACCCACACCGGCGATTTCACTGCGAGATCGGGATGCCCCGTTAGGCCGTAGCCTAACAAGAGGGCAGATATCGCCGTTACATCCAGCACGGCATTCATCAGTGACAGATGCCGCCACCTCTTGCCAACCCGGTGAACGCCGAAGTGCTGCGAAAGACTCCACACCAGCAACGGCGTGATCACCCCGGCGTTGACCAGAGTTATGGCCCGCGGCATCCGCACCGCATACACCGCCGCGGCGAGTGCCAGCAGCAGCAAAACACCGATGCGCACGCCATTCAGCACGCGCTCGCTGTTCGCGTGTTCCGCCTCCAGTAACGCTGCTGTTGGATTGTCGTCCGACTGGCCGCCGCTTTTTGGCGCAGCAGCCGATGGATTGAGGGGCATCGCGTGCGGGATTGAGACCGACGTCTCGCTCGGCTAGCGACGAGCGCAGGGTTCGGCTCGTCACGTGCCAGCCCCGCTTTGTTTCAATGCTCTGCGGGCTCGGGTAGGGGTCTACCTTGCCCCTGCCGCCATTCCGCGCAGCGCCAGCCGCACGGCTCCTCGCACAGGCACTACTTCTTCGGTTCGGACCGCACCGCCCGGGACGGCGACCTTCAGGCGATGCTCCAACCGCTTCCGCAGCAGAGAGCCCTTCCCCAGCAGACCACCGG
>JBQTJS010000174.1:0-5887 GCA_052386875.1 Gemmatimonadaceae bacterium
TCCCTAAATCGGCTGCAAGATCCAGCCGGAAGGCGCCGAACACAGCCGCAAAGAGGAGCGCCGGGAGCGCCAGATCGAGGACGAGCTTGCGCCGGCTGTCCGCACCCCTGTGCAGCCACGGCCGCACACCGAGAGCCAAAATCAAGGCGTAGGGGTACTCGCGGACGGTGTTGTACAGCGCCGGCGCAATGAGCACGTTGAACACGCCGCCTAACAAGCCGCCCACAGCGATCCACACGTAGAACTCCGTCAGATACGCCGCCTTCGGGCGGCCGTCTGCCAGCTCGCGATGACAAACAACCGCCGTCACGAAAAAGGCGAGCAGATGCAGACCCGCTACAAGTGTGATCCGCGGCGTCCAACCGACAGTGAGATCCACGATCAGCGCCAGCACCAGCGGCAGTTGCAGCGACAGCATGAACCGGCGGTTGAGCGGCGGATGCCGCGCGAACACAAGCACGAAGCTCAACAGGTACAGCGCCAGCGGGATCACCCACAGCAGCGGAACCGCGGCGATGTCGGTGCTGATGTAAGTAGTGACCCCCAGCAGCAAGCTCGAAGGGACGAACGAAAGCAGCACCCACCTCAGCCGCCTTGGCGCGTTAGGCACAAAGTTCGGCGCAACCTCTCCTTCCACGTCATCGCTCAAGGCCGTCACATCGCGCGCTCGGCGCACCTCTCCCTCCCCCTTCCTTCGTGAGCGCCATACCAATAGTCCGCAAAAGGCGATGAGGCCGAGCAGCGTGACGTAGCCGATGCTCCACCAGCGCCGTTGCTCCACCAGCGCCATGTTCGGCTCGATCACGAACGGATAGCTCAGGAGCGCAACGAAGCTTCCGAGATTGCTCGCCGCGTAAAGGAAGTAGGGATTACTCGCCCGCGGATGGGCCGTCGAGGAGAACCAGCGCTGCAGGATGGGAGCCCCGGCCGCCACCAGCGTGAAGGGAAGGCCTAACGCGATAACGAGAAGACTCAAAAGCCATGCGATCGGAACGATTCCTTGGATCGGCCGCTCGAAACCGGCCGGGATTCCGATCGGAAGGCTCAGCATCGCCAGGAACAGCAGCCCGACATGAAACAGCGCCTGCATCCGCGCGCTCGCCAGCTTCGCCCCCAGATGCGCGTATAGGTACCCCAGCAGCAGTGCCCCCTGAAAGAACAGCAGACACGTATTCCACACCGATGGCGTGCCGCCGAGTCGCGGAAGCACGAGCTTGGTGAACATCGGTTGTACAGCGAAGAGCAGAGCCGCGTTGACGAAGATCGCGACGGTGAATGCGAGCGTCCCTACGGTCCGCATCGCTCTAACGCAGACGTTAGGTTCTTATACTCACGCGGCAGGTAGAACTGCAGTCCGCAGGCGATCAGCCCTGCCTCCTCCACGGCAGCCCGGTACCACGCCTCACGTTGTGCATCCTGGCGCCGGAAGTCGCCCTCAGCGTCGTCCTCGCGCGCGAAGATCTCGAGATACAACGGGCCGCGCGCCAATCCGCGTAGCGTCCGCAACCCGGCGACGACCTCGCCGCCCGCCACGTAGTTCAGCACTCCGCAACACAAGATGAGATCGAAGCCGGCCGGGAGGCGCAGGCGCGTCAAGGTACCTAACGAGCCCAGCTGGATATTCCGCCGGCGCCCGTACCGGCGCACTGCGTACTCGCTTGGATCCACGCCGTAGTAGCGGATACCCGGGCGCAGCCGCCGCAGCACGGGTCGCCAGTGCCCCTCCCCGGCGCCGACGTCCAGCACACTCGTCACGCGTCTGTCCAACAAGTACTCGGCGACTCCGATAACGAACGACGCCTGGCGCGCGAGATACTTCGCCGACTTCACCCGATGGTGCGGATGCCGGTACCACTTGTCGAAATAGGCGCGATCATAGTGCGCCGCGGTACGGAGGCGGCTCACGGGATGCTGAGGATGAGCTGCGCGCGCCACGGCGCCGCGGCATCCACCCGATAGCTGTAGCGCACGCCCGCGCGCCACGTCCGGTTCATCGATAGCGGGACGAACTCCGTGGTCAGCTCCAGACCGGCCGATCGATAGAACGTCTTGTTACGGCCTCCCTGGGAGTAGCCCACGCTGTAGTCGCCGAAGCCGGCCGCTCGGAGACGCCTAACAAACAAGAGCGGACCCAAACTGAGATCCGGATACCAAAGCGGCACCTCATAGGTCGCACCCGCGCGCCAGATCCGATAGCGCGCCCGCCGGTCGTAGCCGCGCGCGAACGGCAGCTCGCTGGCGAATGCGTAATTGCCGGGCCGTTGTTCCTCGACCGCCGCGATAAGAGATACACCCTGGTGTGCCAGGAAGCCCTGCGCGGAGGCGCCCCCTTGCAGCATGTACGTGCGGCCCTTGTAGTCGCCGCCTAACGGCGTGTGCCGATAACGCGCCAGCGCAAAGGCCCCCGTGCGCACGAGATCACGCTGCGCGGCGGGCTGCGTATGCGCCGCGAACAACGTATAGGCCGCGGTCTGCAGCACGCCGTTGTTGTTGTCCAGCGCGAAGCTCACGGGCTGATCGGCGATGCGGGTGTAGCCTAACGTCATTCCGCCAAGGAGCTGCTGAGTGCTCAAACCGCGGACGCCTACCAACGGCACGCGCGCCGTAAGTGTGGCGGCTTCTTCACGCCACGTGTACGACCGCGCCGCACCGCTGGAATCCTCGAAGGTCGCCGCGTCCGTCCCTGTACGCAGTCCTAGATCCAGAATCGGAAATAAGCCCGCGTAACTCAGTCCCAAGTCGATACCGCTCGTCCCCTGCGTCGCATTGAAGCGATACGCAACGGCGCTGCTCAGCGTGTTGAGGACGTTGCGTGAGGATAGCTGCACCACCCACGGATCCACATCGTTCCCCGGAAAGACGGCGAGGCTGTGCACGTCGAACATGCGGCCAACTCCGCGATACGGCTCCACCGGCCAGGACGCTCCGCTGTCCGCGGAGATCCGTGTCTGCTCCTGTCGCGCCAATGGCTCCGCCAGCGCAGCGGCGTTCACATCCCTCTCTGCGGCAGGGCGCCACGCATTGCTATCTATCGTTGTTTCTACGATGTCGTCCCCTTCTCCACCGTAGTCGCGGAACGTGAGCCGCCCATCGCTCGAGATCGCGGGATCATAAGCGCCGTACCTGCGCGACGTCACTTGCGCCAGCTGCTTCGTCAGCAAGTCGACAGCGTAGATGTTGTCGATGCCGCTGCGTGGTGACCCGAAGTAGACGAATCCGCCGTGTTCTACGGGCCGCGCAATAGCGTCGAACGTCCACGGAATGAGTGTATCCGTGCTCGCGGATGACACGTCAATCCGCACCAGCGCATTCCCCCGCGTGCGATCGATGGCTACGACCGTTACGTGCCGGCCATCCGGGCTCCACGCCGGAGTTGTGAGAAAGTGATCCTCCGCGTTAGGCAACGTCCCCAGCTCCGTACCGTTACCTGCGTCGAGCACGCGCAGCCGTGTCATCCGGCTTGGCGTCAGCTCCAGCGCGGCGAGCCGCGCTCCGGCCGGGGATAGCGCAACAGCGTAGATGCGCGTGCCGCTGCGCACAGTGCGGATCTTGCGCGCACGCAGATCGAACGCCTTGATCGTGAGGTAGTCCACTTCCCCCCAGCGCGGATGCACATCGTATTCCGTCCACACCACCTGATCCGCCGCTACATGGAAGGGAAAGTCTTCCCGGGCGGGGAACCCGCGCAGCAGCGTCTCCTCGCCGCCGTCTGCGCCGATCCGCACGAGGCGCGTCACGGCATCCAGATCGGTGTAGCCGGCTATAATGGATCCATCACTGGCATACTGCGGATAGTGCCACACGTGAAACCCTGCGATCCGCCGTGATCGCCGCGTCGCTGCCGTCTCCACCACGCCGGCGGCCTGGGCCTGCCACAGCGTATCGGCTTCAGCGACAGCTTCGCGATGAAGCGTGCCTAACGAGCGCCCCGTCTCCGCCTTCAGTGCCATGGAGAGAGCGAAAGGGGTGAGCGGGTTGCGCGTCGCTCGGCGGATGACCCGCCCCCACACATCGGCGCCGTACTTGCGCCGCGCGTGACTCGTCAGCAGAAAACCCAGCTCGTAAGCCCCCGGATAATGCGTGCGGTACGACCGCAACCACGCCGGATAATAAGGATACTCTTGACCCGTTAGGCGCATCGCCCGCACGCGATTCATGAACGCCGGCTGCCGCCCGCGGCCCGCCGGCGTCAAAGCCGACTCGATTCCGACAGCATCCCCCTCCCACAGCCAATCGGGGAAGTACAGACGTCCGGCGAGCAGCGCCGTGGCTTGATCGCCGAACACGCGCGACGCCAGACCAATGAGCCCGCTCCGCATGTGCCGCTCCTGCGCGATATGCCTCCCCTCGTGCACAGCCAGCAGCGTGTACCAATCCAGCGGCCCGGCGAACTCCGCCGAAGTCTTAGGCAGCGGATGCCAGGTGGTGCGCCGCGGAAACCAGGATACGAAGGCGTTAGGAATCAGCGACTGCCCCGCCAGCAACACCGGGATGCGCTCGGGGGCTTTGCCTAACGTGCGCGTCAACGGCTGGTACGCTTGTTCCAGCAGCGTCGCCGCGCGCCGCGCATCATCAGTCAGTGAATCTCGGAAGATGACAGTGAAATGCGGCGTCACGATCTGCCGCCAGCTGAGACCCGGCGCGTGCTGCGCCGCAGAGAGCTGCGTCAGTAACGGCGCTTGCGCATCTGCCGCCACTGCCGCGCGCGCAAGACCAAACGCTGCCGCAGCGACAACCAAACGCCGGGTGCGCATTAAAACACGGCGCGGAAAGCTTCCGACAGATCCAACGCGAACAGCCAGCGTCTGCTCGCTCCTCGGAAACCACCCGCCACATCCACCCGCAGCAGGTCGAAGAACGCCTCCAAGGCAATCCCTACCGAAGGGTACAACCCCCCTACAGCCTCGCTGCCACTCCCCGGCCGCGACAGCCCGACTACATGGAAATAAGGGAACACGCGCGCCGTCCCGGGCGAACGGCCGTAGCGACTGAGCGCCATCGACGGAAAGGGAACGCGAACTCCGTACTCGACGCGCAGCGACCCCCCTCGTAGCGCGCTGAGCGTATGATATCCGTAGCCCGGTCCGCTCACAGGGCCGCCCAGGTACACCAGGGACTGCGGAGCCACGCGAGCGTCTCCCTCCCCCACGACGCCCGCTCCAGTCCCCGTTAGGCGAAGCACCCCACCCCCACCACCACCACCTTCTCGCTCGTACCGCGCTCGAGCCGTCAACCTGGCCGCACGCGTCGCACGCGCCGCCGAGTCGCCACGCGCCGCTTCCAGATCCCAGCCACGCCAAGCGCCCTCGAACGTCAAACGTCCGCCCAGCCACGAACGCGCGTGCCTGGCAGCGACGCTCAACTCGACCCCCTCGAGCCGCCAGGCCGGAAGCGTCCGCTCGAAGCCCCCGTGTGCCGGAGTCGCGTGAATCGCGAGCTGTGAATGCCGCACCGCCGCGGCACGCGCATCCCACGCGATGCCTAACGCAGAAAAGGCCATCCCTCCGCCTACTTGCTCAACCCCATACGGATCACTGTAGTCCGATCCGAACTCCTGCGCGGCGAGACTGTTGCGTAACGTGCTCGCCTCGGCTACGTCCCCCACATCGCGATGGTCGCGCTCCACGAAGAACGCGACGCCCATGTCTCCCACGTCGAACGTCACCTGTCCGCTCAGCTTCCAACGGCGATCGTCGATACCATAGCGCCCCCGAGCCGCCAGTGCGTAACGCCCCGGCTCGCTCAGCGAGAGACCCGCGCCTAACGCCAAACCTTCCACCCGATTGAAGCGCACGAAATCGCTGATGGAGCGCGCTGCCACCGCGCCTCCCCGCGTGCGCGTCAGCAGCGAGCGGGCGACAAGATCCCCCGCCAGCGCGTGCACCCG
>JBQTJS010000175.1:0-7025 GCA_052386875.1 Gemmatimonadaceae bacterium
TGCGCGTCACAAACTCGCTACCGCGGCGCGGGCTCTCGTGGTTGAACAGCATCGCCGAAACTGCATACAAGCCGTGCACGTCGCGGTACTGCTGCGTGAGCTGATGCGCGAAGGCTTTGGCCGCCCCATACGGATCGATCGGCCGCAGGGGCGTCGACTCGCGCTGCGGAGTTTCAACCGGGTCGCCGAACATCGCGCTCGATCCCGCGACCAACACTCGCGCCTCGCGCGCCTCACGCTTCACCGTCTCCAAGAGCCGCAGCGTCCCCAGTGCCACGCTGTCCGCCGTCTCGAGCGGCTGCTCCCAGGCCCGAGCCACAACGGTTTGTCCCGCGAGGTGGTAGATCTCGTCGGGGGGAGCGCCAAGTTCTGCGAGGGCACGGCGTCCCCACGTTTCGTCGCGCATGTCGGCCTGCAAGACTGTCAAGCGGCCGGCGATCGCTCGCAGATTCTCGCTCTCCAGCGCGGCCTTGCCGCGCCGCGACGTGCCGGCGACTGTGTATCCCTTGGCGACGAGGAGCTCGGCCAGGTACGAGCCGTCCTGCCCCGCGACGCCGGTGATCAGCGCGCTGGGCATGCGCGAAAAAGGGAGCGCCGCAGGCGCTCCCTTTGCATTTCACGGTTCGGCGGGCCCACGTTAGGCAACGGCGACCTTGCCCCCGCCGCGCGGCGCTCGTTGCACCTTACCGGCTTGCAGACAGCGCGTGCACACTTTGACACGTACAGTCTTGCCGTCGTGTACCACGCGCACAACCTGGAGATTCGGCTTGAAGACACGGCGCGTCTTGTTGTTGGCGTGCGAGACGTTATTCCCGAACGTCACACCTTTATGGCACACGTAGCAGCGGCTGCGATTGATGCTCATGCCATTACTCCGGCATCAGTTCGATGCGGGCCATCTCCGCGCCGTCACCCTTGCGCGATCGCGTCTTGAGGATGCGCGTGTAGCCGCCGGGGCGCTTGAGATATCGGGGTCCGATATCCTTGAAAAGTTTGTCCGCCGTCTCGCGCTTGAGGATGTGACGCGAAGCGAGCCGACGATCGTGCAACGTTCCCGACTTCGCCTTTGTGATGAGGCGCTCGACGAAGGGACGCAGCTCTTTCGCCTTGGCCTCCGTCGTCTCGATCGCCCCTGCGTCGATGAGAGACGTGGCCAGACTGCGCATCAGTGCCAGCTTCTGTTCGCTCGTGCGCCGCAACTGGCGCCCTGCTTTGCGGTGTCTCATGACGTCTTGCCTTCCTCCTCCGGCTGCTCCTCCTCCTCTTCCTCGTCCGGTGCCTTGGCTGCCGCGCGGCTCGGCGGCGTCCCCCAGTCGATGATGCGCACCCCTTCGCCGTTTTCCTCGTAGCGCATGCCGAAGTTCAAGCCTTCACGCTCGAGCAGCTCGGCGATCTCCTCGAGCGACTTCTTGCCGAAGTTCTTGACCTGGAGGATCTGATTCTCAGTCTGCCGCACGAGGTCGCCTAACGAGCGGACATTGGAGTTTTTGAGGGAGTTGACGGAGCGCACTGTCAGCTCCAGCTCGTCGATCGGCCGTTTGAAGAGGTCTGCCAGCCGCTTGGCGTCGGCATTGCTGCCGTCAGCCGCGCCGCCGACGGGGGCGGAGGAGTGCGAGCCGTAGGAAGCGAAATACTGGAAGTGCGTCTGCGCCAGAGCCGCCGCGTAGCTCACAGCTTCTTCCGGCGAGATTGTGCCGTTGGTTTCCACGGTCAGCGTGAGCTGATCGTAGTCGGTGCGCTGGCCGACACGGGTTTCGGCGACTGTGAAGTTGGCGCGGCGCACCGGGTTGTAGACGGCGTCGATGCGGACGAGGTCGACCGGCAGATTGCGGTCGATGTCGTGCTGATCGGCTTCGACATAGCCGCGGCCCTTGTTGACGTACAACTCGACGCTGACGTCGCGAGCGTCCTGCATCATGAACAGATGATGCTGCGGGTTGATCACGCGCGTGGACCCGTTAGGCGACGCGTCGCCCGCGAGCACGGCACCCGCGTCCGACTTACGGATGCGCAAGACTGCCTCGTCAACGTCGCTCGCGAGCGACAGGACAAGTCCCTTCAGGTTGCCGATGATCTGATGCACGTCCTCCACGACGCCGGAGATCGTCTGGTGCTCGTGCACGACTCCGTCAATGCGGAAGCCCCACACCGCAGCGCCCGGAAGCGACGAGAGCAGCATGCGACGCATCGCATTGCCGAGTGTGTGGCCGTAGCCGCGCTCGAGTGGTTGTAGGCGAAACTCTGCCCAGTTCGGATTCTCGTCCTTGCGGTTGACGTCGACGAGGTGCGGGCGAACGAGTCCTTTGAGATCGATTTGTGCCATAGTATGGATTACCTGCTGGTCCGCTCGGGAGGATCTTCCCTGGCGACGCCCCACCTCGCCCCTAACGCGCGATGGGCTCGTAACGGAGTTAGGGTCCGGACCCTACAACGAGCTGCGAGATGCGAGCCGCGGGCGGCCGGAAGCGATCGTGCTTCGGACTCGCCGCTTGCAGCTGCACTCGCCGCTCGCATCTACTTGGAATACAGCTCCACTACCAGTTGCTCCTGCGCCGCGATCGGAATCGCAGTGCGTTGCGGCCGCTCGAGCATGCGCCCGCTTACAGAGTCGCGATCGACGGCCATCCACGTTGGAGTCGCGCCGCGGGCCGCCTGTTCCATGGCGGCGCGCACGGCCACGAAGTCACGGGCGTGCTGCCTAACGCGAACTTCCTCGCCCGGCAAGACCTGATAGCTGGCGATGTCCACTGTACGTCCCTTCACTTCGACGTGCCGGTGCCGGATGAGCTGCCGCGCCGCCTTGCGGCTGGCTGCAAAGCCCATGCGATACACAATGTTGTCGAGCCGGCTCTCGAGCGCCGCCAGGAGGTTGTGACCGGTGATCCCTGGAAGCGTGGTGACCCGCTCGAACGTGTTGCGGAATTGTTGCTCGGATAGCCCGTAGATGCGCTTGATCTTTTGCTTCTCGCGTAACTGCTTCGAGTACTCGGAGGCCTTGCGCCGGCGTGACGTGCTCTGGCCGTGCTGGCCGGGAGGATAATTGCGGCGCTCCACCGGACATTTCTCAGTAAAGCACTTGGTGCCCTTGAGAAAGAGCTTCGTACCCTCGCGGCGGCACTGCTTGCAGCTGGGACCGACGTAGCGCATCGCTACACCCTCCGCCGCTTGGGCGGGCGACACCCGTTATGCGGAATCGGTGTCACGTCCTTGATCGACTTCACCTGCAAGCCGGCGGTCGCCAACGCCTGGATGGCCGATTCGCGGCCGCTCCCCGGCCCCTGGACGCGCACATGCACACGGCGGACGCCTAACGCGAACGCCTCCTTGGCAGCCTGTTCAGCGGCGACAGTGGCGGCGAACGGCGTCGACTTCTTGGAGCCCTTGAAGCCGGCCTTCCCGGAAGTCCCCCAGGAGATCGTGTTGCCGTGCGAGTCCGTAATTGTCACCAACGTGTTGTTGAACGTCGCGTTGATGTGCACGACGGCTTCCGCTTCGATGACGCGCTTGGTCTTTTTTCCGGTTGCCATAGCCCTACTTGGTTACCTTCTTCTTACCGGCGATGGCGCGCCGCGGACCCTTCTTGGTGCGCGCATTCGTATGTGTCCGCTGGCCGCGCACCGGGAGGCCGCGACGATGCCGGCCGCCGCGATATGAGCCGATGTCCATCAAGCGCTTGATGTTCATCGCGACTTCGGTACGCAGCGCCCCTTCGACGCGATGGTCCTTCTCGATCGCCTGGCGCAAACGCGTGATGTCAGCGTCGGTCAAATCGCGCACCCGCAGCTCCGCGCTCACCCCGGCCGTCGCCAGGATGCGTTGCGCAGTCGCGCGGCCGAGGCCGTAGATATGCGTTAGGCCGATCTCGACCTTCTTCTCGCGCGGGAGATCGACGCCTGCAATACGAGCCATGCGCTAACCCTGCCGCTGCTTATGCTTGGGATTGCGCTTGCACAGGATGTAGATGGTGCCACCGCGACGCACGACCTTGCAGTACTCGCACATCGCTCGCACGCTACTCCGAACTTTCACCGGCGCCTCTAACGTGTAAAACGGACAAGACCCTAAGCTTAATAGACTTACGTCACCGCTTCAAGGCTGGCGCAAGCTCTCTCCCTCAGCCGAGCTGCGGCGCCGGGTCCGGCGCGGCGGTGATGGCGCGTCCTCGTGCGTGGACGCCGAGCACCGAGTATCGGAGTGACATTCACTGAGGCCACTCGAGAGTCCCCGTCAACTCCGCAACGTTAGTCACGCTGTGCGCCTCACACCAACTCGCCAGGTCGCGCACCAAGCGCTCGGGGGTTCGCGGGTCGCGCAATGCCGCCGTGCCTATGGCCACTGCGCAGGCGCCGGCAATCAGGTACTGCAGCGCATCTGCGGCCGTGGAGACTCCGCCGACGCCTATGATCGGCGCACCGGTCGCACGGAAGACTTTCCAGGTTGCAAGTATCCCGACCGGGAGCAGTCCGGGTCCGCTTACGCCGCCCGAGCCAAAACCGAGCATGGGACGGCGGCGCTCTACGTCTATCAAGAGGCCCGGCAGCGTGTTCACCAGGGTTAGCCCGTCCGCGCCGGCGTCGAGGGCTGCGCGCGCAGCGGCAACTATATCGCTAAGCGTTGGTGACAGCTTCACGAAGAGAGGCTTCTGCGTGGCTTGCCGCGCGCCGGCCACAAGGCCGGCCAGCGCCGCACTGTCGGCGCCGAACTCCAGCCCACCGCGCTCGACGTTCGGACAGCTGACGTTCAGCTCGAAGGCGTGCACACTAGCGTGACCGTTCAGCTTGTTGACGACGCGAGCGAAATCATCGGCAGTGTTACCAACGACGTTCACGATCACGCGTGCACGGCGCAGTCGCGCGAGCCAAGGGACGTGCTGGCTCGCCACGGCGTCGACGCCTGGATTGGCGAGCCCGACGGCGTTGAGCATGCCGCCGGGATAGTCCGCCACGCGTGGTGCGGGCGCGCCGGATCGCGGCTCCAGGCTCACAGCCTTGGTGACGAGGGCGCCTAACGCGTCGACGTTGAGCACACCGGACAGCTCGTCACCGTACGCGGCCGTCCCCGCGGCTAGCACGACCGGGTTCTGTAAGTCGAGCCCGGCCACGCGCACGGCCAGCGACGTTCGCGCCGCAGCCGCTTGCCCGCGGCCGGTCGCAGTCAACGCGCTGTGTCTCCCTGCGTGCGGCGCCGCTCGTACGCCGCCAGGTAGCCTAACGTTGCTCGCGCGATCGCGTTCGCCAGACTGCGTTGGCCGTCGCTGCTCGCCAGGAAGCGCGCCTCGGCCACATTCGTCCCGAAACCGATCTCCACCAGCACCGCGGGTACGATCGCCGCGACCAACACACGGAACCCAGCTTGCTTGACGCCACGCGAGGGCCCTGGGTGCACGGTTCCCATCCCGTCCTGAATGGCGTCTGCGAGCAGGCGCGACTCGCGCAGACTTTCGTTCTGCCGCATGTCGTTCAATATGAAGCCCAGCGCGTCGTCGCCCTTCGGGAGCGAGTCAAGTTCGTACTGGATGGATGAGTTCTCCAACTCTTCGACGCGCCGCGCGTCGTCGGTGCGTGCCTCCGACAGGAAATATGTCTCGTAACCGCGCGCGGACGCCGGATCGCGCCAGCGTGGATTGGCAGCGTTGACGTGCAGCGACAGGAAGAGATCGGCCTTGCGATCGTTGGCGATGCGGCCGCGGTCGGCCAGCGCGATCAGGGTGTCGCGCGTGCGCGTCATGAAAACGTCCACGCCGCTCCGCTGGAGCGCATCGCGCAGCCTCCTGGCCACCTGCAGCGCGAGGTCGGCTTCGTATACGCGCCAGCGGCCGCGCAGCGGGCCGTGCATGCCGCGATCCGGTCCGCCGTGCCCGGGATCGATGACAACAACGGGCCGTGACTTCGGCTTGGGAACCGGCCTAACGAGCACGGGCGGAGCCGCCGTAGCGGCCGCTTGCGCCGGCGCGGTTCCCGGAGACGCACCCGTAGACGGCTGAGCGGGAGCCGGAGGGCCGCGGCGCAGCTCGGCACGCGCCGCATCGTATGCGATTGTCGTGTCGCGCGCGTGTCGCGGCAGCACGTCGCTCACGAAAGCGAGGGGGACGAACAGCTGGAAATCCAGCAGGCGCGGGGCACTCGCCAGCGGCACTACGTTAGCCTGAACGCGCAGGAGTGGGGCCCCCGGGGAGATCTCGAACTCGGTACCGCCCACGGTCACGGTGTAGCGATCCGGCGTAAGGCGCCTAACGACGCCTCCCAGCGGCCCTGCCAGCTGGTCGGCGCTGACATAGGACTGAGCCCCAACGCGCCGGATCGGCACGCGTGTCACACGGTCCGCATCCCGGATGGTGATCGCCAGCAGCGTATCGGCCAGCTGCAGGGCGAGCAGCAGGGCGATAGTCATCGGCGGCGCAGCGCGCGCGCCATGTCGCGCTCGTCGTCGCGGCGCCGCAGATCGGCTCGCTTGTCGTGCAGTTGTTTCCCCTTCGCCAGCGCGATCGCGACCTTCGCCTTGCCGCGCTTGAAGTACAGCTCCAGCGGAATGAGCGTGAGCCCTTGGCGCTCCACGGCGCCAATTAGGCGTCGGATCTCGCGCTTGTGCATTAGAAGTTTGCGCGAGCGCTGCGGCTCGTGATTGACGTAACCGCCGCTTTCGTACGGCGCAATGTGCGCGTTAAGGAGGTACAGTTCTCCGTCACGCAGCATCCCATAGGCGTCAGCTATGTTAGCCTTGCCGGCTCGCAACGCCTTGACTTCGGTTCCGGTGAGCACGAGACCTGCCTCCCACGTGTCAAGGATATGATAGTCGTGACGTGCACGACGGTTCCTCGCAACGCTCTTGGTCTCGGCCTCGTTTGGCTTGGTCGCCATGGCGCTGAAAGATAGACGCGCAGGCCGCGGCCGCGTTGACTCCGCTTCTGGGTGGGACTAGGTTGCTCGTCCCCGACGCCGAAGTGGTGGAACTGGTAGACGCGCTGCGTTCAGGGCGCAGTGGGCGACAGCCCGTGGGGGTTCGAGTCCCCCCTTCGGCATCAACAG
>JBQTJS010000176.1:0-1640 GCA_052386875.1 Gemmatimonadaceae bacterium
AAGGTTCCCGCGTACTCTTTGCTTAGCCGAGCTTACAATGAAAGAAGGCATACATCCCGAGTATTACGCCGCAACTGTTCGCTGTGCGTGCGGAGCCACATGGACCACGCGGTCCACGCAGTCTGAGCTGCACCTGGATATCTGCTCCAATTGCCATCCGTTCTATACCGGAAAGCAGAAGCTGATCGATACGGCTGGGCGGGTTGAGCGCTTCCGCCAGAAGTACGCCGGCGGGAAGACGTCCTGAGTATCCGTGCGCGACTCAGCGAAGCCATTGAGCGCGCCGCGGCGGTCGAGCGGGAGCTAAGCGAACCGGCGACCCTACGCGACGCGAAGCGCATGGCTGCGCTCGGTCGCGAACATCAGCGGCTGCAAGCAACTGTGCAACTCGCCGGACGCCTGCGCAAAGCTGACGACGAGTTGGAGCAGGCGCGCGAGCTTGTCGATTCGGACGAGGCGGAGCTGGCGGCGGAAGCGCGCTCTGAAGTGGTGCGCCTAACGACAGCGATCGAGCGGTTGCAGGAGCAGGCCAAGCCGCTGCTCATTCCGCACGACCCCATCAACGAGCGTCCCTGCATCGTCGAAATCCGCGCCGGTACGGGCGGCGATGAGGCGGCGCTCTTCGCGGCCGACCTGCATCGCATGTACACACGCTTCATCGAGCGGCGCGGATGGAAGATCGAGACTATCTCCCTGTCCGAGGGGGCGTTAGGCGGGCTCAAGGAGGTCGCCTTCAAGGTGCTCGGCGACGGCGCCTTCGGCACGATGCGCTGGGAGTCGGGAGTGCATCGCGTGCAGCGCGTTCCCCTGACCGAAGCCCAGGGGCGCATCCACACATCGGCGGCGACTGTCGCCGTGCTCCCTGAGGCCGAGGAGATCGACCTTGTCATCGATGACAAGGAGCTGCGCATCGACGTTTTCCGCGCGTCGGGCCCCGGCGGGCAAGGAGTGAACACAACCGACTCGGCTGTGCGCATAACGCACATACCGAGCGGAGTCGTAGTCTCGCAGCAGGATCAGCGCTCCCAGATTCAAAACAAGGCCAAGGCGATGGAAATCCTGCGCGCCAAGCTGCTCGATCTCAGGATCGCCGAGCAGGAAGCGGAGCGCACGCGGCTGCGGCGTTCGCAGGTGTCGACAGGGGATCGTTCCGCGAAGATCCGCACTTACAATTTCCCCCAAAGCCGCGTGACAGATCACCGGATCAATCTCACCATGCACGAACTGGTGCGTGTGCTGGACGGCGATATCGGCAAACTGATCGATGCGTTGCAGATCGCCAATATGGACGAGCAGCTGAGCGGCGACGGCGCATGACTCTCCTCGCGCTTCCGACGACGGCGCGCGGTCTCTGCGCGGAGGTCGCGCGGCGTCTGGACGCAGCCGGTGTGGGGTCGCCTAACGCGGAGGCACGCGATCTCGTTGCAGCAGTGCTGGGACGCCCGCGGTTGTGGCCGGTGCTGCACGCCCAAGACACGTTAGGCTTGGATACTGCGGACGCTGTGCTGGCGGACGCCGAGCATCGCGCGGCCGGGATGCCCTTCGCCTACGCAGTCGGGCGAGCCGCCTTCCGGTACCTGACGCTGATCGTCGACCGGCGCGTGCTCATCCCGCGCCAGGAAACGGAATACCTCGTCGAC
>JBQTJS010000177.1:0-7257 GCA_052386875.1 Gemmatimonadaceae bacterium
TCGCGCGCATGTTACGCGGAGGCGCGTTCGCGAGCAGTCTGCGAGCGAGCCCGGGATCATTGTAGTGCCGCTCGGCGAGTTGAAATGCGAGCAAGGTACGATAGCCGGCCGGGTCGAGGTCCGGGTCCGCCCGTCCTACGGCGACCCCGGATCGCGCCAGCACGCTGCGCCAGCTGTCTTGCGAGATGCTATCGGCATGACGCGAGCGATCCGTGTACGCGATCACCAGCCGGTTGCGTGCGAAGCGGGCGTACCACGACGTGAATCGCGGCATGAGTAGTTGCGGGAAGACTTCCTCATCCGCCAGAGCGATGATATCCGGGATCTTGCCGAGCTCGGTGAGCTTGCGAGCTGCCTCGAGGCTGCCGGCCGTTTCCAGCGCGATCTCGATATCGGCGTGCCGCGCGAACGAGTCGAGCGCTGCACGCAGCGGTCGAGCCAGGCTTCCGGCGGCAAAGACAACGAGCTTGTCTTCGGCGCCGCGTCCTCCCGGCTGAGAGCAAGCCAGGGAGCCGAGGGCTGCGAAAGCGGCGGTCAGTGCGAGTCGCATTGGTGCATCTTATCTTGGCGGCAGATCGGACGCTACGCTGAGCTGTATTTACGCACAACCTAACGAGGCTCCCGTGAGCGACGTGGCCATCAGCTACACCGTGCATGTCTTTGCCGTCGCCGGTTCGCTGCGCAAGGATTCCTTCAATAAGAAGCTCCTGCGGGCGGCCGAGGAATTGGCGCCCAGTGGGATGATGATCCATCACTTCGACGGGCTGGGCGAGATTCCGCCTTACAACGCGGACGTCGATGCGACCGGTCCACCCGAGCCTGTCCGGGCGCTCAAGGACATGCTGGCGGCGTGCGACGGTCTGCTGATCGCTACGCCGGAGTACAACTACAGTATCCCGGGTGTGCTCAAGAACGCGATCGACTGGGCCTCGCGGCCGCCAGCGACGTCACCGTTGATAGGGAAGGTTGTGATGTTGCTGGGAGCGTCGCCGGGGATGGGGGGGACGGCGCGGGCACAGCAACACTTGCGGCAGGCGTTTGTGTTCACGCGCTCGGTTGTGCTGACCGGGCCGGAGATACTAGTGGCGAAGGCGCCGGAGAAGTTCGACGCCGAAGGAAGGCTCACGGACGAGGTGGCGAAAGGGCTGATCAGTGAGCGGCTCAGGACGTTAGGGGAGTGGATCTACAAATTGCGGGCGCGCTGAGGGGCGGAGGGCGGGACAAGGCTCGCAACTCGTTAGGCCGCGGCGAGAGCGCCACGCCATGATAGCGCCGCGTCAGCCCGTTTTCTGAACGAGCGGCGGGGCGGCCTCTCCCAGCGCGCGCAGCGCTCTGCATGCCGCGTAGTAGCCGCACATGCCATGGACACCGCCGCCGGGAGGGGTCGAGGCCGAGCAGATGTACACACCTTCCAGCGGCGTGGAGTAAGTACGCCAGGTGGGTCGTGCGAAGAACTGGCGGAGGTCTTGCGCGCCGCCGTTTATGTCGCCGCCGACGAGGTTGGCGTTGTCGCGCTCCATGACGACGGGGGGCCTTACGCTGCGCGCCAGGACGCGGTCGCGGAAGCCCGGGGCGAAGCGCTCGATCTGGGCCTCGATGCGGGCGCTCATGTCGAAAGTCGATGCGTTAGGCATGTGACAGTACGCCCAAACCACGTGCTTCCCCGCCGGAGCGCGTGACGGATCGAACAGGGTAGGCTGGCTGAGCAGCACGAAGGGACGCTCGGCGTGTTCCCCGCGCCACGGGGCCCGCTCCGACGCAGCGATCTCGGCCAGCGTGCCGCCCAGGTGCACGGTGCCCGCTCGGGCACACTCGGGGGCAGTCCAGGGGATGGGTCCGTCCAGCGCGTAGTCCACCTTGAACGCCGCTAGGCCGCGGCGGTAGCGGCGGAGCGCTCTGGTATACGCGTTAGGCAACTTATCGCCGGCCAGAGCCAACAGGCCGCGCGGCGTGACATCGCAGAGCACCGTGCGCGCACCTGCAAGCTCGTCGAGCGCCGTTATGCGGCGGTCGACCTCGATCGTGCCGTCCAGCGACCGGAGCACGGCCGCCAGCGCGTCTGTGATGCGCTGCGCGCCGCCGCGCGGAAAGGGCCAGCCGTGGGCGTGGCCGGCCAGGGCGAGCACCAGCCCGAATCCGGCCGTGGTCAGCCGCTCGAGCGGCAGCATCGCATGGGCAGCGATGCCGGCGAACAGCGCTTTCGCACGCTCGGTGCGGAAGGCGCCGGTGGCCAGACCTAACGCTGAGCGGATCGCCATGGTGCCGAAACGGGCCAGCGCCAACGGATGCCGTGGTATGCGCAAGGGACCGAGCAGCTCTATGCGCAAGCTGTCCCAGTCGGCGATCAGCGGGGCCATGAGCCGCCGATACGCTTCGCGGTCGGCGCCTAACGCGCTCGCGGTCTCATCGATCGAGCGCTCCAGGAGAACCGCGCTGCCGCCGTCCAGGGGATGCGCTACGGGCGCGGCCGGCTGAATCCAGTCGAGTCCATGCCGTTCCAGGGCCAGCTGCTGGAAGTAGGGGGAGCCGGCTGCCAACGGATGCACGGCGGAGCAGATGTCATGTGTGAAGCCGGGAAGGGTGAGCTGCGCCGAGCGTGCGCCGCCGCCGGGCGAGGGCGCCGCCTCGTAGACAGTCACGCGATGCCCGGCGCGTGCCATTGTGATGGCCGCGGACAGACCGTTAGGGCCCGAGCCGATGATGACTGCGTCGCGCGCCCGTCCTGAGCTTAGGCCACTTGCGCCGCCGCGCGGCAAAGTGAATCTCTCGCGCTCTGCCGCCCCACTGGTGAAAGTCATGCAGTCATCCTTGGTTGTTCACGACCGTCGCGCCTTTATGGCGTACTTCACATCGCTGGGCCTGGGCGACGCTGTCCCCCGCCTAACGCTGCTTCAGCTCGTGTGAAAGCGCGTCCATGAGCTTGGGGAAGCGGAACTCGAAGCCTGCTTCGAGCAGCCTGTCGGGATGCACACATTGATCGGCCAGGACCGTGGCTTCTCCCATCTCGCCGAAGGCGAGCCGGACGGCGAATTCGGGAACCGGTATCGCTGTCGGGCGACCGAGCGAGCGCCCTAACGCTTCCGTAAAGGTGCGGTTGCGCACCGGATTGGGGGCCACGAGGTTGACGGGTCCGCTCAGGTCGGCTCCCAGCAGGAAGCGGACCGCGCGGACCCAATCGCTGAGCGCGATCCAACTCATCCACTGATTTCCGTCGCCGAGGCGCCCGCCGGCACCTAACGAGAATATCGGAAGCAGCCGCTGCAGCACGCCCCCTTTGGGATTGAGCACGATCCCGCTGCGGACATACGCAACGCGGATGCCGGCCTGGCGCGCGGGATCCGCCGCCTGCTCCCAGTCGCGCGCGACCGCGGCGAGGTAGTCACTCCCCGGCGCGCTCTGTTCGCTGAGCGTTTCCTTGAGGCGGCGTGCCCCATAGTATCCGATCGCGGATCCGCTGACGAGCACCGCCGGCTTGTTGCCTAACGCCATGAGCGTGCGCGCCAGCAACGCCGTGCCGTCCACGCGGCTGGCCCGGATCTCGCGCTTGCGCGTTTCCGTCCAGCGCTGCGCCAGATTCTCGCCCGCCAGATTCACCACGGCCTGAGCGCCCTCGAGCCGGCTGCCATCCAAACGCCCGTCGCGCGGGCTCCAGCGGATGTCGGCCCGCTCGCCGCGCCCTATACTCAGCACCGTAAAACCTTCCGCCCGCAGCGCGGCGGCGAGCGCGCTGCCGAGGAAACCGGACGCCCCGGTGATGGCGACCGTGTTCATGTCCTAGATCTTGGCGGCTCCGTCCAGGCTGCGCCAGAGATACCACGTAGCGATGCTGCGATAGGGTGCCCACTTGGCCCCGATCTTGTGCACCCTCTGCGCGTTAGGCAGCGACCGCAACCGATACGCACGCTTGATCGCATTGCGCACGCCAAGGTCGAGATCGGGGAGGATATCCGGGCGGCCGAGGCGGAAGATCAGGAACATCTCGGCTGTCCATCGCCCCACCCCCTTGACTGTGGTGAGATGCGTAACGACGTCGGTATCGCTGCACTCATGCAGGCTGTGGATCGCCAGCTCACCAGAAGAGGTGCGTCCAGCCAGGTCCCTGAGGTACGCCAGCTTCTGCCGCGACAGACCCGCGCCGCGCAGCTGTTCGTCGCTCATGCCTAACAGCTCGTCCGCCGTGGGGTCGCGGCCGCCGAACAGAGCCTGGACACGGCGGTGGATGGCGAGCGCAGCAGGCCCTGCGAGCTGCTGGTACATGATGGCGCGTAACACAGCATCGAAGTGCGTCCCTTCGTTACGTGGTCCGAAACGGCACGGGCCGACGGCGGCGATAATTCGCGCCATAACCGGATCGGAGCGCTTGAGGTGCGCGACGGCGTAACGGAGCATGCGGGAACCTTAACGGGACAGGCGGCGAGGTGCGAGCAGCGACGGGTGAGCAGCGACGTGCGAGCAGCGACGACGGGCGAGCGACGACGGGCGAGCGGCGGCGTGCGAGCGGGCGGCGTGCGAGCGGGGGCGTGCGAGCGGGCGGCGTGCGGAGAGTGACGCCGCCGAGTATCATCAGCCGATCCTTCGCATTCACAAATGAACAATCCCCTGCTCATCCGTCTTGTCCTCGCCCTTTCCGGCATCACACTCGGCGCGCCGCTGGCTGCGCAGGGGCGCACGCTCGTGCTCGTCCGCGCCAATGTGCTCGATGTCGAGAAAGGGAGCATCCAGAGCGACGCCAGCATCGTCATTGTAAACGGCCGAATCGAACGCGTCATAACCGGGAAGTACACGCCGGATGAGGGCGCCGAGATCGTCGACGTAAGCGGACGGTACGTGCTCCCCGGCCTGATCGATGCGCACACACATATCAGCAACCTGGCGGCTGCGCGGCGGGCTCTCGAGTCAGGAGTGACGACTGTGCGCAGCGCGAGCGCCCCTGCGTACCAAGACGTCGGTCTGCGCGAGCTCGTTAGGCGCGCTGCCCTGGCCGGGCCCGACATGGTCGCCACAGGCGTCTTCGTGACGCCGGAGCTGGGCGAGTCGGTGCTTGCCGATCCGCGCCTTGCGGCGCTGCACTCCGGCGTGACGTCGGTCGACGCCTTACGAGAGGTCGTGCGCGTCAACATCGACCGCGGCGTCGATTTCATAAAAACCCGCGGTACCGAGCGCGCCGGACTCCCCAACACAGATCCGCGCAAGCAGACGTACACGGAAGCGCAGCTCAGCGCGATCGTCGACGAAGCCGCCAAGCGCAACATCCCGGTGATGGCGCACGCCCACGGCGACGAAGGGGCCTACGCCGCCGTGCGCGCTGGGGTGAAGAGCATCGAGCACGGGACCTATCTCTCGGATTCCACGCTGCGACTCATGAAGGTGCGCGGCACGTTCTTCGTACCGACGTACATCACTGTGGTCGATCTCACACAACCCGGTGGTGATTACGACAACCCTGTGCTGCGGCTGCGAGGCCAGCACATGCTCCCGCGCCTGGGCGATGCGGTGCAGCGAGCGCACCGGCTCGGCGTCAAGATCGTCACCGGCGCCGACACAGATTACGGGCCGGGATCGCTGTCGCGTGTCGCAGGAGAAGTGGAGAGCTTCACGCAGCTAGGGCTTTCACCGCTCGATGCGTTGCGCACCGCAACGACTAACGCAGCGGAATTACTCGGCCTCACGGCCAAGACGGGGAAGTTGGCAGCCGGTTTCGAAGCCGATCTGATCGTCGTTGAGTCGAATCCTCTTGAGGACATCCGTTCGTTGGCGGATGTGCTCGTTGTGATCAGCAACGGCCGCGTCGCGCTTAACCGCCTTCCTTTCATTAAGCACGCGACTGCACAATGAGGTTCAGCGCCGTTGCTCTGTTGCTCAGCGTCGTTGGCGCGACGGCGATGTGCGCGCAGGATCCGGAGCGCAAACGCAACGCTGCCGGGCCAGCGCTATCCGCGGTGGCGGAGCCGCCAATCGGCGAAAGCACGATCCGGCGCCACATCGGTGTGATAGCACACGACTCGATGCTGGGGCGCGCGACGCCGAGCCGTGGGCTTGACATGACCGCGCGATACATCGCGATGCAGTTCGCGGATTACGAGCTGCGACCGGCAGGAGACAGCACCGTTGGAGGCACGCGCGGGAGGGAGAGCGGGATGGGAACCCGATCGTTCTTGCAGACGTATCCGCTGGGGGAGAACGGACGTGCGCCTAACGTTGTGGCGATCCTCGAAGGGAGCGATCCCGTTCTGCGTGAAGAGTACATCGTCTACACGGCCCACATGGACCACATCGGCACAGGCCTCCGCCGCGCGCGCAGCGGTGGGAGTAGTGGGGGGAGCGGGGGGAGGGCGGCGAGCGGGGCGAGCGGGGCGAGCGGGGCGAGCGGGGCGAGCGATTCGATATACAACGGCGCGGACGACAATGCATCCGGTACGGCCGGCATCATTGCGCTCGCCGAGGCGTTCGCCGCATCACAACAGCGCCCACGGCGGTCGATAATTTTCTTGACTGTGAGCGGCGAGGAACTGGGATTGTTGGGGAGCGCCTGGTTCGTGGCTCACAGTCCCGTGCCGCTCGATCGTATCGTGGCGGCGCTCAACATCGACATGATCGGGCGCAACGCGCGGGACAACATTGTCGCCATCGGCAAGGAGCATTCCGATCTGGGGCAGACTGTTGACCGCGTGGCCGCCGCGCAGCCGGCGCTTGGGCTGAGGGCTCTCGACGATCCGTGGCCTAACGAGAACTTCTACTTCCGGTCGGACCACTATAACTTCGCGCGGCGCGGAGTGCCGGTGCTCTTCTTTTTTAGCGGCACTCACGAAGATTACCACCGGCCGGGCGACGAGGCACACAAGATTGACGCGGAAAAAGTCACGCGGGTGCTGAAACTCCTGTACTACTTCGGTATGGAGTTGGCCAATGCAGACGCGAGACCGAAGTGGAATCCGGAGAGCTATCGGAGGATAACCGCTGGTGTGAGGTGAGGTGGACACGGAGGAATTCGCTCCTCCTGCCCGCACCGGATAACCGCGGGTGCGCGGTAAGGTGTTAGGCGGAATTACCCTACCCGTTCGTCGAGGCTCAAGATGACGGCTTCTGTAAGCTTCTTCTGCTGGAACGACGTGCCGCTGGAGACCGTGTCGCCTTTACTCGATCGCAAGCTGATCTCGGGTGAGCGCATCATGGTTGCTCAGGTGTTCCTCAAGAAGGGATGCATCGTTCCGCGGCATCAGCATGAGAACGAGCAGATCACCTACATCCTGAACGGTG
>JBQTJS010000178.1:0-16727 GCA_052386875.1 Gemmatimonadaceae bacterium
GCCCCCGACGTCGAGCGCGCAATGACTTATTTCGACGAGCGCGGCAGCGCGATGCGCTTCGTTATCGAGCGCGGCGGGTTCGTCTACACAACGGAATTCTTCCGCATCCAGCGATGACAGCGCACGCGACCTACACATCACCTCTGGCTGAGCGTTATGCGTCGCGTGCGATGCTGGAGTTGTGGTCGGCGCAGCGCCGCTACGGACTGTGGCGCCGCTTATGGCTTGCGCTCGCCGAGACGCAGCGCGAGCTGGGTGTCGGTATCCCCGAAGACGCGCTGCTGGAGATGCACGCCAATCTGGACAACATCGACTTCAGCGCGGTCGCAGCGTACGAAAAGCGTTTCCGTCACGACGTGATGGCCCATGTCCACGCGTTCGGCGACGTGGCGCCGGCAGCACGGGGGTATATCCACTACGGTGCGACGTCGGCGTTCGTCACCGACAACGCCGATCTGATTCTGCTGCGTGAAGGCCTCCAGCTGCTGCGCACCAAAGCAGCGGGGATCATCACCACGCTGGCGGCCTTCGCCAGACGTTGGCGCGCCGAGCCCACGTTAGGCTACACGCACCTGCAGCCGGCGCAGCTCACGACTGTCGGTAAACGCGCCACGTTGTGGATGCAGGACCTCGTTCTGGATCTGCAGGACCTCGATTATCGCGTGCGCTCGCTCCCCTTCCGCGGTGTGAAAGGAACCACCGGCACGCAGGCGAGCTTCCTCGAGATCTTTGGCGGGGACCACGACAAAGTCCGCCTGCTCGACCAACGCGTGACGCGCAAGATGGGGTTTGCCGCGGCCCTTTCGGTCACGGGTCAGACCTACACGCGCAAGATCGATGCGCAAGTGTTGGGAGTTGTCGCCGGCCTGGCGGCCAGTGCGGCAAAATTCGCCAGCGATGTGCGCATGCTGCAGGCTTTCGGCGAGATCGAGGAGCCGTTCGAGCCGGAGCAGATCGGTTCTTCGGCGATGGCGTACAAGAAGAATCCCATGCGCGCGGAGCGCATCAACGCACTGGCCCGGTTCGTGGCTACGCTCGAACCTAACGCCAATCAGACGCATGCAGTGCAGTACTTCGAGCGTACGCTCGACGACAGCGCCAATCGCCGGCTCGTGTTGAGCGAGGCATTCCTGGCCTGCGATGCCATCCTGGTTCTCTACGGCAACGTCGCCGCGGGCCTGGAAGTCCATGCGGCGCGCATCGCGCAGCGCGTTCAGGAAGAGCTTCCGTTCATGGCGACGGAGGAACTTATCGTGCGCGCCGTGCGCGCCGGCATGAGCCGTCAGGACGCGCATGAGGCCATCCGCCGTCACAGCGTAGCTGCAGCCAAAGTGATCAAGGAGCAAGGCAAGCCTAACGACCTTTTTCAGAGGCTCGCCGCCGATCCCGCATTCCTCGTTCCGCTGGACGAGCTGGGCGCCGTTCTGCGAGCCGAGCGCTTCATAGGACGTGCCCCACAACAGGTTGACGAGTTTCTCGAGGAGGTCACTCTGCAGTTCCCCTTTGACGCACCACAAGAGACAGCCGCGGCGCGCGAGGCGGTGCGCGTATGACCGGCATCGCTACGACCTCCCTGCCGCTGCAGCTCGTAAGGCGCGGCAAAGTGCGCGACGTGTATGCCGTGGACCATGAGCGCGTCCTCCTCGTCACTACCGACCGCATCTCGGCATTCGACGTCGTAATGAGCGAAACCGTCCCGTACAAGGGAGCCGTTCTCACGCAGCTCACGGCGTGGTGGTTGCGCCGCCTCGAGGGCCAGGTAGCGCACCACATGTTGTCCGCCGACGGCGACGAGATCGCACGGGAGATCGCCGCGCTGGACGGCGCACGCGATGCGTTACGCGGGCGCGCGATGCTGTGCCGCCGAGTGGAGATCGTCCCTATCGAGTGCGTGATGCGCGGCTATATCACAGGCTCTGCCTGGAAGGAGTATCGCCATTCGGGAACCCTGGCGGGCGAGGCGCTGCCGCCGGGCCTGGTCGAGAGTGCCCGCCTAACGCCGGCGATCTTCAGCCCGGCCACCAAGGCCGAGCAAGGACACGACGAGAACATCACTCGCGCCGACGTCGCGCGCCTTTGCGGCACGGATACTGCCGCCGAGTTGGAGCGTCTGGCGCGTCTCGTCTACGACTTCGGGTGCGCCCTTGCCGAGCCGCGCGGTATCGTCGTTGCCGATACCAAGTTCGAGTTCGGCTGGCTGGGCGGCCGGCTCGTTCTGGCCGACGAGGTGCTCACACCCGACAGCTCGCGGTTCTGGCCGGCGGCTCGTTATGCACCGGGCCGAGCGCAACCCAGCTTCGATAAGCAGCCCTTGCGCGACTATCTGGACGCGGAGCGCCGCGCAGGCCGCTGGAACGGCGACGCACCGCCTCCGCCGCTCCCCGACGACGTCGTACGCGCCACCAGTGAGCGCTATCTCGAAGCCTATCGCCGCCTAACGGGGAGCCACCTCGAGACCGCCGGCCTCGCGTGAGATTCGCTCCCGAAGGACGACCCTTCATCGGCGCCGCGTTCGCTCTGGCGCTCCTCCTCTGGTGGCTGGCTGCGTCGCGGCAATCTTCAGGGTGGGGAGTTGCCGCAATCGCCACAACGTTCCTGGCCGCGTGGGTCGCTTACTTCTTCCGTGATCCGGAACGCACGGGAGAGCGCGGCGATCAGCTCGTCGTGGCCCCCGCTGACGGCAAGGTTGTCAGTGTGACAGAGATCGACGAACCGGCATTCCTACACGCCCGGGCCACGCGCGTGTCAATCTTCATGAACGTTTTTAACGTGCATGTGAATCGCTACCCAGTGTCCGGCACGGTGCGTTATGTGCACTACAACGCGGGTCGTTTCCTGCACGCCGCCGCCGAAAAGGCGAGCCTGGAGAACGAGCAGATGTCGGTCGGCCTGGTGACGCGTAGCGAGCGCCATCGCATCCTCGTTCGCCAGATCGCCGGACTCATCGCCCGGCGCATAGCCAATTACTCGCGCGAAGGGGAGACCGTCGAACAGGGCGAGCGCATGGGGATCATCCGCTTCGGCTCGCGCGTGGACGTGCTGATGCCGCGCGACGCCGAAGTGCGCGTGCGAGTGGGAGATTACACCTTGGCCGGCGTAACTGTGCTGGGATCGCTGCCGCTATGACGCCGTCGATGCGACAGCGCATGCGCCGTCCGCGCTTGATACTACTGCCTAACGGCTTTACGCTGGCGAACCTGTTCTTCGGTGTCTTCGCCATCGTGGAAGCGTCCCGCGGCGAATTCAACCGCGCGGCGCTGTTCATCGTCCTGGGCGGCGTGTCGGATGCGCTCGACGGACGCATCGCGCGCGCGACGAAGACGGGCAGTCGCTTCGGCTCCGAGCTGGATTCTCTGGTCGATGCCATCTCCTTCGGGCTCGCCCCTGCCCTCGTTGTTTACTTCGCCGTGCTGAATCGCGCCGGTTGGGATTGGCTCTTCTGCTTCCTCTTCGTCGCCTGTGCCTGCATCCGCCTCGCGCGTTTCAATATCGAGCAAGCGGGTCGCGCGAAGACGCACTTCCACGGCCTGCCGAGTCCGATGGCGGGGATGACGCTCGCGACCTACCTGTGGTTCAGCAACACACCGCTGTATACACAGACAGTCATCGCCGACCTCCCCTGGCACGTCCTGCTGCGCTACATCATGCTGGGCTTGAGCTTTTTGATGATCAGCAACGTCTCATATGCCGCTGTTCCGGTGATCGGCTACCGCACGCTGCGCGAAGTTCTCGGTACGCTCGTGGTGCTGGCGACGATCTTCGGGGTCATTTTCCTGCCGCGGCAGTTTTTCTTTCCGGCGCTGATGGCCTACGTGTTGTACGGATTGGTTCGCACTGTCTTTGTCGGTCTGCTGCCGCGCGTGCCGCCCGGCGGCCTCGATGCCGCGGAAGGTCTGGCGCCTAACGAGTACGCACTACTGCGCCGGCGCCGCCGCCGCCGCGGTATGCATAGCGGCGCCGCCGCCTCGAGCGCGCCGCAAGCGCCCGCTGTCGCCACACGCGAGGATCCCGCCGAATGACGCATTTCCGTGTCGCCGTCCACATCGTGCCGCGCCGCGGCGTGCTCGATCCGCAAGGGAAAGCAGTCGCGGACGCGCTGCACGCCTTGGGTTTCGCCGGCGTCGGCGACGTCCGTGTAGGACGCCACCTGGTCATCGACACCCAGGCCGACGCCCCGCAAAGCGCCGAACTATCGGTACGGGAGATGTGCGAGCGACTGCTCGCCAATCCCGTGACCGAGGACTATGAGATCGCAGCGGTGCAAGCCACGGGAGCGGCAACGTGAAGTTCGGCGTCGTCACGTTCCCCGGCTCCAACTGCGACGATGACGCCATCCATGCAGTCGCTGACGCGTTAGGCGCCGAAGCTGTCCGCCTGTGGCACAAGGATCACGATCTCCAGGGCGTCGACGTCGTCATCCTCCCCGGCGGCTTCAGCTACGGCGACTACTTGCGGCCCGGCGCCATCGCCCGTTTCGCGCCCATCATGCGCGAAGTTGTCCAGCATGCCCGGCGCGGCTACCCTGTGCTCGGCGTGTGTAATGGATTTCAAATACTGTGCGAGGCAGGGGTGCTCCCTGGAACGTTGCTGCGCAATGCCAGCCTCAAGTTCGTCTCGCGAGATGTCACATTGCGCGTCGAGAAGGCCGACACGATGTTCACAGGTCAGTACGAGCGCGGCCAGCTTCTGCGCATCCCCGTCGCACACGGCGACGGCCGCTACACGATAGACGCTGACGGACTCGAGCGCCTGCGCGAGCACGACCTGATCGTTTTCCGTTACGCGAGAGAGAATGGCCAAGCACACCCTGATCCAAACCCGAACGGCGCAACCGACGCCATCGCCGGCATCATCAACGACGCCGGCAACGTACTCGGCTTGATGCCGCATCCAGAACGCGCTGTGGAGCAGTTGTTAGGCTCGACCGATGGATTGCCTTTGTTCCAAAGCTTGTTGGCTCGTGTAGGCGCCTGACCAGCAAACCATTGAACCTCGACCCGCCGTAAAAATGGACAAGACCAGTCGCAACGAAGACGAATACTTCGCCAAGCAAGACGCCGACCTCATCAAGGCACAGCGCGCCCAGCTCGACCGTGACCGCGCCAAAGCCGAACGCGCGTCGCACTTCATGCGCTGCCCAAAGTGCGGCGGCACTCTTGTCGAGACGGATTTCCATCACGTCAAGATCGACAAGTGCGCCGATTGCGGAGGGATCTGGCTGGACAAGGGTGAGATTGAGATGCTGGAGCACGTGGACCAGAGCCAGGTGCGCAGCTTCATGCGCTCGCTGTTCGGACTCAAGTGGTAGGTCGATGAGCGCTGCACCGCGGCCGGGCGATCCCGCAATCACGCCGGCGCTGGTCGCCGAGCACGGCCTAACGAGCGAGGAGTACGACCGGCTCTGCGCCATGCTCGGTCGCACACCCACGTTCACGGAGCTCGGCATCGTAAGCGCGCTATGGAGCGAGCACTGTTCCTACAAACACTCGCGCCCGGTGCTGCGCACGCTCCCCACCGAAGGCCCGCAGGTATTGCAGGGCCCGGGCGAAAACGCCGGAGTGGTGTCCGTCGGCGACGGCCTGGCAGTCGCATTCAAGATCGAGTCGCACAACCACCCCTCGGCCGTGGAACCGTATCAAGGGGCGGCCACCGGCGTAGGCGGCATCCTGCGCGACGTGTTCACAATGGGAGCGCGCCCCATCGCGCTGCTCAATTCATTGCGCTTCGGTTCGCTCGATTCGGCTCGCGTTAGGTGGCTCTTCGCAGGCGTTGTGAAAGGGATCGGCGATTACGGCAACTGCGTCGGCGTTCCTACGGTGGCCGGAGACGTCGTATTCGACCCCGCGTACGAGGGGAACCCGCTCGTCAACGCGATGTGCGTCGGCGTGCTCCGCGAGGAGGAGTTGATCCGCGCCAAAGCCGCGGGGGTCGGCAATCCAGTCATCGCGGTGGGAGCGCGCACAGGTCGCGACGGCATCCATGGTGCATCGTTCGCGTCCGAAGAGTTGACCGGCGCGAGCGAGGCGAAGCGGCCGCGCGTTCAGGTGGGCGATCCCTTCACCGAGAAGCTCCTGCTGGAAGCCTCGCTCGAGCTTATCCGCAGCGGCGCTATCGTGGCGATTCAGGATATGGGGGCCGCTGGCCTAACGAGTTCGTCGGCGGAGATGGCCGCCCGCGGCGAGGTCGGCGTTACGATCGACGTCACCAAGGTTCCCGTGCGCGAGAGCGGCATGACGCCGTACGAGATCCTCCTCAGCGAGTCGCAGGAGCGCATGCTCGTCGTGGCCCAAGCCGGCCGCGAAGAGATGGTCCGGCGCATCCTCGAAAAGTGGGACCTCAACGCAGCCGTGATCGGCCAGGTGATCGCAGAGCCCGTATACCGCGTGACTGAAGGCGAGCGCGTTGTGGCCGAGTTCCCTGGCTCACGCCTGGTGACCGACTGCCCTGTGTACAGGCCGGAAGCGCGCGAAAGTGACGCGATCCGCGCTTTGCGAGAGCGCGACGTCCTAACGATCACGCCGCGCGCCGAAGAGCGCGACCCGATGTGGACGCTCGAGCACTTGTTATCCGCGCCCAGCGTCGCCAGCAAGGAGTGGGTGTATCAACAGTACGATTCAACAGTGCGCACCAACACTGTGGCAGGTCCCCGACCCGGCTCGGATGCCGCCGTTCTCCGCCTGCGCGGGACGCGCAAGGGACTCGCTCTCAAGACCGACTGCAATGCCCGCTACGTCTATCTCGAGCCGCGCGCGGGCGGGCGCATCGCTGTAGCCGAATGCGCGCGTAATATCGCCTGCACGGGAGCGCGGCCGCTGGCAATCACAAACTGCCTGAACTTCGGGAACCCGACACGCCCCGAGGTCTTCTATCAGTTCCAGGAGGCCGTGGCCGGCATGGGTGAGGCGTGCCGCGCGTTAGGCACGCCCGTCACAGGCGGCAATGTCTCCTTCTATAATGAGAATCCGTCCGGCGCCGTCTTCCCCACACCGACGATCGGCATGGTCGGGCTGCTCGAGGATGTCGACCACATCACGCGCTCCACATTCGGCGAGCCGGGAGACACGATAATCCTGCTCGGTGAGTGCACGGCCGAGCTCGGTGCCAGCGAGTATCTCATGCGCGTCCACGGTGTCACCGCCGGCGCTCCGCCCGCGTGTGATCTCGCAGCCGAGCGGCGGCTCCTCGACGCTCTGCACAGTGCCATCGTGGCGGAAGTTGTCCGCTCCGCGCACGATGTGAGCGACGGGGGTCTCGCCGTGGCGCTCGCTGAGTGCTGTATGGGGAATCGTGAAGCGTCGCGCAGCGCGACCGTGGACCTGAGTGCCTGGGACGGGATCGCGCTCAACACGCTGCTGTTCGGTGAGGGGCAAGGACGTATAGTCGTCTCCACGCGGCGCGCCGGCGATGTCGAGCAGATCGCGCGTAAGTACGGCGTGCCGGTGCACGTGATCGGTCGCGTGACTGCGGCAGACGCGCCATTCGCGATCCGCATCGGTGCTCACGAGTACAGCGCGCCGATCGAGCGGCTGGCGGCAGCGTATCACGACGCCATTCCGAACTTGATGACCCGCGTGGCGGCTGCCAGCGACGCCGCGGCGCTTAACGTCGGCGCCTAACGCCATCATGTGCGGCATCTTCGGCATCCGGGGCCACGAACAGGCCGCCGCTCTGACGCAGCTGGGACTGTACTCGCTGCAGCACCGCGGGCAGGAGTCCGCCGGCATAGTGTGTGTAGACCAGCATGGCCGCGCCAACGCAGTGCGGCGCATGGGGCTCGTCTCGGAGGGGATGCGTGAGAGCGACGTCGATTCTCTCCCCGGAGGATTGGCCATCGGACATACGCGCTACTCCACCGCGGGCTCCACGACGATAGAGAACGCGCAACCCATCCTGGCGCGCGTGCGTGGCAGCCACCTCTCGCTGGCGCATAACGGGAACCTCGTAAACGCCAGTGAGCTGCGCGCCGAGCTGGAGGATGCCGGCGCCATCTTCGCCTCGACGATGGATTCGGAAGTGCTCGTGCACCGCCTCGCGCGTGCCGCCGGCGCTACGCCGGAAGCGCGACTCGCGGCAGCACTGCAAGGAGTCGAAGGGGCGTACTCACTCGTTGTTGTGATCGACGACACGCTGCTCGCGGCGCGGGATCCGCGCGGCTGGCGGCCGCTGGTCCTCGGCACGATGAACGGCGCCACCTGCTTCGCCTCGGAGACGTGTGCCTTCGATCTTGTCGGCGCGCGTACCGTGCGCGAGGTGGCAGCCGGCGAGATAATCGCCGTCGACGGCACGGGGACCCGCAGCATCCAGGCTATCCCGGCAAGAGAGCTGCGGCGCTGCGTGTTCGAGCACGTATACTTCGCGCGACCCGACTCCTACGTCTTCGGCGGCTCCGTTGATCGGGCGCGACGCGCTCTGGGGCGGCAGCTGGCGCGCGAGCGCCCGGCCCCGGGAGCCGATCTGGTCTTCGCCGTTCCGGATTCTTCCAATGCTGCCGCGTTAGGCTACGCCGACGAGTCCGGGATTCCGCTGGAGCATGCGCTCATCAGGAATCACTACGTCGGACGTACCTTCATTCAGCCCACGCAGGCAGGCCGTAACCACAAGGTCAAGGTGAAGTACAACGCCGTGCGCGAGGTGCTTGAGGGGAAGCGCGTGGTGATGGTGGACGATTCCATCGTGCGCGGGACAACTACGCGAGGGCTGGTGGCGATGGTGCGCGCCGCCGGCGCTCGAGAGGTGCACATGCGCGTGTCGTCGCCGCCCATAACGGGGCCTTGTTACTACGGGATCGATACTCCCAGCCGCGAGGAGTTGATCGCCGCGAATCACACCGTGGACGCCATCACGCGCCTCATCGGCGTCGACTCGCTGGGATATCTCTCTCTGGAGGGTATGCTCGACGCCGTGCCTAACGGGCCGCACGGCTTCTGCCATGCCTGCTTCTCGGGCGACTACGCCACACCGCCGCCCAGCGACCCGAACAAGCTGCGCTTCGGCTGCGGCTGTTAGGCATGCGCCAGCTCGTCTACTTCTTCGGCGGCGGTCACGCCGACGGCACCAAGGACATGAAAGACGTGCTCGGCGGCAAGGGGGCCAATCTCGCGGAGATGACCCACCTTGGCGTCCCGGTGCCGCCGGGATTCACAATCGCCTGCGCGATGAGCGTCGACTATTTGCGCAGCGGATCGTTCCCCGACGCGTTGCGCGGCGAAGTGGAGCGGAACCTAACGCGACTCCAAGAGGTGACCGGGCGGCGCTTCGGCGGCGCCGCTGAGCCGCTGCTCGTCTCCGTCCGCAGCGGCGCACCGGTCTCCATGCCGGGGATGATGGAGACGATCCTCAACCTCGGGCTCAACGCGCGCACAGTCGAAGGTCTGGCACGCCAGAGCGGCAACGCGCGTTTCGCCTACGACTCCTATCGCCGCTTCATCCAGATGTACGGCGAAGTCGTCCTCGGCGTCCCGCTTCAGAAGTTCGAGCAACTGCTCGCCGCCAAACGCATCACGGCGAACGTGAGCACGGACGCGGAGCTGCGTGAGGAAGCACTGCGCAACCTCGTGGAGGAGTACAAGGCGCTGGTACGCAATGAAACCGGAACATCCTTCCCGACCGATCCGGAGGAGCAGCTCTGGGGCGCCGTCGAGGCTGTGTGCAAGTCGTGGATGCTCAAAAAGGCCGTGGATTACAGGAGGGTGAACGGCATCTCCGAGTCGTTAGGTACGGCCGTGAACGTCATGGCCATGGTGTTCGGCAACCTTGGCGACGACTCCGGTACGGGCGTCGCGTTCACACGCGATCCGTCCACGGGGGAGCGCAGCTTCTACGGTGAGTTCCTCGTGAATGCGCAGGGCGAGGATGTAGTCGCCGGGATCCGCACGCCCTTGCACATCGGCGAGATGGCCCGCCAGCTGCCGGACGCGTACCGCGAGCTTCTCACCGTGCAGGAGCGGCTCGAGCGGCATTACCGTGACATGCAAGACATCGAGTTCACGGTCGAACGCGGCCGCCTCTTTCTGCTGCAGACGCGCACAGGGAAGCGCACGGCGGCGGCCGCGCTGCGCATCGCGCAGGACATGGTGGACGAGCGGCTGATCGCGCCTAACGAGGCGCTGGCCCGCGTGCACCCCCCCCAGCTCGATCAGCTGCTGCATCCGGTGATCGATCCAACCGTGCGCGTCACCCCCATTGCGACCGGGCTCCCCGCCAGCCCCGGAGCGGCCAGCGGCATAGCCGTCTTCGACCCGGATGTCGCCGAACAGCGCGCCGCCAAAGGCGAAGGGGTGGTCCTCGTGCGCGAAGAGACAACGCCGGATGACTTTCACTGTATCGTCGCCGCGCGAGCGGTGCTCACCACGCGCGGCGGTATGACGAGTCACGCGGCGGTCGTCGCTCGCGGGATGGGAAAGTGTGCCGTCGTCGGCTGCAAAGAGATCCGCGTCGACGCAGAGAAACGCCAGTTCGCCGTGGACAGCCGCGTCGTCGACGAGGGACAGTGGATCACCCTGGACGGCACCAGCGGCCGCGTGTTCGCCGGGCAACTGCCGACAGTGCCCAGCGAAGTCGTGCGCGTGACCAGCGGCGCGCTGCGCGCGGACGAGGCTCCCGTGTACCAAGCCTTCGACCGCTTGTTAGGCTGGGCCGATGAGGTTCGCCGGCTCAGAGTCCGCGCCAATGCCGACACCCCCTCCGATGCCCGCCTGGCGCGCGCGTTCGGCGCCGAGGGGATCGGGCTCTGCCGCACCGAGCACATGTTCTTCGAGGGCGAGCGCATCACCGCCATGCGCGAGATGATCGTCGCGCGCGACGAGGGAGGCCGCCGCCGGGCGCTTGCCAAATTGCTCCCCATGCAGCGCACCGATTTCGAGGGGATATTCGAGGCGATGCGCGGCTACCCGGTTACTATCAGGCTGCTCGACCCGCCATTGCATGAATTCCTGCCGCACGGCGGAGAAGAGAGCAAGCTCCTCGCGCGCACGTTAGGCTTGAGCCGCCTCGAGTTGATGCACATCGTCGAGGGCCTGCGCGAGGCCAATCCGATGCTGGGCCATCGCGGCTGCCGCCTCGGCATCACATATCCCGAGATCACCGAGATGCAGGGCCGCGCGATCTTCGAAGCTGCCGTGCGCGCCGCGCGCCGCGGCATCGCGGCGTATCCCGAGATCATGGTGCCGCTGGTCGCCACCGTGAAGGAGCTGGAGCACCAGCGGGCCATCATCGATGAGTGTGCCGCGCAGACTGCCGGAGCACTGGGCGAGAGCGTGCACTACACCGTCGGCACAATGATCGAGCTGCCGCGCGCCGCGCTGACAGCGTCGGAGATCGCGAGCTGCGCGGAATTCTTCTCCTTCGGAACCAATGACCTCACGCAGACGACGTTAGGCATGAGTCGCGATGACGCCGGCCGCTTCCTCCCAGGCTACATCGAGCGCGGGCTCCTGGCGGACGATCCATTTCAGACTCTCGACATCGCCGGTGTCGGACAGCTCGTCCGGCTCGCGGTTCAGCATGGCCGCGCAACTCGCCCTGCGCTAAAGGCCGGCATCTGCGGCGAACACGGCGGAGATCCACGTTCCATCGCCTTCTGCCATCAAACGGGTCTTGATTACGTCTCCTGCTCACCGTACCGCGTTCCAGTTGCGCGGCTTGCAGCCGCGCAAGCTGCTCTGGCGTAATCACTTGAGGCCAACCACTTCATGCGCCTTATCATCGCTTTACTAACGTTTGCCTGTACCGTCGTGGCGCCGCGTCCCGTCTCCGCTCAGGGGCGAGCCACACTATGGGTCACCCTGGGTGATAGCGACCATCTGGTCGAAGTGGATGCGTACACCTTCCGCGAGGTCCGCCGGATCAAGGTCGACGAGCGGCCGCACGGCCTCGCCGTGTCGCGCGATGGTTCCAGGGTTTACCTGGCCAGCGACAAGACGGGTAACTTTCAGATCGTCGACGTTAGGCGCGGCGCGGTGGCCGCCTCCATACCTGTCGGCAAAGATCTCAATCAGATGACGCTCACCAGCGACGGCCGCTTCGCATACGTACCGGTGCGCGGCGAGAATGCCATCGCCGTCGTGCAGTTGGAGCCATTACGGCTCCTCAAGAAACTCCCTTCACCGCCGGGCCCGCACGATGCGTACACATCGGCCGACGGATCTAGGATCTACGTCGGTGCGCAGTTCGGCAATGCCATCAGCGTGATCGACCCGGCCACGCAATCCGTCCTGCACACAATTCCCACGACTGCAGGCGTTAGGCCGCTTGAACCGTCGCATGACGGTAAGACGATCTACGTCGCCTTGTCCAAGCTCCTGGGTTTCGTCGTTGTCGATCCCGCTACCCGTAGCGTCACTCGCCGTGTCGAATTGGGGACTCTTCCCGAGGGGATGCCGGAGCCGTATCGCGAGACGTGGACTCACGCTCTGCAGCTATCGCCGGACGGCAAGGAGCTGTGGGTGACGGACGACATCCACGACCTCATTCGGATCGTGCGACTCGCGGACATGAAGGAAATCGCGCAGATACGCACGGGGCACTTCCCGCACTGGTTCGCGTTGCGCCCGGACGGGAAGGTGCTCTTCGTCAGCCTTTGGTTTTCCGACGCCGTGGCCGCCATAGATGTCGCGACGCGCAAGGTCCTGACGAACATCCAGTTCGAGCGCGGCAGCGGCCCGAAGCGCATCGTCGCCGTGCCGCACGCCCCATCAGGTTCGGCGCGTTAGGCTCGGCGCGTTAGGGTCGGCGCGTCTAGGCTCGGCGCGTTAGGCTCAGCGCGTCTAGGCTGGGCCCGTTTAGGCCCCTCAGTCCTTGCCCATAGTGAGACACAGACCTTAACGATCGGCGGTCGCAGGCGCCTTGGCCGAAGCGCCCGCATGATTCGGCGAACGTAACCGTTCGCGCCACCCAGCCAGGTCCCCGGAAAAGCGCATGCGCAGCAGATGCTTGAAAAACTGCCAGCAAGTGCTCGCGCGCACGTGCGACATGCCCCGGCCGCGCATGCGTGCAAACACGTTCAGCTCCATGATGCGCAGACCCATATAGTGCGCCTTGATGACCACCTCGGGATCCAGCAGCCAGTTGGTCGATCGCAGCTCCATCGCCCGCCAACTCTCGGCACGCATCAGGCGCGGCTGGCCGTTGACGTCCAGCGTGCCGATCCCAGGCCACAGCAGCAAGACGAAGCCGTTATACGAGATGGAGATGAGCTTGCGCACGAAGCCGTCCATGCGAAAGCGGCGGCGCACTTTGGCCAGGATGTTCCCGTCAGTTCCCTGTGCCGCTTCGTAAAGCCTAACGAGATCTTCCGCGTCCACTTGCCCGTCCGCGGCCACCGTGCCGACCCACGGCGCCCTGGCGTGCGGCAGACCGGCCAGGATCCCCTGGCCGAACCCGATGTTGGACTGCACCGTGACCGGCGTTACTTCGCGATGCTGCGCGGCGAATCGCGCGATCACCTCGGCTGTCCTGTCCCGCGAACCGTTGTCTACCACGACGAGCTGCAGGCGATGGCCGGCACGCTCGAACGCGCGCAGCAGCTGCGGCAGCGAGTACGGCAGACTCTCCTCCTCGTTGTAGCACGGCATGACGAGAGAGATCTCGGGCAGGTCGCTCTCGACCATCGTCGCTCCGCCTAACGCGGCCACGGCGTCGCCGCGAAACGTGGCCGCGCTCAGCTCGCCGCCACTCCGATGCCGCCCACCAACTGCTCCAGTGCGGCAACCTCGGGCGCGACCGGATCGAACGCACGTAAGCGCTCGAGCAGCCCGTTCAACGGCGCCGTATGAATCGGCCGGTTGTGGAATTTCGCCGAGTATGCCGCCACACCATCGATCCCCCGCTCCTCGTTGACGAAGCGCGTCAGGTCAGCCAGCGCTGCATCCTGATCGCCACGCACTGTGTTCCTGACGAAGTTCCCCCAGTTGAAGATCGAGAACGGTTCACACGGCTCCGCATCGCGCTTAAGCCCCATGAAGTGCGCCGCCTCGAGGTACGGCTCCCGTAACGTCGCCGTCGCCGCTCCGTTGCCCGCGAGACCGCTGCGGAACTCGGCGAGCGGCGCGCTCCCGAGAACGTGGACCGTGGAAGGAAGGAATCCGCATAACGGGAAAAAGCGGATGTCGCAGCTCACGCGGCGCCGGACTCCCGGATTGCTGCTCGAGTGCAGCAATAGGGCGTTGAAGATCACCGCCGTCCCCTCTTCCGCCTTCACGTCGATCGGCTCGCCGAAATGCCGCAGGCGCGGGTCCTCCAGCTTCATCCACTCCTGGCATAAGAGGCCGTGACGATGACTCCCCGGATACAACCGCAAGTTCCAGTCGGGGCAGCTATTGAGCGGTGTCCATAACGTGATGCCGCAAGGACTCGTGGGAAGCGCAGCGCCGGCAAAGTCCTGATGTATGAGATACTGGCCCTGAACCTCCAGGTACTTCGCGTTAGGATCGTATCCGCCGTGATCGACGGGACGCGCGTCCCCTCCCTTGAACTGCCCATGAAACGTGCTGCTCACGTGCACGAACGGTCCCAGGACTCGTCGTATGATCGCCTCGAGCTTCTGCAACAGCGCCTCCTGAAGCTCGGGCGTACTCGTTATGCGCGATAACCGCTGGCGCACTTCTTCGGGAAGGACTACCGGAGGATTGTTGGGATCGAGGATGCGCTCCAGCTCTGCCACATCCACAATCATCCGCTCGGCGACAAGCGGCTTGAAGAGCCGAGCGAGCGAGTCCCCAGCTCCTTCGACGATGAAGTAACCGTGAGTTTCGAAATGCTGCGCCGCTCGCTCGAGCGTGCTGCCGCTCAATTCATCCAGACGAAACCGCATACTCACTCCAACGCGTTAGTTGAATCGGGTTCCCCGAGGGCCGGGCCGCAAAAAGCGAGCCCATCAAGCACCTCTGCGATCACCCTGGAAGCTTCTTCCTAGATCGATCTAGAAGATCGTGTAAATGAAAGGAGCAAGGACGGACCCCTGAGCGAACACAAGCAACCCGCCGATTAACACCATGAACAGAATCAGCGGCAGAAGCCACAGCTTCTTGCGAACTCGCATGAACGTCCAGAGCTGAGATAGTACCGAATCGCTCACAATTGAGTCTCCGGTCGAGATGCCAGGAACATAGTAACAACGGTCTAGAATTGCCGCGTCATCGAGTGATCCGATGACGACTCGTGCTTCACCCAGTAGCTACCGTCGCGGAGCTGCGCTCTCAGCGCATTGCGCCGAAAAACGCGCATGACCAGCGCCATCGGCGTCATCAGCAGGAAGTACACGATCCCCATGAACACAGGAGTGGTGACTTTGGACAACACGCGCGCAAGCGCCATCCATGCGTTGTAAACCGGACCCAGTATCCCGGGAGCGCCCGCGCCGCCGATGACGAGCAGTACGCCGACAGTCGCCAGCAACTTCGGAAGCAGACCGCCGCCGCGCCAGACAAATATCAGCGCCAGCGCCAGAAACGCGCCGCCCACCGTTAGGCCGAAGCGGCGTAGCTCGCGCTTCGTCAGTCGAGCTGAAACTTGCTGCGCCATTCTTCGGTTTCCTTCCACGCGGGTTGCTCCTCCTTGAGCAGGAGGAAGGGATAGAGGACGAGCGCGTCGATATTCGTGCGCATGAAGCAGGTGTACGCGTCCGCGGGCGTGCAGACGATGGGCTCTCCGCGCACATTGAACGATGTGTTGACAACCACGCCGCATCCGGTCAGTCGATCGAACGTGGATATCAGTTCGTGATAATTGGGACTCGTCTCGCGATCGACAGTTTGCACGCGCGCAGAGTAGTCGATGTGCGTAACGGCAGGGATGTCGGAGCGGACTACGTTGAGCTGCTCGATCCCCCAGAGACGCCTCTGCGCATCGCTCATGGCAATCTGCCGCTCCTGCTTCACCGGAGCGACAAGAAGCATGTAGGGCGATTCCCTATCAAGCTCGAAGTACTCGTTCACGCGCTCGCGGAGCACACTCGGCGCGAAGGGCCGAAAGCCCTCGCGAAACTTGATCTTGATGTTCATCTCGGCTTGCATCTTGGCGCTCCGCGGATCGCCCAGAATGCTGCGGCTGCCTAACGCGCGTGGCCCGAACTCCATGCGGCCGTCGAACCAGCCGACCACTTTCTCCGACGCCAGCATTTGGGCAGCGCGTTGCATTAGGCAGGCGTGGTCCACACGATGGTAGCGCGCTCCCGTCGCATCCAGGAACGCGGCGATCGACTCTGCGGTGAATGCGGGCCCCAGATACGCGCCCTGCATCGCGTCGGTGCCCGGCTGTGCGCGGCGCGGTTTCTTCATGTGTCGGTGCCAGGCGAGTTGCGCTGCGCCCAGTGCGCCGCCGGCATCGCCGGCTGCCGGCTGGATCCAGATGTTCTCGAAAGGCCCCTCGCGAAGGAGCCTGCCATTGCCCACGCAGTTGAGGGCCACACCGCCGGCTAAACAGAGGTTCTTCAGCCCCGTCTCCCGATGCGCCGTGCGCGCCATCCGGAGCATGACTTCCTCGCATACAACCTGGACAGACCGCGCCAGGTCCATCTCCTTCTGCGACAACTTGGACTCGGGGACACGCGGCGGCCCGCCGAACAGCGCGTCGAACTCCGGGCTGGTCATCGTTAGGCCGCCCAGATAGTCGAAGTAGCGTTGATTGAGCCGGAAGGACCCGTCCTCGCGCAGATCCATCAACTCCCTGTAGATCAGGTCCACGTACTTGGGCTCACCGTACGGCGCGAGACCCATGACTTTGTATTCACC
>JBQTJS010000179.1:0-7886 GCA_052386875.1 Gemmatimonadaceae bacterium
CGCCGAGCATCGCGCGGCCGGGATGCCCTTCGCCTACGCAGTCGGGCGAGCCGCCTTCCGGTACCTGACGCTGATCGTCGACCGGCGCGTGCTCATCCCGCGCCAGGAAACGGAATACCTCGTCGACCTCGTGCTCGCTGCCACCGCTGCTCGCGGCGTCGTTGCCGATATCGGAACAGGGAGCGGCTGTATCGCGCTGGCCCTCGCGTCGGAAGGACGCTACGAAAGCGTCATAGCAAGCGACATCTCCTCCGACTGTGCGGCCGTAGCGCAGTTGAACGCCAGGGCGCTCGCGGATGCACCCGGCGATCTACGCCCCTGCACAAACGGTCTACGCCCCTGCACAGTGGACATACGCGTCGGGTACCTCCTCGATACCGTAACGCCCAGAGATCGGGTCAGCGCGATCGTGTGCAACCCCCCCTATATAGCGGAAGACGAGATTGCCGACCTGCCCAGCAGCGTGCGCGACTGGGAACCGCGCCAAGCGCTCTGCTCGGCGGCGCAAGGCCTGGCAACGACGTTCGAGATAGTGCACGAGGCTGCCGCATTGCTCCGCGGCGGAGGGCTGCTCGCCCTCGAGTGTGACTCGCGCCGGGCACAACGCGTGGCGCAACATGTGAAAGGCCACGGTGCGTATTCGGACGTGGGTCTGCACAGGGATTTGACCGGCCGCGATCGTTTTGTTTTGGCGTACGCACGCTAGACCTTAGACCTGGACCCTCGACCTTACCCCTGTCGTTATGCTCGATCAACGCTCGCGCGATCTGGGACGCCTCATCGGCCAAAGCTCGGAGTACCAGTCAGTGAAACGTGCCAACGAGGCGCTGCACAATGACCGCGACGCCGTGGCGGCGATCACGCGCATGGAAGAGCTGCGGCAGAGCGCGCAGCGTCTGCTCGCGCGCGGCGAGGAGCCGTCCGAGGACATGGAGCTGGAGCTGGATCAGTTGCTGAACCAGGTGCAGGGTAACCCTGTCTATCAGACGGCGATTTCTGCGCAGGCAAATTTCGACAAGCTCATGCTGCAGGTTAACGGGTGGATCGCCGAGGGGATCAAGAGCGGCGTGGCGAGCCCGATCATCACGTTAGGCTGATGGCCGGCACGCTCATCGTCTGCGACGGCGCGGAAGGCGTGGGGAAGTCCACGCAGGTCCGCCGCTTCGCCGAGCGCATGCGAGCGGCCGCTGTGCCTTGCCTAACGGTTCGCGAACCGGGGGGAACGCCGCTGGGTGACGACATCCGCGGAATCCTGCTGCATTCGCAGCACGAGCTGGCTGCAGCAGCCGAGGCGCTGCTGTTCATGGCGTCGCGCGCCCAGCACGTCGAGCGAGTCATCCGGCCCGCGCTGGCAGCCGGGAACTTCGTGCTCGCCGACCGGTTCTTCCTGGCGACGTACGCGTATCAGATCGCGGGCCGCCAGCTTGACGCGAAGAACGTCGTCGCAGCAAACAGGTTGGCGACCGGAGGGCTTGTCCCGGATCTGACGCTTGTATTCGACCTGCCGGTTGAAGAGGGACTTAGACGCGTTGGGTTACGCGCGGCAGGCGATGCCGATCGGCTGGAGCGCAACGATGTAGACTTCCATCGGCGGGTGGGGGATGCGTTCCGCCAATTCGCGACGAAGGAGTGGCAACGGGAACACCCTGAGGGCGGGCGGATAGTATTGATCGACGCGCTGGGTGATGAAGAGACAGTCGAGCGGCGCGTTCAGGCTGTGCTGGCCGCTGAATTGCCGGATCTCCTTGCCGGCGCTGTGCCGTCGCACAGCTAACATCGAGTCTTCTCGCGCGACCACTATTACAGTTCATGCGATCTCGGTCAGCTGCAGCCATTACGATATTCGTTGCTGCTTTGGGTAGCGGCGGCTGGCTGTTGGCCCGCGGATTGAGCGCCCCGATCGAGGTCGAGCCATCCGCGTCGCTTGTAGACGACGTGCTGTCGAAAATCCGCCGCTACTACATCGATAGTCTTGCGTCGGGCGATTTGTACGAGCGGGCGGTAGCGGGGCTGCTCGAGGAGCTGAACGATCCTTATACGACGTACCTAACGCCGGCTCGCTTCGAGCGACTGGAGGAGCGGGCTTCGGGGAACTATGCCGGCGTAGGACTGCGGGTCGACCTGCGGGACGGGTGGCCGGCGGTGACGTCGCCGATCCAGGGGAGTCCCGCCGAGCGTGCCGGCATAGCGGCGGGGGACCGGCTGCTCGAGATCGACGGGCGCGAAGTCAAGGGATGGACTGTAGAGGAGGTCACGCGGGCGCTACGTGGTGAACCGGGGAGCAGCGTGGCCGTGCTGCTGGAGCGGGCCGGAAGCGCCGAGCGCATGGCCGTGCGCCTAACGCGAGGTGAGATTCACAGGCGTGCGGTGAGCCGGCAGATGCTGCTGCGTGACGGTGTGGGTTATGTCGATCTCAACATCTTCAACGATTCTACCGAACACGAGCTGCGTGCAGCCGTGCGTTCTCTGGCGGAGCTGGGGATGCGCTCGCTGGTGCTGGATTTGCGCGGGAATCCCGGCGGCGTGCTTGCCCAGGGTGTAGCCGTGGCGGAGCTTTTTCTCGATCCGCGGCAGACGATCGTGACAATGCGTGGGCGCACTGCCGAGATGAATCGCGCCTTCAGCGATGCTGAGCCGCAGCTTTGGCGCGACCTGCCGCTCATCGTGTTGATTGACGCGCGCTCGGCCAGCGCCTCGGAGATCGTGGCCGGAGCGCTGCAGGATCATGACCGCGCGGTGATAATGGGGACGCCGTCGTTCGGCAAGGGGAGCGCGCAATCGGTGTTCCCCCTGGCCAGCGGGTCCGGGGTGCGCCTAACGACGGCACGGTGGTTCACGCCGGCCGGGCGTTCCATCGACAAGCTCGGCATCGCCAGCCGTGCGGCGGCGGATGCTGCAGACGAAGGCGAGGTCGTAGAAGACGGAGCGCGGCCGGCATTCAAGACAGATGGCGGACGCGTTGTGTACGGCGGCGGCGGGATCTTCCCCGACGTGCACGCATTCGACTCGACGTTCGCGGCGCAGGAGGAAGAGCTGAGTGCAGCGTTAGGCTCTCAGGTACCTGCCTTTCGGGATGCGCTGGGAGCGTACGCCGACGACATCAAGCGGCGCGGCAATGTGCGGCGGTCCGACTTCGAGGTAACGCCGGCGATGCGCGAGGAATTCTGGAAGCTCCTGCGATCGCGTGCCGTAGATCTCCAGCGCGGCGTTTTCGACGCCAACGTGCAATTCGTTCAGCGGCTGATCACGTCCGAGATAGCGCGCATCGTATTCGGCGCCGCGGCCGAGGCGCGCCGTTCGGCGGAGCGCGATCTCGTTGTCCGTCAGGCTGTGCAGCTGATTGCCGGCGTCTCCCGCGACGAGCTTTTGGCGCGCGCGCTGGCGGCGCCGGGAGCGGTGTCCGCGGCCAAGCGTTAGGCGCCGGCGCCTGGTACTCGCTCCTTCTCTCCTATCCCTCTAGCCGCCGATCGCGTCGCGCTCCACGACGCGGACGCCCTTCGGCCGCTTGAACACAAAGGCCGACGCGCTCACATCCGCATTGGGTGTGAAACTCGTGATGCGCACGAGCCGCACGACACCGTTGGGCTCCTCTGCCTCGAACTGGAGCAAGCGGCCGTCGGCCACGGCGATCCATACCGTCGCGCGGGTGAAGGACGCGTCTCCCCGTCGTGGTGTCAGGGTGAGCTTGCGTGCGGTGGCGCCGCCGATCAGCGCCGCCCCGGCGTCCTTGACGGCGTAACGTTCGCGCGGTGACTCGAAGAACTCCGAGATCAAGTCGAGCGACCCGGCCCCGCCGTCCTCGAGCTTGACGCGGATGACCTGATCCGGCGTCGTGCTGGGTAGGTAGACCCACACGTGCTTTCCGTCGCTGACGATGCGATCCCCGGCGGGATCGCTGAATCGGAAGACGAATTTGTTGGGACGGCGCTGCTCGAACTGGCCGCGCGAGTCGAGGCGCTTCCCGGTGAGCGGATTGGTGATCGTTTGCTCGAACGTGGCGCGCGCGGTGCGCACCTTGGCGTAGGCCGCCACGGCCTTGTCCAGAGCAGCGGCGGCCGGATCGGTCTGCTTGGCGGCAAAAAGCGTGACGTTAGGCGCCGTTCGCGAGGGCGCCGCCGGCTTCTCGTTAGGCGACGCGCTCACGGGTGTACCCGGTCTCGCGGGCGCTGCGGCTACCGCGCACATCAGTATGCCGGCAAAGAAGTTTGTCATCTATCCAGCCAGTCAAAGGAGGCTCGTCGCGGGCGGCAGTCTCCTCCTGAGAGGACCGCGCGAAAAGTCGGCCCGGCGAGGTACCAGAGAGGTGCTACCCGATCGCGACTGCCGCTGTTCCCGGGGATGGGGCCACGCGACGCCCGATCGCTGCAGCGATGTGGCGTAACTCGATCATGAGCCGCGCAAAAAGTTCCGGATTCAGGCTCTGCGCGCCGTCAGAAAGCGCTCTCTCGGGGGTTGGATGAACTTCAACGAGAACGCCGTCGGCACCCGCCGCCACAGCGGCCCTGGCCATCGGCGTCACTTGATCGCGCAAGCCCGTAGCGTGGCTCGGGTCGGCGATTATCGGAAGATGCGAGAGCTTCTGCACCAACGGAATCGCGTTCAGATCGAACATATTGCGTGTGATATTGTCGAAGCTGCGCACACCGCGCTCGCAGAGTATCACTTGTGGGTTCCCTTCGGCGAGGATGTACTCGGCGCTCAACAGCAGCTCGTGCAGCGTCGCCGCCATTCCGCGTTTAAGCAGCACAGGCTTGCCTAACCGGCCGACTGCACGCAAGAGCGAGTAGTTCTGCATGTTACGCGCACCGACCTGGATACAGTCCGCATATCCGGCGACAAGCTCGGCTCCGGCTTCATCCATCGCTTCGCTCACGATCGCCAGACCGGTCTCGCGTCGCGCGATTGCCAGCAGTTCCAGCCCCTTAAGACCGAGGCCTTGAAAAGAATACGGTGAGCTGCGCGGCTTGAACGCCCCGCCGCGCAGCGCCGTGGCGCCGGCAGCTCGCACGGCGCGCGCGGCCGTTACGATCTGCTGTTCGCTCTCCACTGAGCACGGTCCGGCGATGACTACGACGTCATTGCCTCCTATCGCGACGCCAGGGGCGAGCGTAACGACTGTTGTCTCAGGCTTCCACTCACGCGACACCTGCTTATACGGCTTGGATACGTGGATCACCTGGGCGACGCCAGGGAGAGCCGCTACCTGTGAGTCGTCAACGCGTCCGTCGTTTCCCACGAGTCCAATGGCCGTCCGCTGTTCCCCGGGCATAGGCACAGCCTTGTAGCCCATGTCGCCGATAACACGACATACGGCGTCGATCTGCGCCGGTGTGGCGTCGGCGCGCATCACAACGAGCATCAGGCGTCCTCAGTCGTCCAGGTCCAACCGTCCTGGCACAACGTAACTGGTCCGGCGAAGGACTCGGCAATCTGAGCGTGGATATCCACCGACTCGACGGGAGGATAGAAGTGCGTCAGAGCCAATAGGCGCGGCTGGGCGATACGTGCCAGCGATCCGCACTGCCGCGGAGTCAGGTGCATGGGGATGGCCAAGTCGTCCGGAAGCGAGCATTCCATGAGAAGCAAGTCGCACCGTGGTGTGAGCGCCCACTGCGCGAATGCCTCGTCGTAACCCGTGTCGCCGGAAAACGCGACTCGGAAGCCCCCGCGCCTGACGGAATATGCCACGCTTGACGCTGTATGGGGAACGGCGCACACGTCCAGCAGAACACCAGGGGCGATCTCGTGTGACGCAGTTGTGAGGTCGAGGACGTCGGTGTGGAAGGGGAGTTCGCCGAGCGGTTCGTTATAGAGCGCGAGCAACCGATCACAAAACTGCGCCGTGCCGGCGGGTCCCATGATCGTCAGCGGGGCCTTTCGCGGCGGGAGTTCGCCGTATTTCCAGGCGTTGATGAGTGTGATGAGATCGATTGTGTGATCTGCATGGAAGTGAGTCAAGGCGACATGAGTAATCCCTTGCCACGCCTGCTGTTGTGCTAAGCGGTGCGCGATGCCGCTACCGCAGTCGATGAGGAGTCGGAGTGGCGGGGCATCGATCAGCACTCCGGTCTGCAGGCGAGTGGCGTAAGGCGCGGCCCCGGCTGTTCCGAGGACGGTGACTTTCATGGTTAACGGCCGCGAAAGACGGCTCTTTTGTAGGCTTCGAGCCCTGAAGCGTTGAGACGCACGATGTAGACGCCGGTCTCCACCAGCCGGCCGCTGTTGTCAGTGCCGTCCCAGGAGAAGCCCGGTGCGCAGCCGCTCTGCCCGTCGAGGCCGCGGCCGTAGCGGCCGGCGATGAGCCTGTCCGGCACGCCGGGCGCGGGGATGAGAGTGCGGACTGTATTGCCGCGGATGTCGTGAATCGTTAGGCGGACGTTTGCGTCGCGGTGCAGGTCGAACCATACGCAAGTGGCTGTCGAGCTGCTGGAAGGGAAGGGGTTGGGGAAGTTCTGGTACAGCAGCGTGATCATGGGGATGCTCAGGTCGGCGATGACGAAAGATCCCTGACTGCGCACGGTGGTCGTGTCACCGCTGCCGGCGCGCGCGGTGACGGCCCAACGATATGAGGCGTTGAACTCGAGGGAGCGCGGGAGGCCGAACTGCGTTTCAGCGAGGTTGGCATAACGCAGCACTTCGCGTGTGGCCACGTTCTCCACGGCCAGGTCGTAGCGCCAGGGTCCCGGCGGGTTGGCGATGGGCGCGGCTTGCCAAATGAACGTGGGCCGCCGCGTGAGGAGCGTCACGCCGCCTAACGGGTTGGGGGCCAGCAAGCGGAGCCACGGTGCGGTGACACGCGGTCCGGTCGCCGGAGTTACGATCTGGCCGCCGAGCGCGGTGGCGGCGCGTGCGCGCCAGAAGATCGGCGTGAGGTGCGGCAGCGGCCGGCGCGGGACAAAACGCGCGCTGTCGCCGGCGGCTTGATCGAAGTAGACGAGCTGCGCGAAGTCGGAGCGCGTGCTCAGCTCCAGCGTCAGCAGCAACGGTCGCTCGTTAGGCAACACTGAATCCGACCGTACCGCAAAGCTCGGCGTTGCCGATAGCAGTGTGTCGTCGGCCGGGCCCGTCACAGTGAGGCGAGCAGCCGGCAGGGGGACTCGAGGCGGTGCTGCCACAGCCAGCGCGCCGGTAGCCAGACCGGCCGCGCCGAGCGCGGCGGCCCGCCCCGCCCGGATCACGCCGAGGCGGCGAGCGGCACGACTTCCGGCGCTTCCTCGATATCGCGGTCGTCGACTGCGGCTCCGCGCATCCGCACGCTCACGAGCGACGACACTCCCGGCTCCTGCATCGTGACACCGTACACGGAGTCCGCCGCCTCGGTGGTGGTGCGCGGGTTATGCGTGATCACGATGAACTGTGTCTTCTCCTTGAACTGACTGAGCATGCGCACGAAGCGCCCGATGTTGGCGTCGTCCAGCGGCGCGTCGACTTCGTCGAGCAGGCAGAACGGGCTCGGCTTGGTGAGGAAGATGCCGAACAGGAGCGACAGCGCAACCAGCGCGCGCTCGCCGCTCGAGAGCAGGTGGATGCGCTGCGTGCGCTTACCTCGCGGCGAGGCGTGGATCTCGATATCGCAGTCGAGCGGTGCGTCCATGTTCTCCAGCTTTAGCTCGCACTCGCCGCCGCCGAACAGCGTCATAAAGATCTCACGGAAATGGCGCTGAATCTCGACGAAAGTGTTGAGAAACATATCGCGCGCCGTGACGTCGATCTCGCGGATGGCGACAAGCAACGAGTTGCGCGCGTCGCTGAGGTCACTGCGCTGGGTTGTAAGGAAGTCGAGTCGCTTCTGCTCCTCCTCGTGCTCCTCGATCGCGAGCGGGTTCACCGGGCCTAACGCGTCAATCTGCGCGCGCAAAGCGTCGGCCTCCGCTCGCAGGGACTCG
>JBQTJS010000180.1:0-4697 GCA_052386875.1 Gemmatimonadaceae bacterium
GCCAGACGGTCGAGCATTTGGCGCTTCTCCCCAAGCCCGTGGCATGCTCGGCGTCTGTTGAACAGGGCCTACTTCTCTTGCGATGTGGGCCACCGACTGACGCACAATTGTTTTTGTTGCGTAATCACTATAGAAGACGTTGAAAGGCGGCAAGGAATAATCGGCTCGATTAGAGAGTTTGCTGCCGATAAAGGGCAGGTGCTGGTCTTAGGGCGCTCCCAAAGTATGCTCGTCGATTCCGACGCGATCGCCCGCTGGTTCTCGACTTATGTGATGGATTCCGCTGAGCTCAGTCTCTCGACACGCGATCCAACGCCAGCGGAACAACAAACTGGAGCTACTTGCGTCCTTGAGCTCGGTCGGGCGGAACACATCGATCCTAAGAGTCCCCTCGGTCAGTTACTAATGCGTCTATTCCGCAGGGTGGGGCCGCCGTAGATCCCTACGGTGATGAGGTAGGGGTCAGGTCTTGCAATAACGCACCTAAACATTGCGGTTGGCTCTTTTCAATCCAGGCGCTTGGGAGTGCCGCTAGTCGCTCATTAGCGTTAGGCCCCGGCGCGCGAAAGCCACGATCATTCTTCGCAGTTTAGTACTCAATACACCCGCTCCCAGCGTGCGACAAAGTGGTGGTGTTACAAGCCAGGCGCCGGCCAGCAATTGCTTGGCGTCACCACCACTGGAACGCAGGGTCCGAACTGGCCCAACCCCTTTTCGCCCAATTTTGGGGATCCGTGTGCGCGCGGCGGTCGATGCGGCGGCGGCTATACTGTGGCCGGCGGGTCTGCGGCGTATCGCGAGCTTGCTGCACGAGACAAAGCTCTTGAACGTCCCGCAATCGACCCGGTCGCCCTCGTCACTGGTTTCCTAGGAGGCTTTCTTCGTTCGGGCGCGACGCGCGCAACTGCTGCCGGGAGGCTCAAGTACGGACGGGGAGCCTTTCACGCTCGCCGTCCTTACCAGAACTCGACTCTTACGTTGCGAGAAATAATGAGCAGCAGAGCGCCAGTTCCTGATCCTACGTGGCGCCCCCGGCGCTCAGCGCTGGGATGCGCCCGGCGCGTTCAACGGATCGGAAGGGGTGTGGCAGCTGGTTGCCCACCCGCGATCAAACACGATCATTCATTTCCTGTTTACTTCGCGTTAGGGTCGTGACATGAACTTTGAAATAGTTACGCATCTCGAGCCACTCCGTGGCCGGCTCACGTATAGCTTATGCCAGTTCGGGTTCTTTGGCTTCGACCCAGCTTCGCCTGAGGAGTTAGAGCGGCGCATGGGTGCGTCTAGTGCAGGAAGCGTTTGTCTTGACACACTGCAGATAGAAACCGCTGTGGAGACTGGTATGCTCCTTTATCCCTGGGGCTACTGGCCGCGCGTCTCGTGGACAGCGGGATTGCTCGTTCCTCCGGTTTCGGAGAACGGTGGCTTGCTTGCGGACCCCAGACCACCATCCCGTGGGATCGGAGTGCCAGTCGACGACGATTCGCTGTGGGGAACGATTCACGATGGCAGCACGGGTTGGGTTTGTGTACGCGCGCATGCTCAGCGTGATGATGCCGTGTTTGTCGAATTCGCAGACAATAGCATCGCTGAAATCGCCGCCGCTCGACTCCACGCCCTTTGGCTGCGGCCAACGTTCGTACCCGAATAGACGAGCGTTCGCGAATGCGCTCTACCATGCTCGGGCGCGCTGGTACCAGCCCAGAACTAACCGCTTTTTGAGTCCGGACCCGTTAGGCGTTGCGGCTGGAGTCAATCCGTGCGTGTTCGCCGGGAACGATCCGCTGACCTTTGCGGATAAGTACGGCCTCGCGCCGTGCCGCCCGGACGCGTCGCCGGGATACGTTACGTTTGTCTCCAGACGGCAGTGCTTGGTGCTGATGGTAGCCCCTTTTTAGGTCCGATCTTAAGGTGACAGTCCCCACCGCCAGATTGGGACTATATATCCGACGAGATAGCCCTCGTCACGTCGTTCGAAAGATCAAAATGATCCCGTCCGTGCCGTCCGAATTCACTGCGAACGACTATGTACGCGTGCTCGTCAGGCGCGCCAAAGAGCCAGGCAGAAGCGTTCTCGAATCGCAACTGGAGTCTACAGTCGCACAGTGGCTGCTCAGCGAGGGCCAGCTCGGGATAAGCTGTCGAGTTGACACGTCGGAGGCGGGGCCAGCGTCGGCGCCAAGCATGGCGGCCGAGGCCGAAGCCATCGATGTGGATGGTTGGGTGATTCACGCGTTGCTCCACCTGCACGACGGCTACCTTCGCGTGGTCCAGTTTTATCGAGATGATCTGAGACCGATACAGAAACTTCCGGCGCCGTATGGTTTCGGTCACGCAGAGTGGGAGGAGCAGCAAGAGTCGGAGGACTCGGAGAGGCGGGAAGACGGGGAAGAGTGGAAGGGAAAACCATAGCAGGCGCAATGGTGACTGGCGCCCAGGATTCGGTCGCCTAACAATCACCTGCTTGGCGGAAACATGCTGCGCAACCAGCAGCACAATGCGTTAGGCGCGCAGACCGTCGAGACCGATCCCGCGGCGACCGCGCAGCGCTTCTTCTACGACAATCGCGGCTTGCTCACGCTGCACATGAACGCTCGCGGTAACTCGATCATCATGACGTACGACGAGATGTATCGGCCCGCTAGCAGTACGACTATAATGCGTTCGGCATGCTGGTTAGGCTTTGGGAGGGATCAGGGTCCACACCGCAGCGTCACTACGTCTGGGACCAGGGGTCGTGCGAGGCATACTTGAAGTACAAGCAGATCCGGATCTTGTGGCTGTATGCGGAGGCGGTCGGGCCTAACGACGCACCATGATCCACGCCCGCCTCAGCCTGCCGCTCGCGTGGTGCCGTTCTTCAGGTGCTGGTCAAAGTAGGCGACGATATCCGCATACATCTGGATGAAGTTCTCGCGACGTCTGACGTAGTAATTCTCGTTAGGGTACGTCTTATAGACGAACGGCTTGTAATTCATCTCCAGCCGGTCGGCAAAGATCTTGGACGCCTCCGATCGCGGAAACTGCGCACCGGAACCATGCAGTAACATGAGCGGGGTGCGGATCTCGGCTATGGAGAAGATCGGCGAGGACGCCCGGTACTTCGCTTCGTTTTGCGGGAGCTGGCCGAATTCGTACTCGACCAACTTGAGGTGCCGCAGCTCCTGCTCCTGGATCATGTGAAACCAGTCACCGTACCCTGACACCGCCACCCCCGCCTGAAACACGCCCGGCGCAAATGCCGCCGCCGCCATCGTCATGCAACCGCCGTAACTCGTCCCGGTAATCCCCATGTGGGCGTCGTCTACATAGGGCAACGTCTTGAGGAACTCCACGCCCGCGACCACGTCGACAAGATCGCAACGCCCCCAACACCCGTTGTTCGCGTCCTCGAACGCTTTGCCGTACCCGGAGCTTCCGCGAATGTTAGGCAGGAGCACAGCGTACCCGCGCATCGCCAGGTACTGCACCTGCGCCTGGTAGTTGTCGTTGAACGACGATGTGGGTCCACCGTGAATGTATAGGATCCCAGGCACGCTTTCCCCTGCCGTGAGCACCGGTTCGTAGAGGTACGCCTGGACTGTAATACCGTCCGGTGTCTTGTACGAAACCTTCTTCGGCCGGATCAACGCGTTCGTGATGTATGCCGGTCCGGCGGAATTCGTTAGGCGCTTGGCCGTGCCGCCACCGCTGGGAATAACGTATAGATCAGCGGGGTCAACCGGAGACTCCAACGTATAGGAGATAAACGCGCCGTTAGGCGACCACTCGGCATTGGCGACCATCCCCAGTCCACTCGGTGCTACCACTTGACGTGGCGCGCCGCCGCTCACGTTCACGACGCGAAGGTCCTGCGTACCATTCCACAGCGCCGTGTAGAGAATGGATTTGCCATCCGGCGACCAGCGCGCACCGCTCTGATTCGCCGCTTCCGGCGCAAGCGGGCGCGCCGTTCCCCCAGCCATCGGGACGATCCAGTAGTTGATCCATCCGCTACGATGCGACCGAAAAACCAGCGAGGTACCATCGGGCGAGATTAGCGGATATCCGAAAGTGCTCCCTGCGCCATAGTCGAAAAAGTCACGGTCGCTTACGATCGAACGCGGCCTTGTCGCCACTCCGCTCGCGTCGATCTCGAGGACGTCGTGATCGAGCCACCGCTCATCCAGCCGCACGTAGACGACTTTACGCCCATCGGGCGTCCAGGACGGAAAGCCTTCGTACAATGGGTCATTCGTTAGGCGATGGACCTCGCCGCTTAGGACATTCGCGATCCAAATGTCGTAGCTGCCATACTTGTCCGATGCCAGTGCGATCCGGCGACCATCCGGTGACCACGAATACGAGTTGATCCTCGCCCCCAGCCGAGTGAGCTGACGCTTCGCGCCGTCAGCGAGCGAGTGCAGGTACAACTCCGGCACGCCTTGGACGTTCGCGAGATACGAGATCGATTTCCCATCCGGCGAGTAGCGCGGTGCGTTTGACGCCTGAAATGAAACTTCGCCCATCCGTACATTGAGCGACTGTGGGAAGCCGCCCTCGGCGGGAATCGTCCAGAGGTCCGAGCCACCCAATGCGCCGCCGATGAGCAATCGACTGCCGTCCGGCGACCAACTAGGCGCTACACCGCCCACGACTGAGCGGACAGACGTGACTTCTTCGGCGCTAAGCACCGTCGGCTTTGGTGCGGATTGCGC
>JBQTJS010000181.1:0-2469 GCA_052386875.1 Gemmatimonadaceae bacterium
GTGGCCGGGGGCGAGTCGGTCCGCGCCAACCAGTCGTTCGGCGTGTACGACGTGGGTCTGGCTTGGGTATTCGGCGACGCGTTCTCGATCCAGCCGACCTATCAGAAGGCGTTCGGCCTGGAGGCGGGGGGAGAGCAGGAAGGGAGCTTCGGGGTCTTGTTGAGCCTACGGGTGCCATGGAAGTAGCCCGAGTTTGCCTCGCAGTCCCGCCGCTGTAGCGTTCTTTGATCCTCCGTGATCGCGCGGCTGTAGCGTTCCAACCGGGCGTAAGCGTGGACCGGCGGTAGCGACCTGGCGTTCGGACACATGTTGTCCTGTTGAGCTTGCGGGTGCCGTGGCGGTAACATTCCCGCCATGTTGCCCCGTATCCGCCTACCAGTACTCTCGCTGCTTCTCGCGCTCCCGGCGGCTGCGGCGCTCGCGCAGCCTAATCCTAACCGTCCTCCTTCGCTCGATTCCGCGGCGCGCCCTGCCGCGCGGCCGGAAGATGTCGCCTCGAGCGATGCGATCATCAAGGCCGTTTACGACGTGATCTCCGGCGGCGTGGGTGAGAAGCGAGATTGGGACCGCATGCGCTCGCTATTCGTACCTAACGCGCGACTGATGCCTGCTGTGCCGCGACCCGGCGGCGGCAGCGCGGTGCTGGTCTGGAGCGTGGATGACTGGATCGCCAACTCGGAGCCTTTCCTCGAGAGGGAGGGCTTTCACGAACGCGAGATCCACCGCGTGAGCGAAGAATACGGCAACATCATGCACCTGTTTTCGACGTACGAATCGCGGCACTCGCCGGCCGACGAGAAGCCGTTCACCCGAGGGATCAACTCCTTCCAGCTGCTGCGAGACGCAGGCCGCTGGTGGATCGTGTCCATTTTCTGGCAGTCGGAGACGCCCGCTTCCCCGATCCCGCAGAAGTACTTGCCTAACGAGCGGCCCTAGCTGCTTGACGCCCGATCCCAGGCCCATCTCACATAAGCACGCATGCGAATAGGAGTTCCTCGCGAGACCGGCGCGAGCGAGGCGCGCGTGGCACTCGTGCCCGAGAGTGCGCTCCGCCTGACCAAGAGCGGTCATCAAGTCGTCGTCGAAGGCGCCGCGGGCGAGCGCGCGCACTTCAGCGACGCTGCCTATAGGGAGGCAGGCGCCACAAGCGGCACTCCCGGCGAGGTGTACGGCGCGAGCGACATCGTGGTCAAGGTGCAGCCGCTCGCACCGGGAGAGGCGGAGCAGCTGCGGGAAGGCGCCGTCGTCGTATCGCTGTCGCAGTCACCGGCCGCTGCGGCCGCCGATACGCTCGCCGCCCTGGCGCGCAAGCGTGCGACGGCGCTCGCGCTCGAGCGCGTCCCCCGGATCACTCGTGCGCAATCGATGGACGTGCTCTCCTCGCAGGCCACGATCGCCGGATACAAGGCTGTGTTGTTAGGCGCGGCTGCAACCGCCAAGCTGCTCCCCATGCTCACAACGGCGGCCGGGAACATCCCCCCGGCCAAAGCGTTGGTGATCGGCGCCGGGGTGGCAGGACTGCAGGCAATCGCCACAGCCCGAAGGCTTGGCGCCGTCGTTTCCGGCTTCGATATCCGCGCTGCCGCGCGGGAGCAGGTTCTCTCGTTAGGTGCGCGGTTCGTCGGCCCAGAGCCGTCGGCCGACGCGGAAGCTGCGGGAGGCTACGCCAGGGCGCAGACCGCTGACGAGGAACAGCGGACTCTGGCGGCACTCGCGCAGCACATACGCGATCAGGACCTCGTCGTTACTACAGCACTGATCCCGGGACGCCCTGCCCCGCGCCTCATCACGGCTGCAATGGTCGACACGATGCGGCCGGGGGCCGTCATAGTTGACCTGGCCGCCGAGCAGGGCGGGAACTGCGAACTGACGGCTGCCGGCCGAGATGTCGTGCGCAACGGGGTGACGATCCTGGGGCCTGTGAATCTGGCCGGCTCCGTTCCATTTCACGCCAGCGTCATGTTCAGCAAGAATGTGCTCACGTTGCTGCAGCACTTAAGCGACAAGGACGGTAAGCTCGTGCTCAACATGGAAGACGAGATAGCTGGGCCGATGTGCGTTATGCATAACGGTGTAGCGCGATGACTGAAGCACTCATTGGCGGCGTCGTCATCTTTGTGCTGGCGACGTATCTGGGCGCCGAGTTGATCGGGCGCGTGCCGCCTACCTTGCACACGCCGCTGATGTCCGGGGCGAACGCGATAAGCGGCATCACAGTCGTCGGGGCGCTGATCGTGGCCGGAGCCGGCTACGGCTGGATCTCCAGCGTGCTCGGTGTCCTGGCCATCGTCCTGGCGATGATCAACGTCGTGGGCGGCTACGCCGTGACCGACCGGATGCTGCAGATGTTCCGCAAGGAGGACCGCAAGTGAGCGCGACGTGGGTCGCGCCGCTGTTGTATCTGGTCGCCGCCGTACTTTTCATCGTCGGCCTGAAGCGCCTGCAGAGCCCCGATACGGCGCGCGGCGG
>JBQTJS010000182.1:0-12709 GCA_052386875.1 Gemmatimonadaceae bacterium
CGTCCCGTAAGCCCATACCACATATCGATGAGAGTGAAAGCGAGCGCGCTCCCGACCGCCAGCACGATGGTCTCGACCGGCTGGCTGCGGAGTCGCCTAACGGCGATTACCAGTGTTGCACCGATGACAGCCGCCAGCAGACCGACCATGCGGACCAGCCAGTCATCGACCTTCGCCCCCGTGACACGCTCGAAGCTGCTCATGCTCACGATTGGCCACAGCCCGGCCGCCAAGTAGTAAATCCCCTGGAACCCCAGCAAGCGCCGTTGCCACAAGTCGCGCGATGCCACGCTCACGGCGGCCCTCTCACACCTCCTCCGCGCACCACCCCCTCGACCCGCCGCTCGGGATCGAACGCCTCTTGCGCCAGCGCGCGGATATCGCGGGCCGCCACCGACCGGATGGCACTTTCGAACTCGTCCAGCTCACGCAGCCCGGTGCCTAACAACCATGCGTCGACTATCTCCGCGAGCACAGCTGCGCCGCTCTGGCGCGCGATGGCGTGGGAACCGATGATGTAATTCTGCGCTCTCTCCAGCTCCTCCTCGGTGACATCACTCTCGCGCAGCCTGGCGAACTCGCCGAGCAGGGCCTCGCGTGCGGCCGTCTCCTTCTCGGGCGACGTGCCGAGGTACGCGAGTATCGCGCCCGCTTCGCGCCGCTGTATGCTGCTCACGTGCACTGTGTAGGCGAGCGACCGGCGGTCGCGCAACTCCTCGAAGAAGCGGCCGCCCAAGCCGCTGGCGACGCTGGTCAGCACTTCAGCGGTATGGCGCTGCACTGAGCGCCGCGTCGGGCCCGGGAGGAGCATGGCGAGCCCGGTCTGGGCTTTGGCGCGCAGCTCGACGTTGGATCGCGCGCCGAGCGGCCAAGCCGGAGGCGCCACAGTCGTCGCCGGTGCTAGCGTTAGGCGCGCGAAGGCGGTCGCGAGAATGTCGGCGGCATGCTGCGGTTCCACGTCTCCGGCGATCGCCAGCACACTCGCTCCGTTCAGAACACGCTGGGCGTGGCACGCAACGACCTGATCCTGCGTTATTGTGAGGAGCGTCTCTTCATCGCCTAACGCTACGCGAGCATAGGGATGTTCCCGGAACGCGGCCGCGAGCGCCAGCCGGATGGGATAGCGCATCATGTCGTCGCGCGCCTGCTCCAGCTGCGATAACGCGACGGCGCGCTCGGTCTCGATTGCCGCGGCGGGGAAGATCGGCTCCTGAGTCACGTGCGCGAGCAGGGCGGCGGCATCCGCGAACTGCTCGACGGGAACGCTGAGCGTCCATCCGGCCGACTCGCTGGCGACGGAAGGGACGATGCTGCCGCCTAACGATTCGGACACCTCGGCGATTGCATCGGCTGTCAGCTCCGCTGTCCCTTTGAGCGCGGCGCGCATCGTCAGGGTCGTCACGCCGAGCTGCGAGCTGGCTTCGGCGGCGGCTCCCCCTAACGTGAACAGGCCGAGGTGCACCAGTGGGGTCTCCGGCCGCTGCTTGACGAGCAGCGGCACGCCGGCCGCTGTGCGAAACAAGGCGATGCCGTGTTCGGCCGACGGCATACGGGCCGGCTGTGCGGGACCGGGAACACGCACAGCCGGCGGCACAGCCGCAGGAGCGACGCGTTCCCTTGGCTGCTCGAGCCACTCGCGCGCCGCGGCTGCATCGGCCGCGAAGACGCTCGCCGCGCTCGGCCTGTAGACGAGCAGTGCAGCCTGGTCGGGGACCAGGTAGCGCGACGCGACGGCAAGCACGTCGCGCGGCGCTGCGGACATGAAGCGCTCGTAGTAATCAGCCGAGAGGCGCCAGTCGCCTAACGCCTCCCACTCGGCTAGGAATGTCGCCTGCCCGTCCATCGTCTCCAGACGGCGCACCCAGCGCGCGGCGGTGACTCGCCGTACACGCTCTAGCTCGGCAGGCGCCGGCGCGGTCGCGCCTAACGCGGTGATCTCGGACCACATCGCGGCTGCCGCTTCCCGCGCCCGTTCCGGCGGCCCTTCGGCCTCCGCACCGAACACGCCTATCTCCGTGGGCGTGTAGTTGTAAGCCGTTACCGACGACGCCAGCTTGCGCTCGCGCACTGCGCGGTAGAGTCGCGACGAGCGGCCCAACGCGAGCGCGGCTCCGGCGACATCCAACAGCGGCGTGTCGGCATGCAGCGCCGCGGCCGTGCGCCAGCCGAGTGCAACGTGCGTCTGCGCTATGTCGCCGTGTAGCTCGCGATAGCGGAAGCCGGAGGGCGCCGTCTCGTTAGGGCCCGGGGTTCGCAGGGGGACGCCCGATGCGAGGCCGCCATAAAGAGTCTCGACGCAGCGCAGGACCCTGTCCACGTCAAAGTCGCCGACGAGCGCGAGGATCGTGTTCCCCGGCCGGTAGAAGTTGCTGTAGAACCGCAGCAGGTGATCGCGCGTGAGTCCCCGCAGTGTTTCTTCGTGGCCGATGCGCCAGCGCCGGATGCGATGTCTGTCGTGCATGAGAGCGTACAGCGACTCCGTGGCAACGGCTCCGGGATTGTCGGCCTTGCGCTTGGCCTCCTCGACTATGACTTCCAGCTCTCTCGCCAATTCGGCCGAGTCGATGAGCGCGTTGGCGAAGGCGTCGGCCTGAATCTCCAGGCCCTTCAGGAAGCCGTCTTTGGGGAGGACGGCGTAGTACACCGTATAGTCGTAGATCGTCGCTGCGTTGAGGTAGCCGCCGTTGGCCTTGGTGGCTTTGGCGATCTCGCCCACACCACGCGTAGGCGTCCCCTTGAAGTACATATGCTCGAGGACGTGGGCGATGCCGCCGACGTCGTCGGTCTCGTCGAAGTAGCCTGTGTTGACGTGTGTCACGACGGCCGCGACCGGCGCGCTGGCGTCGTGCCTAACGAGGACAGTCAGCCCATTAGGCAGACGCACGCGCTCCGTCGACGCGAGCGCGTCGAGCCAGCGCAGCATGTCAGCGGACCGGCGGCGGCGCGGTCGGCGGAACGGCCCCGGGAGGTAGCGCACCCGGCGGGAAGGGCGGCGCGGCGCACGCCGACCAGGCCCCCTGCCCCGCACGCGCGGCGAAGCGCTGCGCCTCGTCGTACCTGCCGAGCCTAACGAGCGCGCATGCGAGATACCCCATCGCGGCCCTGTCGCCGGCGTCGGCCTCGATAGCCCGCACGTAGAATCGCGCGGCTGTGGCCGCGTCGCCGATGGCCAACAGGTACGACCCCATCTCACGCAACGCAGCGCCGTTGCGCGGCTCCAGCTTGATAGCCTGCTCCAGCTCGCGGAAGGCCGTAACACGGTCGCCGTCCTCCCGCGCCATGCGGCCGAGGAAAACGTGCGGCTCGGCGAGACCCGGCCGCCTGCGCGCCACTGCTCCGAAAAGCTCGCGCGCCTCGATACGGCGGCCCGCTGCGTACGCCGCACGGCCGCGCTCGAGAACGCGCGGCCCGGAGTACCAGCGCCAGGTGTAGTACGCCCCCGCCCCGACGACGGCTGCGAGCAGCAGGAGCGCCAGTACGGTGCCTAACGTGCTGCGTCTGGCCGGTGTCGGTAGAAGGCCTGGGATGAGCGGCGGCGCCGCCTTCGGGGTCTGCCCACCAGCCGGCCGCGCCGGGGACGGGGGCTCCATCGGCGGCGGCGGCGGCGTCGAGCTGGACCCATGCACCACAGCCTCCAGCTGCTGGAAGCCCGCGCGCGTCGCCCGCACGTCGGATTCGCCGGGGGTGTAGTCGCTAGCGCGGGCCCGCTCGGCTGCGGCGTTGAACTCAACCAGGACGTGCGCCTGGTCCAGCGTCAGGACGTTGCGCTGGCGCAGCTCGCGAACCAGCGCCTGGCCGCCCAGCGCGGTCTGGCCGAGCAGCGCGCGCAGGGCGTCCTGCGACGCGTCCCAGGCTTCCAGGATCGCCGCTGCGATGTCGTCGCCGCGCGTCGCGCCGGCCAGGCGTCCGATGGCAGGGCGTGCGGCGTCGAGCGCAGCGTGCGCGGCCCGCGCGTTAGGCGTCACCTGACGATGCGCAGCAACCCCGCGTCCGCGCTCCCCCGGAGGAAGCTCTCCGCGTCCCTGGTAGGGATGATGACTCCGGTCAGCGAATAGCTGCGTCGCGCCTCTGACTGCATGAAATCCTGCAACGTACGGCCGGCCGATCCTGCATCCTCGTCCCGCATCGCTGAGACGATCTCGTCCCAACTGCCGCTGTAATCCCTGCCGTCGCTGGTCACCACCGCGTGCGACTCGCGCTCCCCGCCGTGCGCCAGCTCGCTCAGCATGTGGCCGAACAACTCCAGCTGGTTCTTGGTTTCGTGCTGCGCTTCGGCGGCTACGCGTTGCTCGATCTCAGCGAAAAGCTCGTCCAACGCGTCAGGCGGCGTTTCCAGGTCGCTCAGCCGCTCATCCCAGACCTTGAGCCGCGGATCGTCATCCCGGAAGCGATGCATCGACTTCTTCAGCTCGATGAGGCGGACGATGCCTAACTCGTCCCAGTGATCCTCCGGCGCCGTACGATCCAGATGATACAGCGCCAGGTCGTACTCCCCGCGATCGTAGTGGATGTTCCCCAGGTAAATACGCGCTTCAGCGTGATCGTCGTCCAGTTGCAGCGCACGGCGTAACGTCGCGATCGCCGCTACGTCGTTGCCAAGTCGATGCTGCGCGTACCCGACCAGCGCTACAGCCTCGGCCGACTCCGGCGCCTGCCTCACTGCCGCGTCGAAAAACTCGCGCGACTCGTCCACGAATCCCTCGCGGAAGAGGGCTCGGCCGATCTGCAACATCAACTCGAGATCGTCCTCATAACCAAGCTCGAGTGTTTTACGGAACGACTTTATCGCCGCCTCCGCCTCGCCGAATCGCAACAGCGTTTCACCCAAGCCGGCGAGGGCATCCTCGTGCTCGGCATCCAGGACCAGCGCTTGCTCGAACGCCTTACGAGCCCACGCGAACTCGTCACGGGCGAGGCGCGCATAGCCGACGCCCACGTGCAGCTCTACGGAATTCGGATATATCGCCAGTCCTTCGCGCAGTACCGAGAGTGCTTCGTCGTATTTGCCTTCGTTGTAGTGATGATGTGCGCGCTCGTCGTACTCTTCGGAACTCATGAAGGGAGTGGGCATTCCGTCGATGACCTCTCACTCGCGAGGGACTGAGCTATAGTACAATTCGACCCGCGGCGAGTTCAACACCTTGGGCCAGCCTACCTCTTGGCTGCCGCGAGCGCCAGCGCGATCTCACCGGCGATCTCGCAATTGCGCTCCAGCAGCGCCAGGTTGGTCATGAGCGAGCGCCCTTGTGTGGCTCGCTCCACGGCCGCGAGAAGGAATGGGGTGACCGCCGCGCCGCTCAAGCTGCGCGCGCGCAGTTCCGCGTGCGCCATTTCAACGGCTGCGCCGACATCGGCTCGCGTTAGCGCCGTATCGTTGGGTGGGGGGACTGCCACGACGAGAGCGCCGGGCCGGCCAAGCGCGCGCTCGACCTCGAAGAGCCTAACCACATCCTCGGCGTCTTCTACGCGGCAGCGCAACTCCAGCCCCGAGTCAGCAAAGAGGAAGCCGGGCATCTCCGTTGTCCGATATCCGACCAGGCTGACGCCGAGTGTCTCCAGGCGTTCGAGCGTGGCGCCGAGGTCGAGTATCGCCTTGGCGCCCGCGCAGACGACAATCGCCGGTGTCCGCGCCAACTCTATCAGATCGGCCGATTCGTCGAATGGGTTCTCGCGATGGACACCGCCGATCCCTCCGGTGGCGAATACCGGGATGTGTGCTTGGCGGCAGAGGGAGAGCGCTGCGGCTACAGTCGTCGCTCCGTCGCGCCCGCGGAGTATTGCCGGCGCCAGGTCGCGTGCCGAGAGCTTGTCGACGTCTCGTTGTGCGAGGAAGCGCTGCAGCTCGTCGCTCGTTAGGCCGAACGTCGGCTGCCCCGCCACAACCGCCGTGATCGCCGGAGTCGCCCCGCCCGCAGTGACGGCGTTCAGCATGCGCTCGGCGGCCTCGCCATTGGCCGGTTGGGGGAGCCCCTGAGCCAGCACGGAGCTTTCCAGTGCGACTATGGGACGCGCATGGAGGAGCGCGTCCCCGACCTCCGGCGTATAACGCAGCAGCACGCCGGGTGCCTAAGCGCTACTCAGGGCGACTCGTCCTCGAACTGCTCGGCGCGCAACGTATCAACTTTCTCCCACTCCGGCGCCGTCTGATCCCAGACGGCCATGATCTTGATACGCTCACCGGCGTAGCAATCGAACGATTTGGTGCTTCCTTTGGGGATCTTGATCTCGTGGCCGTCCTCGAAGCGCAGCACGATTTCGGGATACTCCGAGTTGCGGTACTGTTTCCGTAGTTTGGTGGGCCGTTCAGGCATCGCGACGCTCCGTAGGCGGGTGTGCGCAGCAGGGACTGTGTTCTCGTTAGGTGACGACCGACGCGCGGTGCGCGTGCTGCTCCCACGCCCCGGTTGCCAGTGCCTCGTCGATCGCCGCCACAGCACTTTCCAGCTCCTCGTCGCGCGTATAGAAATGCGGCGCGATGCGAATTCCGGCGCCGGGACGAAAATCGACAAGAATGTCGCGCGTGAGGAGGTATTGCGCCACTTCGTACGCGTGCGGGACGTCGATCGCGACCGTCCCGCCGCGGCGCGCCGGGTCGCGCGGTGCATGCACTCGGTACCCGCGCGCGTCCGCCAGCTCCACCAGCCGCGCCGTCTGCCGGCGACTCTTCTCGCGGATGGCTCCGATCCCGGCGCGGCGGACTATGCGGGGGCCTTCCGAAGCAGCATACAGGGCGGGGACTACGGATGTGCCGCCTAACCAGCGATAGGCGTCAGTCGTAAACTCCATCTCCGGATCGAAATCGAACGGCCGTGCGTGCGCGAACCAGCCCGTCAGCGCCGGCTCCAACTCTGCTGTCGTCGCTGGATTGGCGTACAGGAAGCTCCCACCCGGCCCGCCGCAGAGCCACTTGAGAACGCCTCCCGTGAGGAAGTCGGCGCCCATCGCGGTCACGTCTACGGGGATAACTCCGACCGCGTGAAAGGCGTCGAGCGAGACCAGCGCGCCCATGGAGTGGGCGTGCCGGCAAATAGCGTCGACATCCATAATGAACGCCGACTTGAAGAGCACGTGCGAGACGGCGACGAGGGCCACACGTTCGTCGATCGCGGCCAGCACGCGGTCCGTCTCCACGGCGATGCCGTCGTCGCTGGCAACAACGACGATCTCGGCGCCCAGGCGCGTGGCCAGCCGTTCGTACACGTAACGCACGGACGGGAAATCGAGCGCGGTCATGACGATGCGGTTACGCTTCGGAGTATAGCGCACCGCTGAGAGGATCGTCGCCTGCGCCCAAGTGACGTTAGGCACCATCACGACCTCGCCCGCCCCTGCCCCGATGAGCGGCGCAATCTCGTCACCGACGCGCTGCGGCATCTCCCACCAGCCGCCGCCGGGTTGCGTCCAGGCGCGCACGCCAAGCTCGGCCCAGGCGTCCACATACTCCGCAAGCCGCTCGGGGACGGCACGCGGCATCGCGCCGAGCGAGTTGGATACGAGGTAGTTCGTCCGCTCCAGAATGGGAAACTCGGGACGAAACAGGAGCAGCTTGTCGCTCATGATGTAGAAGCCGGTGCGCCGGATGTTACGGCGAATCGCTCGCGTTGGCGGCGTCGCGCGATAACGTACATAAGTGTGGCAATCGCGAGCGCCAGGATGAGAGCCAGCCACTCGTCGCGCTGCACGCTCGTGAGCAGCCAGACGATCACGGCGATCGCCAGCCATGGAAGTACGTTGGCCATTGGCATGGAGTACGGTACCGCCCCCGACTCGGGTTGCACGCCACGACGCCGCAGCTGCCACGCTGCGCCGCAGCACAGCGCATAAAGCAGCAGCACCGACAAGTTGGAGAAGATCGCCAGGCGCTCAAATCCTCCCCATGCAGCCAAGCCGAGAATCACCAGCGTTTGCACCGCGATCGCGATGTGCGGCGTCGCGTAGCGGGGGTGTGTCGCTGCCAGGCGCGCCGGCAGAAAGCCGTCGCGCGCGAACGCGAACAGAGCGCGGGGGACCGCGAGGATCATCCCGCTGACGTAGCCGAACATGGAGATGGATGCGCCTAACAGGAGCAACGTGCGACCCCCGGCGAACGCTCCACCGGCCGCATCCGCAAGTGGGGCCGGCGCGGCACCGGCCAGCGCGGGGCCGAGTATCCCTTGGGCGACGAGCTGCAGGGCAACATAGAGGACTGTGACAGTAGTCATCGCCAGCAAGATCGCCCGTGGTACAGTGCGAGCTGTGTTGCGTACCTCGCCGCTCGGCACCAGCGCCGTCTCGATGCCGCTGAACGCGAAAATAAGGAGGATGGAGGCGCGCGCGACATCGCCGGCTGGCGGCAAGGCCGCGACGCTGTAGTGCTCCGGCCTAACGGCAAATGCACCGAGCACAACGAGGATGACGAGCGGCGCCAACTTGGCCACGGTAGCCACGGTCGCGAGGCGCGAGCCGTGTTGTACACCACGGATATTCACGAGCGCGAGTAGCGCGAACAGGAGAGCGAGGAAGGCCACGCTCCCGCCTCGCGTGCCGACGAACGGTATCAGTTCCCCGACATTGGCGGCGAAGATCACTGACACCGCCGCGAACGCGAAGGTACCGAGCAGCCAGAGCAGCACCCCGGCGAGAAAGCCCACGTACGGGCCAAATGCGACCTCGATGTAAGCATAAGGTCCGCCGGTCAGTGCCACGCGGCTTCCGGCATCGGCGATGCAAATCGCGATCAGGGCGATCGCCACGGCGCAGGCGATGTACGCGATGGGGGCTGCGGCCCCCAAAGCACGCGCGACACCCGACGGCAATCTGAAAATGCCGCCGCCCACCGTGATGTTTACGATCGTCGCAGCCAGTACAACGGTACCGATGACGCGCTTGAGACCACGTTCGGTCGTGTCCGGCACACTTGATGCACGTTCTACCATTGGCCCCAAAGCTAGCGCAGGATAGCTTCCCGGCCAGTTTGCGGCCGGTCCGTCAACCCCGAGACTTATGATCCGCGCTCACCTCTCCGTCGTTGCATTCTGTGTCATGTGGTTGCTTCCCGTCGGCGCGGCAGCCGCACAGACCGGCGCCGTGCATGGCTCGCTGCTGTCGTCACAGAGTGTGGCCGCGCCGGACGCAGCGCAGGCAGGGCTCAGCAGCAAGCAGGTGGGGATCTCGGCGACTCAGGTCGCTCGTTATGCGGCAACACGCGCCGATGAGACGCCGGCGCCGGCTCCGGCGCAGAGACGCCAACGCGACGGGCGCGTGCTCATGATCGTGGGAGGCGCAGCGTTTCTCGCCGGACTGCTGATCGGGGACGACGTGGGGACTGCGATAGCCGTGGGCGGTGCCGCCGTGGGACTGTACGGCCTCTATCTCTGGGCGCAGTCAGGGGGAGTTGCTTCGCGTTAGGCGGCGCTTCGGAGCCGGGGCTTCAGGTGCCGCGTCGGATGACGATGGCGCCTTTGTAGGTCCGCACGACTATGCGCGCTCCTGCCGGGTCGCTAGCGAAGTTGAGGCTGGCGCCCTTGCCGGCACGCCCCGGCTGTGCGCGCCGGCCGTCGTAGAGGTTCCTGATCTCACCGGCGACCGTCGCGGCGTCGATATCCACGCGCGAGCCGGCATCGAGGATCAGCTCGACTGTGCCCGCGTGACTGTCCAGCTCGAGGTTGCCGCTGGGGTTCACGGCCATGCGCGCAGTCAGGTTCCCGGTCATCGTCTCCAGGCGCGCGCGCAGCACCCCGCTTAGTGTCGCCGTTAGGCTTCCCCCTACCGTGCTGGCGGCAAGGTCGGCGATGCTCCCTTTCAGCAAAGCACTCCCTTCCCCGCCTCGCAGGCGCACCCAGGGAGCGCGCACGTCGATGTCGATGTCTCCCGTCAGGGACTCGACCTGCAGCTCACGCACCGAGCCGGTCGCCCTGATGCGGCCGCTCACCGACGTCAGGTACCCCGCGACGTTCTCGGCATCGATCGCGGCATCCACTGTCTTGGCGCTCACGCGACTGGCGCGCGGCACGTAGGCTACTAGCGCGATGCGCGGAGCCTCCCCTTTCAGCATCGCTTCGTCGATGCCGAACTTGACGCCGCGCGGCCCGCCGCCGAAGAAGAATGGGACGCCCTTGCCTAACGCCGCCTCGACGTGCAGCGAATCGCGGTCCCATGCGACGAGCCGCAGAGACCCCGCGGGGTTCCAGACCTTGATCACGGCGTTGGAATCGACGGCCAGCCCGCGGCGTACCTGCGCGGAGAGGCCCGATGCGGCCGCGGCCAAGGCAGCGAGCGGCACTATAACATGAGAGAAGATGCGCGCCATGATTGAGTCTCGTTAGGCCCGGCTCGGAGCGCGCAGCAGCGCTGCCCGCTTCCTGCTGATGTCGTGGATCCGGCGCCGGATGTCGGAGTTGGCCGGCTCGCTCGCGGAGTGCGCCTCCAGCTCGTGCAGCGCCCGGTCGTAGATGACGAGGTTGGCAGCGAGCGCGGAGAAGACCTCAGGCGCCAGCTCGCCGCGCAAACCAGCCAGGTCGCTTGGAAGCGTTAGGCTCCCCCCACCGCGGACGTCGTCTGAGAGCCGCACGACGGCGAAAAGGAGCGACGCCGCCAGGGCCAGGCCCACCCCCCCAAGCAGAGCACGCCGCTGCGCGACCCGCGCACGGACTCTGCGCGCGATCGCCGGCCAGTAGTCCTCGCGCGGCGCCAGCTCGCGCGGCAATGCGGCCAGGTCGGCGAGCAACGCTCGCTCCCGTTCATCCATCGCGTGATCGGTCATCGGTTCAGCCATTGGACAAGCGTTTTACGGGCGCGGGAAAGTTGCGAGCGGATGGTTCCGGCCGGGACGCCGGTCATTTGCGCGATCTCTTCGTGCGTGAAGCCCTCGATGTCGTGCAGCACCACTATTGTCCGCGCGTGATCCGGAAGGCGCGCCAGCATGGCCTCGAGGTCGAGCCGCTCGTCCACCGCGGCAGGCGCCGCCGCACCGGCCAGGATAGAGTCGTCGTCAGCGAGCGACACGCGCACCGCACGACGCCGATCGCTCCGCATGTTCTGTAAGACAGTGTTCACGGCCAGGCGGTGCAGCCATGAGCTGAAGGCGCTCTCGCCGCGAAAACTCTCGATGCGTTGCCACACGCGCACGAATACATCCTGCACTGCCTCGCCGGCCTGCTGCTGATCCGCCGTTAGGCGCACGCAGACGGCGTGCACGCGACCGACGTACCTGCGATACAACACCTCGAACGCCGCCATGTCGCCGCGCGCGGCGAGGCGAACGAGCGCGGCGTCGGCATCCCGCCCCCGCTCAGGTTGCTGCGCCGCCCCCGGGGGCGGGGGCCGGCGCGAGTCCGCAGCAATATCAGCCTCGAGACGGCGCGACAGAGAATTAACCCATACTCGTCAATTGGATGCCGCTCGGGCGCGTTGTGCGGCGACTGCCACGGCTCGGCAACCCGTGCCGGCGACCCAGCTGGTCCGCGAGCGAACACGCTGGTGCGTCACGGGAAGCACGGGGGTCACAGGGTTACGGGGGTTACGGGCGCACGGCGCTCATGGAGCGTTACCGGGGCACTGGGGCACAGGGGCACGGGGGTTACGGGCGCATGGCGGTCATGAGCGTTACCGGAGGCATATTTGGCACAGGGACACGGGGTCAGGGCGTCACGATCGATCGCAGCGAGCCGTAAGCTCGCCCATCCTGACGTAGTCGTCCACGGCCTGCCGCAGCGAGGCAACCCCGATACACTCGTTAGGCGTGTGCGCCACGTACACCGATCCCGGGCCGTAGAGATAGGGCGTCCCCCAGTTCGTCAGCGCAGGGACGTCCGTGGCATAAGCTGCGACCGACGTGGCAAAGCCGTCCAGCGCGGCAAGCCGCTGCGGGGGGACGGCGATCCCCCACTCGACTTCCGCGCGCCCGCGCACCCACTGCTCGATGCGCAAGCGCATCTCGGCGGGCGGACCGACCAGCCGAAACATCAGGCGCGCCTCGGCCAGCGGGGCGATCACATTGTCTGCCAGGCCGCCGCTGATCGCGCCGATGTTCACGGTCGTCGTGCCTAACAGCGGATCGCTGGGCCACTCCTTGCGTTCCAGCTCAGCGAGCAGGCTGACCAGGTCCGCGATCGCCGAGTGGCCAAGTTCCGGATACGCGGAGTGGGCAGCGCGGCCGCGCGTGCGCAGCACGACGCGCTGTGCTCCCTTGGTGCCTAACGCGAGGGTGTTCTCAGTCGGCTCGCCATTGATGAGTGCCCGCGGCCGCGCCGGCAGGTTGCCGGCGGCCCAGTCGTTGGCCGCATGCGCTCCGTCGTGGCTCGTCTCCTCTCCGATCACGAAAAGGATACCGACAGCGACGTCCCTATCGCGCAAGCGCTCCGCGGCCACAACCATACTGGCCGCGATCCCTTTGGCGTCGCAGGCGCCGCGGCCGGAGATCACGTCGCCGTCGCGGCGCGGTGCGATGTAGGGCGGCACGGTATCGAGATGCGTCGAGAACACGACCGCCGGCTCGCTCGCCGCTCGGGCGAAGACGCAGTCGCGGCCGGCGGTGACGGGGATGCGCGCCGTCCTCCAGCCACGTGAGGCAAGCAGGTTGTCGGCAAATTCAATGACTTCACCCTCGCTTCCGCTGGTCGATTCAATCGCCATCAAATCGAGCGTGACCTGAGCGGGGTCGAGCGGAGTCGGCATACAGCATGCTAGCTCCGCGGCTCGCACGACGCGAGGCTCGCAGGGGATCGGCCGC
>JBQTJS010000183.1:0-2416 GCA_052386875.1 Gemmatimonadaceae bacterium
GTAGAGATCTCGATGTTCATGCGCGGCCGCAGGCAGGCCAGCGGGAGGGGGGAGCCAAGACGGCGCGGCCCGCCGATGGTGGCGACGAGCCGCGCCGATAACTCAAAAGCTAATTATCGCCCTCCCCTCAACCAAGCCTTGAAGCGTGCTCTCCGCTCGGTACTTAGAATACCGGCAACGCGAGCGTCAACGCTCAGGGAGGGGATCATGGACCGTAGCGCGCGGCTGCTTTCGGGAGTGGCCGCGATTCTAGTGCTGGCTACGTCGGTCCCGTCGCGCGCTTGCGCGCAGGACTCACTGCGCGTGTTGAGCGACACGACGCGCGTTCAGGTGCTGCAGATGCGCGACGGAACGACCCTTGTGGGGCGCGTCACAGCCGTGCGCGGCGATTCTGTGGAGATCCGGACCGCGGGAGGGGAGGTGATTGTCGCGCGCTCGGCGGTGCGCCGGGTGCGGGAGCGCAGCGCTTCGGCGATGCGCGGCGGCGAGTACTGGCCAGCCGAGCCTAACGAGACGCGCCACTTTTTCGCCCCTACCGGCCGCATGCTGCGCCAGGGTGACGCGTACTTCTGCGACATATGGGTGTTCCTGCTCTGCCTAACGGGAGGCCTGACCGACCGCATCACGTTCGGCGGCGGCATGACTGTAGTACCCGGCATCGATATCTCCGACAATGTTTTCTACCTCACGCCCAAGGTCGGCGTCTACAACAGCGAGCGCGTCAATGTTGCTCTGGGTGCATTCGCCGGTTGGAGCGGTCTCGTAACCGACGCGGCCGCCTCCTTCGGGGTCCTTTACGGCGTGGGCACGTTCGGTGAGGCCGACCGCAATGTCTCGGCGGGCCTGGGTTACGCGTACTACAGCGACGAGCTGGCGGATCGCCCGCTCCTGCTGGCCGGTACCAAGCTGCGCATCAGCCGCGGCACCGCCTTCATATCGGAGAACTACGTGCTGCCGGGTTCCCAAGGAGGGATCGTATCGTTCGGCCTGCGCTTCTTTGGGGAGCGCGTGGCGGGCGATGTGGCGCTCTGGCGCTACGTGGGAAAGGACGACGCTGGACAGGGGATAGGGTTTCCGTTCGTGGGACTAACTGTGAAGTTGGACTGAGGCCGGCGGACCCGCGCCTAACGCGATCCGTAAGGGCTCCGCCGCCTCGCAGCCCGCCTTATCCGCGGCGTGACGACTGCGCTGTGCCGGTCCGATCAGTTGCGCTACGATTTTCCCCGAGCTGAGCACTCCCGGGATCCCCGCGCCGGGGTGCGTCCCCGCGCCGGCGAAGTACAGGTTGGGGATCCGCCTGCAGCGGTTGTGCGGCCGCAGCCAGGCCGACTGCGACAGCAGCGGTTGCAGTGCGAAGGCGGCCCCGAACGGGCTCCCCAGGACGTCGCGGAAATAACGCGGATCGACGTGGTGCTCGGTGACGAGGTGGCGCGAGAGGCCGGGGAGGTGCTGCGCTTCGAGGTACTCGACGACCCTGTCACGATAGCGCGGCGCCGCAGTCTCCCAGTCGATAGCGCCCTGCAGGTTCGGCACGGGGGCGAGCGCGTAGAACGCGTCGCAGCCGTTAGGCGCGAGCGTGCTGTCTGTGGCTGTCGGACGGTGCAGGTAGAGAGAGAAGTCATCGCTCAGGCGCCGCTGCCGAAACACGTCGTCCAGCAGGCCGCGGTAGCGCTGGCCCATGAGGATCTCGTGGTGCGCTGTGCCGTCGTAGCGCCTGTCTGTGCCGAAATAGAGGACGAAAAGCGACATTGAGTATCGCGGTCGCCGCCTGGTCGTTCCCTCGGCGCCGCGCCTCCCTCGCCGCGCGCCCCGCGCCGCTCCGCCGGCGCCCTGCTCGAGCAGTCCCGCGTACGTCGCCGCCGCATCCGCATTGCTCACAACGGCGTCGGCTGCCACGCGTTGGCCGCTCGTCAGGCGCACACCCACAGCGCGTTGTCCGGCCGCATCCAACTCGATGCGCGCCACTTCGCTTGTTAGGCAGATGTCTCCGCCCAGCTCTCCGAACAGCTGTGCCATCGCGCGCACAAGCTCGCCCATGCCGCCCATCGGAAACCACACGCCCCAGCGTTTCTCCAGCGCGTGGATCAGCGTGTAGAGCGCCGGGCTCGTGAAAGGGTTGCCGCCGATGAGCAGCGGCTGGAACGAGAAAACCTGTCTGAGCCGGGGATCCCGGAAGCAGCTCGCAGCCACGCCCGCGACGCTGCGCCACGCCCGGGTCCGCACCAGATCGGGGAGGGCGCGCAGCATGTCGCCGAAGTGCAGGAAGGGGACGTCGATCAGCGGCATGGCGCGCCGCAACGCAGCGTCCGCGAACGCGCTGAAGCGGCGATAGCCCGCCACGTCACGCGGCTCGAAGCGGCGCACCTCGTCGGCCAGAGCCGCGTCGTCCGCCCGATAATTGAAGACCGATCCGTCT
>JBQTJS010000184.1:0-1582 GCA_052386875.1 Gemmatimonadaceae bacterium
AGCGTCAGGGGGCGTTGGAGAAGGCCGCGGAGCATCTCGCGCGCGCCTCGGAGGAGCGCCGCGGCGCGGCTGAAACGTCGCAGCGCCTGGAGGACCTAACGCGGGCCGTCATCCTGCAGCTCGCAGACGCCGAGTCTCGTTCGCAGAGCGTGGCAGAGATTGCGCAGCAGTTGGAGGAGCGCGCGGCGGCGCTCAACGATGTCGACAAGCGCATGACGCATCTGGAGGAACTGCTCGGGAAGTGCGAGAGGGGACAGGTGAGCGCGTCGCAGGCGCTGCAGCAGATCGTCGGGCGTCAGGCGACAATCGACGCGGTGGAGGCGCAGGTTAAGCGGGTGTTCGAGGTTGCAGAGCGCAGCGCGCAGGACATCCGCGACATCGCAGCGGCACGCCGTGATGTAGAGGGGGCACGCGCGTCGCTTGACGAGATGATGGAACGGATGAAGAGGACGACAGGCGCGATGCAGGACTTCGAGGAGCGCAAGCGTCAGGTCGAGCGGTTGGAGAAGCGGCTTGCTCGTGCCGAAGCGCTTGCCAAAGATGTGCGGTCGACGTTGGAGATGCTGTCCGCTCAGCGCTCGGTGGTCGATCAGGTTCTCGAGCGTTCGGGGACGCTTGCGGTCCAGTCGAAGCAGGCCGAGGGGTTGATAGATTCACTGCGCGCGGAGTGCATGTTGGCGACAGCGCTGCAGGATACGATCACTGCCCAGCGGGAGCGGAACGCGGACCCCGAGGACTGACTCGTTGACTCTTCGAAACCTAGACCATCCGTGATCTAGCGGGTCCGGCCATCGCCGACGAAGTTGGGTGGTATGGCCAGCTCATCCGCCCTCCCCCCCACACTTTGCGTGCGCGTGCTCCCATCAGCGGGAGGCTCAGCGTAGCCCTTACGACCCTCGCGGTCCTCGCCGCGGCATGCGGCCGCGATCCGGCGGTATCACCTACCTCCCCGACAACCAGAGTACCGGCGGCGGCGTTGACACCCTCCGCGATCCAATCAGCCAGCGGAGTCTGTGACTACGACGCTTCAGATGCCGGCTACTCGGCCGCCGGCTGGACCAAGGTTTTCGACGAGCCCTTCGGGACCGACCTCTCGCAGTGGTCTACTTGGACCGGCGGCGCCTTTAACGAGGAGCTGCAGCTATACCAGGCTGCAAACCTGCAGTTGGCAGCGGGAGTGCTCAACATCGCCGCCCGACGTGAAAGCGGCATCGGCCCTACGACGCCCTTCGACCCCACACCCAAGCAGTTCGAATACACGTCGGGACGCGTAGAATCCAAAACCCATTTCTCGGCGTCGCGCGCCGCGCCTAACGTGCGACTCGCGGCGCGACTCAAGCTCCCCAGCGGCTACGGAATGTGGCCGGCATTCTGGAGCTACGGCGATCCCTGGCCGACACAGGGCGAGATCGATATCGTCGAAGCGCGTGGCCAGGATCCGTTCACCTATTACATGGCTTACTGGTATGGACGGCGGGCGGGGATCAATCTCGTTCAGAACTCCGCCTCGACCATCAATAGCAGTGTCAGTCTCACGACATGCTGGCACGTGTACGAGGTAATCTGGAGTAAGAACGATCTG
>JBQTJS010000185.1:0-18854 GCA_052386875.1 Gemmatimonadaceae bacterium
TGGGGGTGCCCTCCGAGGGCTGACGGTCGTCATCACTGGGACACTGCCAACGCTGAGTCGCACTGCGGCGAAGGAGCTACTGGAGGATGCAGGGGCCCGCGTGACAGACTCGGTGTCGCGCAGTACGAGCTTCGTGGTGGCGGGAGACACACCCGGAAGTAAGGTGGATAAGGCGCGCCAACTCGGTATCGAAGTCATCGACGAAAACGAGTTGCTCCGGCGAACTGCAACCTGACTTTTTGAGGGAGACGTATGGCAGCGATGGACTTCGGCGTTCAGCAGATGGCGGCATTCCCGCGCTCTTCGCTCACGGCGCTCCGACACGCTTTCCTTCACAGCTCAGGACCGGACGCCGCGGTTGCACTGCAGGAAGCGGGCTACGCGGGGGGTGGGGTCATGTTCGACGCATTCAGCCGCTGGTTGGCGGAGCGGTCCGATATCGGCGCGGAGCAGTTGGATGTCGCGGCGTTTCAGGAGCGCGCCTCGGAGTTCTTCCGCGAGCTGGGGTGGGGTTCGTTCGTCGTGGGTTCCCTCGATGACGCAGTGGCGACTCTCGACGCGGCTGACTGGTGGGAGGCGGACGGCGACGGTCAGTCGAACCATCCGAACTGCCACCTAACGACGGGTCTCTTCGCGGACCTCTTCGGCCGCCTGGCCGGCACACGCGTGGCGGTGCTCGAGGTGGAGTGCCGCGCAATGGGCGCTCATGAGCATTGCCGCTTTCTCGTCGGCAGTCCGGACGTGCTGGAATACGTCTTCGACGACATGGCCGCCGGTGCGTCGTATCGCGACGCCGTGGCTGCCGCCGCGCAGGCCGGAACGTAACGACGCGTCGCATAACGGCACGAGTTCAGCTGCGGCTCGAAGTCACGCCGCGCACCCGCGCCGGCAGTCGCGCCGCCAGCCGCTCGAGCCGGTCCGGCAGCGCGCCCTCGTTAGGCCTGCGCAGCACCAGAAAGGTCGCAGGGACGATGAGGCCGGCCGCAATCCACGGGCCGGCGTGCAGCAGGGTCACTTCCACACCGCGCAAAGCGTCGCTTAGAAGCCAACCCGTCCACGCGAGCCAGCTTCCCACACAAAGCCCGATGGACTCGCGCGGCGTGCGCGCGACAAGGAATAGCAACAGCTCGTCGTAGAACCACATCGCGTTAGGCGCGAGCGTGTAGCACACGAGGAGGCGCGCCTCCGGGCGTCGCCAGCGCAGCAGTCCGAGAAGACCGGCCGCCCCGATACCGCGCGTGGCGGGCGACCCGTGTGAGGTCGAGTGGGCGATGGCGTCGAGCCAGCCGGCAGGCCACCACGGAAAAATCACCACGCTGAGCACGAGGGTCGCTGCGGCAACGACGGCACTGCGCCACGAGGGTCGCCAGGCGAACAACGAGAACGCGAGTGTCGGCTTCAACACGGTCAGGCCCGCGACCGCGGGGAGCAGGCCGAGCGCCAGGATCGCAGGCGTCATCTGCGCGAGCTGCGCCGAGAACCAGAACGGAACCGAAACCAGCAGCGGGAACCAGGGGAGCCGACTCCCGGCAAGCGCGAAGCCGAGCAGGGCGCCGCTCCCCGCAACGAAGACAAGCGCGGCCGTCGCGGGCTGCAGTGTCATGACCGGCGCGGCGAGAAGCGCAGCCGGCAACGGATAGAACCAGTAGGTATTCCAAGTCCACCCGGCGAACGGCTTGATCACCTCGTACGGGTTATCGCCGGCCGCGATGATATGCGCCGCGCGCCACGTGACGTAGAGATCGCCCCCATTGCCGTTAAGAATGAACTGTGCCCGATACGCGATCGCGGCGCCGACGACAGCGAAGACGAGGGCGACGATCAGCCGGCTTCGCAACGGGACGCGAGAGTCTGTGGCGGAAGCAGCCCGCAGCATCAGTCGGAGCGGTGTCTCGCGGTGTCAGGAGAGGACTGCGATGGCCACCAGGCAGCGTGGACTATATCCTCTCCCTGCACCACGAGTCCCCTTCGGGGACCGAGGATGTAAGGACACATGGACGCGAGCGAAGCTGGGGGAAGAAAAGGCGACGCGATAGCCATCCCGGGCGACTACCAACACCGGGCGCGGCAAAGCGGCTTCGTCGTCCAACGGTATTGGCACTGGGAAAAGGAGCGCATCGTCCGCAAGTTCTGCCCGCCGGAGCCCGGGAGTGCTGCGATCGACGTCGGGTGCGGGTCCGGCGTCATCGCGAATCTGCTGGCGGAGCTGGGGGCGCGAACCACTGGAATCGACGGTAACCCCGAGGCCATCGAGTACGCGAGCAGGACCTTCCGCACCGACGGCCTCTCATTCCGTCGTGCGCTCGTCGAAGAACTTGAGTTCCCGGCCGGCTCCGTCGACAATGCGTACTGCATGGAAGTCTTCGAGCACCTCTACCCCGCCCAAATCGACTTGCTCGCGCGCCGCATCTATGAGCTTGCAAAGCCGGGCGGCCGCTTCCTCGTCACGACGCCTAACTATCGGGGAACGTGGCCGCTGCTCGAGGTCGCACTCGACGCCCTGCGCCTGGTGCCGCGACTCCACGGCGACCAGCACGTGACGAAGTTCCACCGTCGGCGGCTGCGGGAAGTGCTCGTCGGCGCGGGATGGGAGATCGAGCGGCTCAGCACCTTCTCGACCTTCGCACCGTGGGTCAGCGTCGTGAGCTGGTCGGCGGCGCAAGCGGTCTCCGCGGTCGAGGACCGGCTCGGTCTCCCTTTCGGGACCATCATTATCGCCGTCGCGCGCAAACCGGTGACGTCGCGATGAACGACGCTCTCGCGCCCGTGCCGTCTGCGGGCGTGCCCCCAGAGATTTCGGTAGTCTTGCCGTGTTATCGCAGTGCCCCGATCGCGCGACGGTCGGTCACAGCGCTGCAAGCGTTCCTCGAAGCCTCGGGCCGCACGTGGGAGATCGTTGTCGTAGACGACGGCGGTGGCGATTTCGCAGGCTCGCTTTCCGCGGACAAGCGCGTGCGCCTGGTGGTCCTTCCTTCCAACCGGGGGAAGGGCGCAGCAGTCCGTGCCGGCATGCTCGCGGCGAGAGGTCGCGTCCGCATCTACAGCGACGTCGATCCTCTTTATTCGCCAGATCTCTTCCTCGTCATCGCGGACTACGTGCTGCGCCGCGGCTTCCACATGGTGGTCGGCGACCGCACCCTCCCCGACGCGAAGTACGCCGCCGCGATCGCGTGGCAGCGCCGGTGGGCGTCGGCGCTCTTTTCGACCTTCGTCGGCAAGCTCGTGACGGGCGGGTTCTTCGACACCCAGTGCGGCCTGAAAGGGATGCGAGCCGACGTGGCGGAGTTGATCTTCGGATCGACGCGCATCGACCGCTTCGCGTTTGACGTCGAGGTGTTGTACCTGGCGCTGATAGCTCGCATCGACGTCAAGCGGATACCCGTGCGGCTTATCAACAACGAAACTTCGTCTGTGCATGTAGGCCGCGATTCGCTGCGGATGCTGTATGACGTGTTTCGCATGAAGTACTACCGAATGCGCGGCTCTTACCGCACAAGGGCGCTCGCGGAAGTCGTGAGCGCCGATTTCCGCCGGGCTGAGGCCTCGGTGCATGGTGAGCGGCTCGACGCGCTTCCAGCGGTGGCGGCTGCGGGGCCCAGTGAGACCTAACGGCGTCGAGTAGCAGGAGTTCCACCAGCCGTACACCGCCAGCCTGTGAGGTAGCTAGGCAGACGCACCTCGCCGACTGGGATCAATGCTGCCTAACGTTAGGTTACGTCAGCGTACTTCGGGTTAGGCACCAGCTCTCCTTCGACAAGCACTTCACGGTCCCACGGCAATACGATCACGCACTCGGTCTCGAGCGCATAGAAATCCGGCTCGTAGCTCCCCGTTTTGAAGGAGACGGCCGTGCGCACTTCGCGAGCGCCGGCGTTCACGGCCGCTGCAACCGCAAGCCGGAGCGTGTCCCCCGACTCGCAGGTTTCGTCGACGACGAGAACACGCCGGTCACGCACTTCGACCGGTGCTCTGCCTAACACGGCCGGAGTCTCGCGCACGTGGTCGGCGCGATAACGGCGGCTCACGATTATGGAATGGAATTCGCGGTCCAGGATGGCGGCAACCGTCGCTCCCGGAATCACTCCGGCAGGAGCGATCCCGACGACTAGCTCCGGCTCATAGGCTCGTGCGACTTTGAGGGCCAGGGCGCGCGACAGCTCGCCGAAGAGCGGCCACTCCACGATGAACGTCCCCTTTGTCGGATCGGCGGGTCTGCGAGGCATAAATGCGGCGTGGCCCGGTGGTCGCGTAAGCTATCTGTGCGTTTCCCGGAGCGCGACTGAGCAGGCGCGCTGCCGAACTGCCGTATGTCGTTGCCCGGTACGCTACTGCACGATACTTTGCGGCACGTACAAGCCACTCTTTGCAGGGATCTGAGTTCCAATCATTTCGGTGCGCCCATGTCTTGGCTGAGTCGCTTGTTTGGCGCTCGATCGGATGGCGAGGTCAAGCCCCAGCGGGTGGACTACCTGAAGGAGGCCTTGCTCCTCGAGCGGCAAGGTGACTTCGAAGCAGCGCTGACCTCCTACCGGCTTGCGCTGCGAGAGAAGCCCGACGACCATCGCGTGCTGCAGAACATGGCGATCGCCTACTCGCGAACGACCCGTCTGGACGAGGCCGTGCGTTGTTATCGGCGGGCACTGGAGATAAAACCGGACCTCGCCGGGGCGCACTACGGCCTCGGCTTTCTACTGCTGAAGCGCGGTGAGCCGGAGGGGGCGCTGCGCCACCTCGAGTCGTTTCTCGCCGCGCCTCCGAAGGGAGCCGAAGCGGCTCGCTGGGTCACGCACGCGCGCAGTGCCATCGAGGAAATCCAGTCAGGGGGAGGAGGGGTTGCTGGAAGCGGAGGGACCACCGGAGCCGGCAGCATGTTGGAAACGCCGCCTAACGATTCCGCGCCAACGGAGCTCCGGCCGTAAGTGGGTCGGGTCCTGGCGGTCATCAGCCAGAAGGGCGGTGTTGGAAAAACCACGACCTCGGTGAATCTGGCAGCGGCTTTCGCACGACGGGGACTCAAGACCCTCATCGTCGACGTGGATCCGCAGGGCGCCGTGCGTTACGGAGTGGGGCTGCGCCGGGGGCACCCGACCTACGGCTTCGCCGACTATCTCACCGGCGATCGGCACCTGCGTGAGGTCATCCTGCCGACAGCGCTCCCTTGGTTGCGTGTCATCCTGGCCGGCGCTGTGATCGACGCGGCGAACCATACGGACTATCACCGCCGCGTGGGTGAAAGCTCGATGCTGGGCGATCTCTTGCGTACGGCGCGCGAGCGCTGCGATGTGGTTGTGGTGGACACGCCGCCGGGCCTGGGGCCGATCGTGGTGCGAGTGCTGGAAGGGAGCCAACACGTGATCGTCCCGCTGCAAACCGAGCCGCTCGCGCTGCAAACGACTCCGCAGATACTCCGCGGCATTCAAGAGATCGCCGAAGTGAACCCGGAGCTGACGCTCGACGGTATACTGCTGACTATGCACGAGCCGGGACATGCCGCCTCGGATCGGGTCACCGCTTACGTGAGGTCACACCTCCCTGCGGACATGGTCTTCGACATCACTGTGCCGCGCTCGGAGGCGGCGACCGAGGCGTTCGCCGCGGGGCAACCTGTAGTGTTGCGCAGTCCGGCGGATCCGGCCGCGCAAGCTTACGTGAACCTTGCGACGCTGCTGGTTGAGCGCTTCGGATGAAAAGGTGGCCCGTCTGCGCCGCGGCGCTGGCTGCCTCGGCGTGCATCGACTACGGCACCGACCCTAACGAGATCGGAGCCATATCCTTCGACGGGATCGCCTATCCGGCGGTGGTCGCGGGGGACACGCTGCGAGATGAAACAGGTCTGGCTCGGCCGCTCCGGGCCACTGTTTTCAGCGGCGCGGGCGACACTGTCGCGAATCCGAAGGTGCAGTTCTTCTCGCGCGATACTACGGTCATCCTAACGACACAGGGGTACGTGATCGGAAGGCTGCCGGGGATCGCGCGGCTCTTCGCGACCGCCGACAAGCTCCAGAGCATCACGCGCGACATCGATGTGGTGCCGCGTCCAGTAGCCGCCGCTCTCGTCAGCGCTCCCGATAGTCTGCTCACGAGCGTTGTGGACACTACACGCAACGTGTCGGCTGACTTCGCGCTGCGCGTAACGTCTGCCGCCAGAACCGGGGTGAAGGGCTTCCTCGTGCGCTACACGCTCGAATATCGCGGTGCGCCGGTTGCGCCCGGCGATACGGCGCAGATCTTCCTTGTCGACGAATCCGGACGGCCATCCAGCGTGGATACCACGGACACGAACGGGGAGGCGCGGCGCCGCGTGCGTGTCAAGGTGGGCCGGCTGCCGAGCGCCAGCGACTCCGCCGTGGTACGTTTTGGCGTGGTGGCGAGGGGGTACCCGGCAGTCGACACTGTTTTCGTTCGTGTGCTGAAGATCCGTCCGTCTGTAGCTTCTCGTTAGGCAAGCCATGACGACAGAGACGTACGCGCGCGGCGGTCCCCGTCCCGAAGCGGGAACTTTGAACCGGCTCTTTTTCGAGGCGCTGGCCAGGCACGGCCGGGGCGACGCCATGCAGGTGCGCGGAGCGGCCGGATGGGAAGCCATCTCGCACGCTCGTATCCTCGAGTGGTCGCGCCGCATAGCGCTCGGGTTGCGGGAGCTGGGGGTGCGGCGCGGCGACCGCGTGGCGATCCTTTCGGAGAACCGGCCGGAATGGGCGATCGCCGATTTCGCGTGCCTGACGAGCGGTGTTGTGGACGTCCCCATCTACGCTACGCTCCCCGCCGAACAGATCGCCTTTCTGCTGAATGACAGCGGCTCCGTGGCCATCTTCGTTTCCGGCGCAGCACAGGCGGAGAAAATCGCCGCGATCCGCGCACAGGTGCCCAAGCTCGCCCACGTGATCGCCTTCGACGATGCGGCCGCGCTCGCAGCCGGGCTCACGTTTGCGGCGCTGGAGCGGCGCGGTGCAGCGGCGGACGGCCCGGGGGTAAGCGACTCCTGGCAACGTGAAGCCATGGCTGTGGCACCTAACGAGTTGGCGACGATCCTCTATACGTCCGGGACGACCGGTGCGCCGAAAGGGGTGATGCTCTCGCACGACAACATCTACTCCAACGTCGTGGGAACCGCCGAGGCCATCGACTCCACGAGCCGCGACGTGGCACTCTCGTTCCTCCCGCTGTCACACATCTTCGAGCGCATGGGAGACTACTGGCACTTCGCCAACGGCGTCTCCATCGCTTACGTGCCGTCCTTCGATCTCGTGCGCTCGGCGATGCTGGAGGTGCGGCCGACAGTAGTGCTCTCCGTGCCGCGCTTGTACGAGAAAATGTATGCGGCCGTGCTGGAGAGCGCGCTCGCAGGTGGGGCCCTCAAGAAGCGCTTGTTCTTCTGGGCCCGCGACGTCGCGCTACGCCGGGCGGATCTCGTGCTGGCGGGCCGCACGCCCGGCTCCGGACTACAGGCGGCTTACGCCATCGCCGACAGGCTTGTCTTCGCCAAGCTGCGCGCGCGTACCGGCGGCCGGCTGCGCTATTTCGTGTCCGGCGGAGCGCCGCTGGCCCCCGAGATCAACAAGTTCTTCTACGCGGCAGGCCTAACGATTCTCGAAGGATACGGCCTCACCGAGACGTCACCCGTCATCGGAGTCAATACTCCCCACGCATTCCGCATCGGGACGATCGGCAAGCCCATCGCGGGGGTCGAAGTGATGATCGCCGCGGACGGCGAGATCCTTACACGCGGTCCTCATGTGATGCTGGGGTACTACAACCGGCCCGACGCTACGCGCGAAGCCATCGATGCCGAAGGGTGGTTCCACACCGGCGACATCGGCGTGCTGGAGGACGGCTTCATCCGCATCACCGATCGCAAGAAGGACATCATCGTAACCGCCGGCGGCAAGAACATCGCACCGCAGCCGATCGAGAACAGCATCAAGACCAACAAGTTCGTCGTTCAAGCCGTGATGATCGGCGATCGGCGCCGCTATCCTGTCGTGCTGATAGTCCCCAACTTCACTCAGCTCGAGCAGTGGGCGCGGACCCGCAACATCACGTGGACGGATCGCGCCCAGCTGCTCGCTGAGCCGAGCATACAGGCGAAGATGCAAGAGGAGGTTGCCAAGCAGCTGACGGGCCTGGCGCACTTCGAAACACCCAAGAAGATCGGACTGCTGGAGAACGACTTCTCTCTGGAAAGCGGGGAACTGACGCCGACGCTGAAGGTGAAGCGCCGCGTGGTGGATAAGAACTACGCGAAGGTGATCGACGCGCTGTACGCCACTGACGGCGAGCGCTCCGCCGGCGCCTAACGCGAAGGTGATCGACCCGTTGTACGCCACTGACGGCGAGCGCCCCGCCGGCGCCTAACGCGACGGCTCTGCGCCGCAGTTGCTTGCTGCTAAGGTGTCCGGCCGCGGCGCAGCGCCACAGGTTCGCTGCCCACGCGCTCCAGCTCGGCGACCAGCTCCCGCTCGTCTCGCGCGAGAACGCGCATGCCTTGCGGCGGAGTGGCACCGGACGGCAGCACCAGGCGCCCACCGCGGCGCACCAGCCGCGCCAGCTCCGACACGCCGAGGTTGTGTACCTCTCGATCGTCGGCGGCGACGCCGCGCGCAAACGCGTCGTTGAGCGGCAATCGCGAGTCGCTGAGTATCACACTGGCGTGCGACTCTTGCGGCGCCGCGGCCGGCGGATTGAGCGCGATGTACTGCGCTTGGAACAGCACGCTCATCGCCGGCGCGAACGCGCCGTAGACACCGCCGAGGATGACGACTCCGCCGGGATTCTGCAGATCGAGCTGAGCGGCGAGCCGCATGACGCTTTCTTCATCGGGGAGCGCCGGGTTTCCGCGTTCTGCGAACTGCGCGGGGCTGCGTCTGGTGTCGACCACGCCGTCGACAATCGGATACTCCGCGTAGCAGATGGGGCAGCCCAGAGTACCGCGAATGATGCGGCGGTCGCGTTGCAGCTGCGCCGCAGCCACGAGAGGCGCTGCGGCGTGTTCCGCGGGACAGCGGAGGTGAGCGAGCAGCTCCGTGTGCAGCGGTTCCTCCGCGTTTGCTTACGCCCGCGTTAGGCGAAGCTCAACCTACCGATCCGGGACCGTGCGCGAGCCGCAGGAACTCTTCGCGAGTGCGCGCGTCTGTGCGGAAACCGCCAAGCAGCGCTGAGGTTATTGTCTTGCTGTTCTGCTTCTCGACGCCGCGCATCATCATGCAGAGGTGCCACGCCTCGAGCACTACGCCGACGCCCAGCGGCTGCAACACCTCCCACACAGCGTCCGCGATCTCACTCGTCAGGCGCTCCTGCACCTGCAGCCGGCGCGCGAACATCTCCACGATGCGCGGCAGCTTGGAAAGGCCCACGATGCGGCCGGCGGGAATGTACGCCACGTGCGCGCGGCCGAAGAACGGGAGAAGATGGTGCTCGCATAACGAGTACAGCTCGATATCCCGCACCATCACCATGTGGTCGTGCGACTCGGGAAACACGCCGTCACCCACTGCTTCGTCCAGCGTCATGCCGTAACCGCGCGTGAGCCATGCCAGCGATTTAGTGACGCGAACAGGCGTGCGCAGCAGACCGTCACGCTGAGGGTCCTCGCCTAACAATTCGATCTGACGCCGCACCAGGTTCTCGAACTCCAGAGCAGCCGGCCCCGGAAGGGCGTGCCGCTCGTCGTCATCGTCCAGCTCGTGCGGCAGGACAACCTGCACGCCTGCGCGCACTGCCTCAATCCCCTTCGTATTCGACATAGTTGTTCTCGGTCTCCCAGAGCTTGAGCCTCACGAGCTTGGCCGGCTTGAGCTTCGGCGCCAAAAGCCGCCAACACGCCACGATTATGTTCTCCGAAGTGGGGTTCACGCCGCTCATGAACGGAACATCCAGGTTGAAGTTGCGATGATCGATCTCGTCCACCAGCTCGCGCGTCACCAGGTCACGCAGTTGCGCAAGGTCCATGACATACCCCGACCGCGCATCGATCTCTCCCCGCACGGAGACTTCCAGCGTGTAATTGTGCCCGTGCCAGTTCGGGTTGTTGCACTTCCCGTACAAGCGGCGGTTCTCTTCGTCGCTGAGGGCCGGGTTGTGCACACGGTGCGCAGCGTTGAATCGGACGATTCGAGTGACGGTTACCACGGATCAGGGGTGCGCCATGCGCTTAGGCGAGGGGCGATTTGCGAGACGCGAGCGGTGAGAGGCGAGCTGTGAGTGCTGGTTAGCTGTGAATATCGGGAAAGTTAAGAAGCTCCGGCATCGCTGCCGGAGCTTCTAATTAGATGGGTCGAAGAGGGTTTTTTGAAGCCCAAAGAAACGATGAGGCACTCAACCATATGTTCGCCTTCCCCGCACTGGGGCATGGCGTTCACACAGCGTTTCGCGCCCGCCCATTGAGCTTGTTGGCTCAAAAACTGAGTCTCTTCGCCCCACGCCTTGAGTCGCCGAGAATGTAGGTGCAGACTGCGGGACCGTCAATTACTCATAATCTAACAATGGATCTTGGAATCTTCGCGGCGATTGCAATGCTCGTTGTCTGGGCGCTTGGCACGTTTCTGTACGATGCGCCGGGCTGGCTGCATCTTTTACTCTCGTTCGGAGTCTTCCTTCTGATCTGGCGCATCGTGGTGCGTGGCAGCACTGCTCAAAGCGGAGGACGCCCCGGACGCGACTGACGTAACGGCCGAGCTTGCGGCAGCGCGTGCTGCGAGAAGCTCAGATCTCCCAGTTGGACAAAACGACGCCGGTCGCAGAGCGCACTTCTTCGTAACCTGCGACGTACATGCGCAAATCCGTCCAGCGCACGCGCGCACCTAACGAGATCAGCCTGCGATAAGCAGCCACGTAATCGCCCTGCACCCTTATCGCAACACGGCGCGCTCCTACGCCCCGTGCTACATCCACGAGGCCGCGGACAATAGCGTCGGTGCGCCCTTCGTCATCCAATACGAGCTTGAGCACCCGGATCTCTTCGCGGGCGCGCCCGTCGACCAGCGGCGCGGTATGAAAGACGGCGAACCCGACGACGCGCGACCCCGCCTCCAGCAGCATCGTATCGCCGACACCAAGCTCGGCGCTGAGCCGCATCTCCCGCGAGAAATCGTAGCCGGCGAGCTGCGAGTGGAGGAGCGCCCGCGCCGCTGCGATGGCGTCCTCGCGTGCCGCAGAGGCGAGCGAGCCGAGCAGCCGCGGCGGCGTCAGGTGGGCCCCGTCGGCTTCCACGGTCAGCGTAATCGTTAGGTGCCCCGGCACGAAACCGAGGCGCGAGTAGAAGCCGATGTTGTCCATTGTGCGCGGCATCGTTTCCAGGCCGATCACGCGCAGCGGATGCACGCCGAGCCAACGTGTCCCGGCCCGCACGATCTCCTTGCCTACATCGCTCCCCTGCCAATCCGGCCTTACCGCGAGCGGTCCCATCCACCCTTCCACACCGGACCGGTGCACGACGTTGAACGCGACGATCTCGTCGCGCTCGTCGCGCCAAAGCATGGCTCCCTCCCCCGCGTCTTCGATCGCGTAGCGCCAGATCGCCGGGTTCAAGCTCGGCACGCGCACACCGACCATGCCGTCGCGCCGGTAGCGCTCCGTGAAAGCTGTAGAGAAGACGCGATTCAGCTCGTCTATGTCGTCCGGCGTGATACGCTCCGCCGCACCCAGCAAGGCAGCGCGTGTCGTCGGGATGTCGCGCGTGCTAGTCATGATCAGGACGCCGCTGCGGCCGCGACCGCTATACCACGCGTTAGGTCCGGCACCGGCGGGCCGCGCACGATAGAAGCGCCGCTCTCCTCGTCGTATGCGACAGTCAGGACGCAGTCCAGCCCGTCGCGCACCGATTCGACGTGCGTGATCACGATGACCTGCTCGAAGCGGTCCTGCAGGCGGCGCAGCAGCTCCACGACGGAATGCCGCCTGGCTTCATCGAGCGCACCGAACACTTCGTCAAGTATCAGCAGAGAAAAGCTCTGGCCCGCGCGCTCCGCTATCATCTGCGACAGCGCCAGCCGCACAACGAGGTTAGCAAGGTCCTCCTCGCCCCCGGATATAACAGCCTTGATGACTCCGTCATCGAGGACGCGCACGTTGTACTCGGTATCGATCTCTAGTTCCGAGTAGCGCTCGTCGGTGAGTTCCGCAAGCAAGACGCTCGCCAGCTCGGAGAGTTGCGGCCGGAGCTGGTCGTTGAGCTCAGTGCGCAAGTCGATGAGCGCGCGATCCAGCTCGTCGTGCAGGCGGCGCTCACGCTGCAGCGACGCGAGGCGAGTCTGCGCTTTCTCCAGCTCCGCCTGCGCATGACGTGCGCGTTCGGCAGCCGCGAGCGCCGCTTCCACTTCCACCGTGGCGGCGGCGTGGGCGATCTCCGCCGCGCGCAGCGTGGCGCCGCGGGCTTCGTGCTCCGCGCGCAGTCGCGCAAACTCGGCGTCGGAATAATGCACTGCATCGCGCTGCGCCGTGAGCTGGGCCATGCGGGAGCGCACTCCCTGCCGCGCGGCGACAGTGCGCGCCAGGTCGCCGCGGATGCCCGGCTCGCGCTCGATCTGTGTCGTTAGGCGCGTAGCGCGCTCGTTCAGCGGCGCCAGACGGCTCGTCTCACGCCGCAGCTCGTCGTGCCGTGCCGCGTTGTATCCCGTGGGAAGGTTGGCCAGATCCTGCTGCACGCTCTCGTATTGCTGTTCCTTGAGGTGGATCTCGCGCACGATCTGCTGGCGTTCCGACACCGCCGACTGCACGCGGGCGAGCTGGCGCTCCAGCGTTTGCACGGAGCCGCGCAGTGTCGTACGGCGTTCGTCGAGGGCGCGCACTTCGGCCGGCATCTCGGAGAGCTGCTCGAGGCGCGTGCTGTAATACCTTCCGTCCACCAGGATCGTCTCGAGCTGCTCCTCCAGCTGATCGAGCACGCTCCGGAACGACGCGCCTAACGGGCGCGTGCAGGTCGGGCAGGTCCCCTCTTCGCCGAGATCGGTGAGGCGATCGCGCTGCGAGCGCGCCTCACTGTATTGCTGGCGATAGGCGTCCCTTTTCGTCTCCGCTTCCTGGCGGTCGCGCACCCACTCGGTGCGCTGGGCCTCGAGCGCACCGTCAGTTTCGCGTTCGATGCGCCGCTCGGCGTCGAGCTGTTCCGTGACTGATTCCTCCGACGCTGCTTCACGCTCGATACGCTCGAGCCGCGCGCGAAAGCGTTCCAGATCGGCGGCCAGCACCGCGGCTGTTTCGGTCAGCGTCTGACGGCGTCCTTCTTCCCGTGCGAGAGTTTCGAAGCGCTGGAACTCGTCGGCCAGCGCGGCAAGAGGTGCGATCTCGAAAGCGATCGCCTCCAACTCAGTGCGAGCAGCCGTCACGGCCGCCAGCTCGCGTTCGAGACGTTCGTGCTCACGCTCGAGGGCGGCCGCTTCATTCTCGGCAACGCGCAGGTCCGCCAAGAGGGCCAGCAGCACGTCGCGGGCGCGCTGTGCTCCGGTCCAGATAGGGGCGAACTCGTCCGCAGTACGGCGCGCGGTTTCCAATGCCTTGTACGCAGCGCGTTCGCCGGCCGATGTCACCTCGACGGTTGTTTCGGCGTCGCGCAGGGCACGGTGCACAGCGTCGGGATCGGGCATGCCGCTGCGCAGGCCTGACGATTCGGCGATAATGACGCGCTTCTGGTCACGCACAAGTTCCTGCGCCACGCGCAGCCGCTCGTAGCCGAGCACTCGCGACAGGAAGCGGCCGCGATCGGAAGGCCCAAGCGCCGCCATGAGGTCCAGCTCTTTCTGCCCGGTGAAATACGTGTGAAAGAACTCGCTGCGGCTCATCCCGAGGCGGCGCTGGACGAGCTCTGTGACGCCGGTGATCGTGCTCGCCACGGGGAAGGCGCCGCCGTCCAGGTACAGCTCGGCGCTCGTTAGGCCGCGAACGACCCGATAACGATGCGGCCCCAGATCGAAGTCCAGCTCCACAGTGACTGGATCGCGCGGGCCGGCACGATTGAAGCGGATCGACTCGCGATTGCCGCGCGCGGCCGTATTCCCGTAGAGAGCCCAAGCGATCGCTTCGAGGATCGTCGTTTTCCCTGCCCCGTTAGGCCCGATGATCCCCGTCAACCCCGGTCCGAAGCGGATGCGAGTGTCGGCGTGCTGCCGAAAGTTCTTGAGGGAGAGGGCGTGCAGTCTCACGCGTGATCCGCCTGCGCGCTCAGCGCACCCTGCTCGCGCGTTTCCGCCTCTGCCAGGTAGCGTAACCCGGCCTCTACGAGAGCGTTGCGATCTACATCGGAGGCGAGCACGAGACCCTGCAGCTTGTCGCGCAGCAAGTTGGCGAGCGTGGCCGGCCGTCCGTCGGACTGCAGCCGCCGCGGACCGATCAGCTCGGGGCGTCGCGTGTCCAGGTTGAAATGCAGCGCGCGGCGCTTGTATTCACGCAACGCGCGGTAGTCCAGCTCTCGGGCGATGTGTCGCGGAATGTCGCGCACTACTTGGCGCACGATCTTGTCGTCGATGCGCGCGGCGACTGCCTCCACGTTGCGTCGGATGGCAGCGTCTACGTCGTGCGCGCTCATTCCGCGCGCCTCGATCGCCGGGAGATCGATGAGCATGCGCGCGGCACGCAACGGGTGGAACTGACGCGTGCCGCGCGCAAAGTCGAACTCGACGATCCCCTTCCCCGGAATGCGCGCAGCGCGCTCTTCACGCAGTTCCCCCCACACGTTGGGGCTTGTGTACTCCAGCGAACCGGAGTAACACGCGTTAGGCGCCAGCACACGATACACGTGATAGTGCCCTAACGCCACGTACGTCCATCGCGCGGGGCCGATCTCCTCGGCCGCGTAAGTTATAGCCGGACGGTCGCCCATATTGTCCCGCTCCGGCAACACCCCCGCGACCTCGCCGTGCAGCACGAGCACGTTGTAGCGATACGAGGGATCCGGCTCCAGCGGCACGCGCGCGCCGGGAAGATCGGGGACCGCGAGGATCGCCAATTCGCGGTCGTCGAACGTCAGGCGGCGCGCTTCCGAATCGACTACGTGGATGCCTAACGGACTGAATAGCCGTAGGATACACCCCGTCTCTACCGCCCGCGGCGTGTCATGATTGCCGGCCACGATTACGATGACAGCGCGCGGCAGCTCCCGAGCGAGACGCGCGAACTGCGCGAACGCGTGCAAGATCGCGGGATTGGAAGGCCGCACCGCGTGAAATACGTCGCCGCCGATAACCACAACGTCCGGGCGCAGCTCGACTGTGCGATCGATCGCGCGCTGAAAAGCGTGCGCTACGTCCGCTTCGCGCTGATTGAGGCCACCCCCTTCCGGCGTCAACCGCTGAAACTGACGAAACCCGAGATGGATATCGGCGAAGTGGATGAGGCGCATACAGCACACCGAGCGCGTGAGCGACCGCGCTGCAATCGGGCGAAATTAACGCAGGGCGCGGAGTTAGAAACCCCGACGACGCCATATGTTCAGCGTCAGTACACGCGCACCCACTGCGAGATCTTCATCCACATCCGGGCAGTAAGCGGGGCCCCGCCGGCGCTTTCGTCCATCAACGAGCGGGAGACCACGGTTGTGCGGACTTCGGTTATCCAGCCGCGCTCGCGGTCGATCTCGATCGTGCCGTTGATCGAGCCGGAAGTGGAAACGACCGCCACCTTGCGGCCATTGCCGTATGGGACGCTTGTGTTCCGAGCCAGCCGGCCGGTGAGGGATACGTACGCCATGCGCCTGTCGCCGCTCAGGGAGTCGAGCCGGAAGACGCCGCTGAGTGAAGTAGGGCCTTTGCTGGCGTTGGGCGCGGGGGCGAGCGGGATGTCCATCTTGCGCGTCCAGCTCTGGCCGATCGCGACGCTGTCACGCGGGAGAGTGGCGGGGAGCTGTGTGACAAAGGCGCGCAGCTGTGGCGCGAACGGGTCCTCCGGCGGAGCCAGCCAAGTGGCGCCGTCCGAGGCCACCCGGAGCCGGACTCGACTACCTTCCGCGGCACGGCTCGCCGCTTCCAGCGCAGCCCCCCCGGGGGCATTGCTCGTTAGGCGGACCGAGTCGGTGATGGCCGTTATCATCGTGCCGTCGCCGCTCACCGCGTCGACGCAGATCCGGGTGAATACAAGCAAGCGGCTCCGTTCGTGCGTGGTGGAATCGGCGGACGCGCCGCTGCGCCGCCCAGCCAGCCGGCGGGTCCCCTCGAACTCGCTCGTCTGCTCCATGCGGACGCGCAGCGTGTCCCCAACCCGCGGGCGCAGCCGCAACAGCACCGTTTCACCCTCCTGCGCCATAAGCGTCCTTGGCGCGCCTCCCCACGCTACCAGCACCACCGCCAGGGCCAGCAACTGCGGAGATAGGACACCGAGGTTGATCAGCCGGTTCACCGTGCGTGTGTGAGGGAGGGGGTCATGGACGTCGACGTCTCTATGGTCAGCTTTGCAGTTACCCCCGCGCCCGGGCAAGGCTCCTTATACACCGGCACAGTTGCCGGCGCCACCGACTGCGAATGACCAAAGCACTGCCGCGCACACTGATATGGATCGCACTTAGCTCAGCAGCCTTCGCGGCCTCGGTAGAGTTGCTGCCGGCCGCCGGAGTGCGCCTGCGCTTCGTGTTGCTCGTGACTGCGGTTTGGTTTGCCCTGAGCCTGTGGCTGGGGCGCCGCGCTTTGCTCGATGAACCGTATCGCCGCACTGTTCCCGTGTTCCTTGCGGCTTCGTATGCGATACTGGTCATAGAGTCGCTCGCGGCGGGGGAGGATCCTTTTTCTACGGACCGGCTTGCCGCGTACTGCGCGATGAGTGTCGGTTGGGCGTCGCTCTTTCTGCTGATCGGGACAAAGGACGGTGGCGAGGGTGTGAGCATGTCGCAACCATCGCGTCGCATCGTGGTTGGTCTGCTGGCGGCGGCGGCAATTACTCTCACGGTGACGCATGCGCTCGCGACGCCGCGTTGGCCGCTCGTCAGCGACGAAGCCATCTATGTGCTGCAGAGCGAGTGGTTTTTCCGCTCGGGCCACTCCTGGCCAGTGCCGCGCGAGATCGCCGATTTCTTCGTCATGCGCAAGTTCGGCTACAATGCAGAAGCGCAGCACTTCTACGGCATGTATCCGCCGGGGTGGCCGGCAATGCTTGCGGCGTTCGATGCTGTCGGCCTGCGCTGGTGGACCTCCGTTGCGATGGGGACGCTGACCGTCGGGCTGACATACCACATCGGCACGCGAGTGCATTCGCGCCTCGCGGGTCTGCTGGCCGCAGCACTGCTTGCTGTGCAGCAATGGTTCATCATCGACCATGCGGGCTACATGTCAGACGGCTTCGCCACGTTCAGCGCGGTTGGCGGAGCGGCGGCTTTGTTGGCCGCTGAGCGAGCCGCCACGGCGCGGCGCCGTGTCGCCTGGGGTGCGCTGGCAGGCCTCGCGTTAGGGATGGGCGTGGCCGCGCGGCCGCTTTCCGGCGTGGCGTTAGGCATCGCGCTCGTTCTCTGGATCGTCCTGCGCCGCCGTTTGACTGGCGGCCCCCTGGCGGCGACGCTGCTCGGCGTCGCCCTCGGCGGCGTGCTCCCCGCCGCGCTGCTCCTTCAGTACAATGCCGCTACGCATGGCGATGCCCTGCGCCTCGCGTATCAGGCGATGCACGGTCACGGGTACGATCTGGGCTTCGGCGTGCGCGGCTTCCAGGTGTACACGCCGAACCTGGAGCGTGAGTTGGCGCCTGTGATGTTCACGCCGGCTGACGCGATCGCGCATTTGTTCGGACGTCTGGCGGACTTTGCTTACGCGGCCTTCGGCATCGGCCTTCTGCTCCCCGTGCTGGCCCTCGCGCGGGCGCATCGTATCTCCTTACGGCTGCATCGCGTGTGGCCCTTCGCCGTGCTACCGGCGCTTTACTTCTTCTACTGGTACTCGGGGATCCGCTATTACACAGTACTGCTGCCGTTTCTGTTCATTGGCTGTGCTGTGCTGCTGCTGGAGCTGCTGCCGCGCGAGCCGCAGGTCACGCTGGGGATGGTACTGGCGGCGCTGTTCGGGAGCGTGTACTTCGCGCTCCCGCTGCGGCGCTCGCCAGGCGGTTTGGATTCGCCGTGGACGCATTCGGCGTACTTCCGCGATCCCGGGCGGCAGGCGACTCTGGATTCGCTTGCCTCGTTAGGCGCGCGTCACGGCCCGCTGCTCGTCTTCGTCCGTCAGCCGGACAACAACTTCGACAACTTGCTCGACCGGCTGCAGCTGCTCAACGCCGATGGGCTCGCATCGCGCGTGCTCGTCGCGCGTGACCTCGCCGCGCGCAACGCTGAACTGATCGCGCGTTACCCCGCGCGCAGGACGTATCTCGTGGAAGATCGCGGGCGCCACGCCGTGGCACGCATCGTCCCGCATAGCGCCACGCAGCCGCGTTAGGCGCCTCCGATATCCCACGCCTGCTCCACGTCCTTTCGCGAATAGGCGCGAAAAGCCGTCAGAGTCTGCGTCCGCTCGATGCCGCCGACCTTGGGGAAGGCCTCCGTTACCACCTGCGCAATCTGCTCGTATTCGGCCACCCGGACGACCACGACAAGGTCCCACTCTCCGGAAACTGAGTAGACTTCCTGCACGCCTTCGATCCCCGCGATCTGCATCGCCGTCTCTGGGATCCGCTTCGGGTCGGCGCGGACCAGCACGATTGTGGTGATCACGCGCGCTAAGATAGTGGAGCCGCGCCGATCAGCGTAAGTTTGCAGGGACGGCGCGATTGGCCGCGCGGCCCCGCCGCGCACATTGACATCCGACGGCCGCAGGGGGAATCGTGGAGCACGACGATCGGGAACTCGCGGGTGCTACGCGCACCCCTCACGTGCTGCACATCATGTCCAAAGCGGAGGGTGCCGCCGCCCTCGCGCGGGTGCTGCGCGCCGCGCTGACGCGGACCGGCAACGC
>JBQTJS010000186.1:0-4138 GCA_052386875.1 Gemmatimonadaceae bacterium
ACTCCCGTATGGCACGACTGCAGCGCCGGCGGGACACCGTAGCGCTTCTTGATCTCAGTCAAGTCGTCCAGGTCGCGCACTTCGACCACGAAGCCGCCCCCCTTCACGTGATCCACCCACTTCGTGCAGCAGCCACACTGCGGAGTCTTATAAACGATCATCCGGCGCTTGTCCTGTCCGATAACTCGACGCAGCGCAGCGAGCCCTTCTGACGGGAAAAGCGCCGCACCGATGGCGCTGCCAATGCCAACGCGGAGGAAATGACGGCGGATCACTGCAGGTCCATTGTCTGAGGTCTAGGTTCGGAACGTCTCAAGATTAGGCCGACGGCGGAAGTCGCGGCACTCATGATCTTACACCCTCCGGCCAAAGGGGTCGCGCCAATCCGCCGGCGTCATCGTAGAAACGCACTCGGCTAGGGGCGTGCACCTTGGCTAGAAGTATGATCTGACCGGTATGCATCGAGAAGTGTTCCACTACGTGGTAAAGGGCCTCGAACACTGTGAAATCCCGCCCTTGAATATGGCGCCGTTCTTCGAGCTGGGGCTGAGTCAGCGTGGCTAGAACTGCGTCCGCGTCGGATACGGCGCTTGCCAGGTGCTCCAGGAGGGCTCTTTTCGTGATGGGTCCCTGTTCAGCGAACTCGGCAGACCGCTGCCTAACGTGCGCCGCCCCGCCGACGCCGCTCACGATCCACTGCCGAATGTTGCCGGCGAGGTGCAGCATCAGATTTCCGATCGCGTTGGAGGCGTCATTGGCGCGCCACCACAGCGCGCGATCGTCCAGCGGCTCGACAGCGAGCCGGATCTTGGGCAGGTAGTCGCTCGAGAGGTAGTAGCGCGAGCGATCGAGGAAATCTTGGGCGATTGTCACGGGGGCTAGCCGGCGAGCCAACTATGCCGTATGCGCGCCGCCTTTGCTGAAGCTGCGGCATCGAACTCGAGCACGCGGCGCGTGAGCACCGCCACACGGATCGTGAGTTGCAGCGCAGTCTCGCGACCCTCGCGCCGGACGATCAGGGGAACGTTGCTCCCTTCGGCCGCACCGTAGCGCGCCCTGAATCGCTCGCCGAAGGTTGCATCATTGACGGGAATGTCACCGACTCGCAGCAAGATGTCACCCTGCTTGACGCCGGCCGCGTCGGCCGCCGATCCGGGCTCGACGCCGGATACACGCACACCTAACGAGTCCGGCTCCGTGGTGACGCCGATGCGCGGGCTGCGCACGCTGTCGGTGCGGAGTCGCAGGCCGGCCAGCGGCAGCACGCGGTCGTACGGATACGGCTCGCGACCGTCGATGTACTTCCGGCGGAAGTCATCCACCGCAGCGTTAGGTACGCCGGAACGCCTAACGGCTCCCCACCAGTCCTCGGCTGTGAATCCGTCGCCTTCCTTGAACGACGCCTGGTACACGGCACGCATGACGTCGTCCAGCGACTGCCTGTTGTCGCTGGCGTCGCGGATCATGATATCGAGCAGGAAGCCGGCGAGCCCTCCCTTGGGATAGTAGATGTAGCCGGTGCCGTCGGTCGGATGCACCCAGGTCGAGAGGGAGGCATCTTCCAGCGCGACGGGAGGGAGATTGGACACCTCCTCGATCTTCTCGCCCAGCGTGCGCAGGTACGCGGTCGAGTCGATTACGCCGCCGCGCACGAGCATGAGATCCGCGTAGTAATCGGTCACACCTTCGCTTACCCAGAGCCATTCGGTGGGCGTGGGCCGGTCGTAGCGGTAGGGCCACAGCGCCGCGGGCCGCATCCGTTTCACGTTCCAGATGTGGAAGGCCTCGTGTGACGTGATCGATGGGAGGATAGGGTTGCCGATTATGAAGGGAGAATAGAGGCCGAGGTGCGAGTTCTGGTGCTCGAGCGCGCTGGCTCCCGGATATGTCGAGTCGAAGACTACGAGCGTTGTGTAGCTGTCGTACGGTGCGTCGCCGAACACCTTGCTCATCGGCGGTAAGAACCTGCGATGATCTTCCCAGAAGCGCTGTCGCGCGGCGCCGGCGAGCGCTCCCATGGGATATGTCGCTATGCGGATTGTCTTGCCTGCGATCGTCGCGCTGTCGAGGTCGAAGCGGCCGATGAAGGTTGGGTAGTCGACGAGGTCGTGATAGTTGGCGGCGCGAAACGTCCGGGGATTGCCGGCACGGGGCATGCCGGTCGCTATGAGCCACTCGTTAGGCGCAGTCACAGTGACTGTCGCGGCGAAGTCCAGCGGGCGTCCTTCGGGATACAGAAAGATGTTGGTGCCGTTGAAAAACGCGAAGTCGTCGCGCGTCCACGACATCGCGTTGTCGAACGAGTCCGCGCGGAAGTCGAAGGCAACGGTGATCGAGCGCGCCCCGCCGGTACGCAGTCGCCAGGTATCGTGGTCCATCTTGTCCCAGTCGAGAGGGCGCTCACCGCCTAACGCGGTGAAATTCCAAACGTTGCGCGCGAAGTTGGAGATCTCGTATGCGCCGGGCGTCCAGGCCGGGAGCGAAAGCAGCACCGGGTCGCCGCTCGCGACCGAAAAGCGCATCGTCACACGCAGCAGTCGCCGCTCAGCCAAACTGGGGCCGAAGGCAACTTCATAACGCACGTCGGAGATAGCTGCCGACACATTAGTGTCACTCGAGCGCTGGGCAGGCAGCGGACCGCCCACCCACGCGCCGAGCGCGGCTGCTACTGCGACAATCGATCGAATAGTGCTCGGCATTCTGATATGTGTTAGAGAGAACAGGGCAACCTATAGATCTGCATGATATGTGCTCCGCACCGGAGGGCTGCACGACACGATCCATCTAAGCCCCCGCGTTTGGGCATCAGCGGGCCGGGGCCGCATGCAACCACGCATCTAAGTCATAACGTTAGCCGCCAACGATCTGGAGAAGTCACTTGCATTCTATCGCGGCGGCTTGGGCTTGCCGACCAAGGTATCGCCGGGACTAGCCGTCGCGCTCCGTCGCGCTGAAGTTGTCCCCGCCATGAAGCCCGCAGAGCCACACTGAGCCGTGCCGCCGCCGCCGCCGCCACCGCTGCCGCCGCTGCCGCGTCCCCGCCTCGTGTGCCGGGTTGGAGTGTTCGGACATCGCCCCGAGCGGCTGCGGGAGAACGGCGCCGACCTCGCCCAGATTCAGCGACGCGCGGCCGAGGTTCTGGACGCCATCGCCGAGGCTGTATTCGCGCTGCACGGGGAGCGCGTCTCGCCTTACAGCGATCGAGCGCCGGGTCTGTGCGTGATCTCGCCCCTAGCCGAGGGGAGCGACCGGATTCTCGCCCGCGCCGGGCTGGAGCGCTCGCCTAACGCGTACGAGCTACACTGCGTCTTCCCCTTCGCCGTTGCCGACTATCGCCGCGACTTCACAGAGCAGAGCGAGATGCAGGGGGCCGAGTCGGTCCAGGAGTTCGACGCCCTGCGCGCGCGCGCCACGGCCGTGCTCGAGCTGGACAGCGAGCGCGGCGCCCCCAACGCATACGCAGCCGTGGGGCTCACGCTCGTTAGGCAAAGTGACCTCCTCCTGACAGTGTGGGACGGCGCGCCGGCACGCGGGCCGGGCGGCACGCCGGAGATCGTCGTCGCGGCGCTGAGCGCCAACATCCCCGTCATCGCCATCGACGCACGCCGCGATCGACAGCATGCCCCGGCTCTACTCGAGCTGCAGCACGGTGCGATTGCCTGGCGGCCCTGGTCGGCCGCCGAGTTGCTGGAGCGCCTGCGTACTGTCCTCCAGCTCGCGCCCCGGCGACGCGGGGCCGACCGCCCCAGCGACAGCATCGCGCCGGAAGGGAACTTCGATTTGGCGTACGCCTTCTTCGACGAGCCGGGCAGCTCGCTCCCCCGAACGGGCCTCTACGAGCGGCTCACGCGCCGCTTGGCGCGCCTAACGGGCGACTCGGAGCTGCACGACGTCCTTACACCCGAGCTGAGAGCCTCCGTCCGGAGCGCAGCTCACTCGGCGCACACCGATGCCGCTCCAGGCGCCGTGCTGATCCGCGAGACACATCATGACGTCCCCGCTGAGGAGCGTAGCGCCGCGTTCTGTGATCTCGTAGAGCGTCTGGAGCGAGCCGTGGGCCGCGCCTTCGCCTGGGCGGATGTGCACGCCGATCGTTACGCCGCGCTGCATCGCCGCCACCTCAGCCGTGCTACGCTCC
>JBQTJS010000187.1:0-5223 GCA_052386875.1 Gemmatimonadaceae bacterium
GCTCAGATCGCCGGAACGGCCCCCGGTGAAGGTCTCGAGCGCGGCGTGCGTCTGATCGATCCAGCTCATGGTTCCCCCGCGACCCGCGCTGCGATCGACGATCGGTGGCAGAGATAGCGGAAGCACCCCTTGCGGCGTCCGCGCCCAGCTCGACTCGCGGCTGCGCTCGCCGAGGGCGACGACGAGACCGGCCCCCGAGGAGACGCGCTCGGTGAGACGCCTGGCGACTGCCCCGGCAGGCCAGGCAGCGTCGTGCAAGACTATCACGTCGGCGGCGCCGACATCGGCGCTGGTGAGCGCCTCGTGCGCACGGACCTGAACGGCGAATTGCGGTTCGGTGCCTAACGCGAGCGCTTCGCGGAGGAAGAAGCCGCGCTGCGCGGCCGCCGCCCCCGCGTCCGGCTCCACCAGCAGGACCCTGACGTCGCGAGGGCGCGCCAGGACGAGGCGCAGCGTATCGTCGAGGGCGTGGCTGTCGCCGTGCACGACGAGGCGCGCCGCGTTCGCGTTAGCGGCTGCCCGCACTCCCGCGAACGTGACGATCGCCCCTGCGTCAGCCGGCAGGTCGACACGCTGCTCAGCGATCTCGCGTGGCCCGATCGCGAGAGTGGCACGCACACCCCGGCGCGCTGCGCCAGTGTTGGCGAGCCGGCCAAGCACGCGCACGGCGTCGCCGCTGCCGACACTGTCGCGTTCGACGCTGACGCCGCGCCAGGCAAGGTTGCTCAGGTCGGCTTCGGAAACGTCTACGGGCGTTAGGCGCTGCTCCGCATTCAGCACAGGACCGTCCCGCAGGTCCCAGCCGGAGCGCTGAAAGTCACTGACCAGAACCACCTCTGCTCGTGCCCTCCCCCCTTCGTCCAGCAGCCGCTTGGCGAGCTGCAGCGCCGGAGCATAACGAGTGCTCCGCGCGCTCGGCCGCTCCGCTGCCAGCGCCTGACGTACGCCGTTGCGATCGCCGGCGAGCGCTGTGAGCGCAACTGCTCGTGTGTCGAAGGCGATGAGCGCGACGCGGTCTTCGGCGCCGAGAGTCCGCAATGTCCGCTCCACGGCTGCCCTTGCTCGCTGCCACCGCTCAGCGTAGCCCATGCTAGCCGAGCGATCCAGCAGGATCGCCACGTCGCGGCCGCGCTCAGATAGGCGAGTCGCGCCGGCCGAGCCCCTGAAAAAAGGCCGGCTGAACGCGAAAGCCAGCAGCGCGACAGCGAGCACTCGCATGGCGAAAAGGAACGGATGCCGCAATCGCTGCCTTGCCATGGCTCGGTACGGCTCGCGGCGCAGGAACATCGCGGATGGGAAGCGCTCGGCTTGGGCGCGCTCGCGGTGCACCAGGTGCACCAGGATCGGAACCGCGACTGCGGCCAGGCCGGCGAGAAAAAGCGGGACGAGGAGCGACATGACGCGCTAGCGCACCCGGCGTAAGTGCTCGCGCCTAACAAGATAGTCGAAGAGCGTCTCTTCGATCGGGTGCGACGTGTCGACGACGAGGTGGTCGACGCCGCGCTCCAGCAAGCGCCGCTCGATCTCGCCCAGGTGTTCGCGCACGCTCGCGCGGTAACGCTCGCGCATGCGCGAGGGTACGATGGGGACGCGCTCGCGTGTTTCCACGTCCTCGAACGTGGCCGCCTCGGCGAACGGGAAATCCAGCTCGGCGCGATCTAGGATGTGCAGCATAACCACGTCGTGTCCGCTCGTTCGCAGGCCGCCGACAGCGTCTGCGATCACGGGAGGCGGCTCATAGCAGTCACTGAGCACGATGATGATGCCGCGCCTGCGCAGCGCGTCGCCCAACCGTGCCAGCGGCGCAGCGAGGAATCCACGCCCGCGGGGAGCTGCGCGACCGAGCGCGTGCATAACGAGCTGGAAGTGCGCGGCCGCCGGCGGGACGTACTCCACAAGCTCGTGAGCAAAGGCCGCGAAGCCGACTCGATCGCGCTGCCGGTGGGCGAGGTATGCCAAGGAGGCCGCGACAACACGGGCGACGTGCAATTTGGTCACCCCACTCGGGGGGCTGCCGTATGCCATCGACTGCGACACGTCCAGCGCGAGCACTACATTGGTGTTTGTCTCGGCTTCGTACTCGCGAATGAGAAAGCGATCAGTGCGTCCGAAGACGCGCCAGTCGAGGCGCCGCAGGTCGTCACCCGGCGCGTAGGCGCGATGTTGCGCGAACTCGGTGGAAAAGCCCAGCTGTACGGAGCGATGGAGCCCGTTGAGAAAGCCTTCCACGACGGCCCGCGCGACAAGTTCGAGGTTGTCCAGTCGGGCGAGCACGCGCGGATCGAGCGTGCTCGGCTCGTTAGGCTTCGTTCGGGCGGCTTCCATCGCGCCGAGCGTCACAGTCCAGACGTCGGGCGCGGAACCGCGCCTAACAGTTTTTCGATGATGACATCGGTGGTGACGCGTTCCGATTGGGCCCGGAAGTTGAGCAGTATGCGGTGGCGCAGCACCGGGTGGGCAAGCGCGGCGACATCGTCGAAGTTGACGTGCAGGCGCCCCTGCAGGAGCGCCCGCGCCTTGCCGCCTAACACCATGTACTGCGCGGCGCGCACGCTCCCGCCGTAGGCGACCCAGTCCTTGATGAAGTCGGGCGCGGCGGCGGCGGGACGCGACGCTCGGGCCAGCGCGATGGCGTAATTGGCCACAGCGTCGGCCACGGGGACTTGCCTAACGAGCCCTTGCAGCTTGACGATGTCGGCGGCGTTCACAACACGCGCCAACTCGGGCGTCGCCAGCGCCGTCGTCTCCTTGACTACAGCCAGCTCGTCGGCCGCGGAGAGGTAGCCGATGTGGATCTGAAACATGAAGCGGTCGAGCTGCGCTTCGGGCAGCGGATAGGTCCCCTCCAGCTCGATCGGGTTCTGGGTCGCGAAGACGAAGAACGGCGGCTCCAGCGTGTAGGTGCGCCCCTGCACCGTGACGCGTTTCTCTTGCATGGCCTCCAGCAGCGCCGATTGCGTCTTGGGCGGCGTCCTGTTGATCTCGTCGGCGAGTAGTATGTTGGCGAAGACCGGACCGGGCATGAACACAAGCGCGCGCCTGCCTAACGCGGCATCTTCCTGAATGATGTCGCTGCCCGTGATGTCCGACGGCATGAGATCCGGCGTGAACTGGATGCGCGAGAACTTGAGGTCCAGCGCCTGCGCGAGACTCTGAACCAGCAAGGTCTTCGCCAGCCCGGGGACTCCCACGATCAAGCAGTGGCCGCCAGCGAACAAAGCCGTGAGCGTCTGCTCGATCACGGCGTCCTGCCCCACGATGATCTTGCGCAGCTCGGCGAGGATGCGTTCGCGGACTGTGCGCACGCGTTCCGCAAGCGCAACGTCCGCATGGACTGTAGTGGACGGGCTGACGTCGAGCGTGAGAGGTTGCACGTGCGTTTCCGGGGTTAGTGCGTGAGCGCGTAGATGACGTAGTTGACGCCGAGCTTGTACGCTTCGTTGGACAGCTCTATCGGGAGGAAGCCCTGATCGGAGAACTCCCAGTAGTCGCCGATGTCGTTGTTGTAGTTTATGATGGCGACGAGGCGCTTGGATGGATCGTTGTCTTCGTAGATGCCGTGGAACTGGGCCATGTACGGCCTGTAGGGATGCGTCATGTTGAGCGTTGCGATGCGAAAGAACGAATCGAAAATGGGGTGCGACGCATCGAGCTGGACGATGTTGGCGTTAGGCAGCACTTCGCGCATGCGCGATTCGAAGTTGAACCACTCGTTCTCGTCCGCGAAGTCGTCGAATATGAGGAAGCCGCCTTTCGCGATATAGTCGCGCATTGCTACTATCTCGCGCTGGCTCAGCGTCCAGAAGCCGGGCTCCGAGACGTAGGCCAGCGGGTACCTGAAGATCTCTGGGTCCTCGAAGCTGAGTATATTGCTGCCGTCGAGCCGCGGCCTGACTGTCGTCAGCTCGCGCAGGATCTTCATGAAATGCATCTCGGCGCGCGGATAATCGTGATCCCACTTGAGATCCCAGCCGCCACCTAACGGCTCGAAGCGCACCCGCAGGAAGGTGAAGCGCCCGTCGTACGACGCGTTCGGCATCGGATCGCTCCCCTGGTTGCGGCCGCGCCGACGGCCGAATTGCTGCGCCGCCAGGATCCCCGCGGCCAAGGTCAACCCAACGGCTGCCAGAACGACTTTGCGTGAAAGCATGGGCCCCTACCCTTCCTGGGGTGCGGCGCGCAGCCGCAGCAGCAGATCCTGCGCCTTGGCGAAATGTGGCGCGCTGTCGAGCAACCGCAAAAGCTCGCGGCGCGCGTCCTCGCGGCGGCCGGCGGCGAACAACGTCGCAGCCAGTTGGTAGCGCGCCTCCAGCAGGTCAGGGGGGTTGAGCGCCACCGCCGCACGACGTTCGCGCACAGCGCGATCGAAATCGCCCGCGGCGAAGCTGAGTCCTGCCAGTTCAGCGTGGGCCGCGGCGTCATATGGATGCATATACATCACGCGGTCCAACGCGGCAGCGGCAGCGGCTGTATCACCTAACGAGAGCGCCAGCGCCGCCAGCTTGCGATTCGTCGCATATCCGTCTTCGTCGACAGCGGCCAGCTCGCCCAGCTCGCCAAGCGCCGCGCGCGAGTCGCCGGAGCGCTCGTACAACTCCGCCAGCTGCCGGGACGGGGCGTCCGCTCCCACATAGCCGGGGAACATAGCTTTGGCGCGCCGCAGCTCTTCAATCGCCTCGCTGGTCTGGCCGGCATTACGCCGCTCCCGCGCGCGAGCGAGGGCGCGCTCGAAGTCGCTCCCCTCGCCGGGGTCGCCCTTGGGCATCACCGCCGCGAGCTGGCCCGCAAAACGGTCGCGCACATAACGTACAAAGAGCGAGTCCATCGCCCGCGGCTCGATCCGCAAGACTTGTCGAAATACTTCGTCCGAGGATTTCCCCTCAGCGAACGCGCCAAGCATCCGGCGCAAGCCGGCAATGCCGTGGTGCCGCTCGATAAGCTCGCAGACGATGGACGCCTGGTAGTAGGAGAAAGGGACTTGCTCGGGATAGGCCGGCCGCATGAAGCCGTCGTTGAGCCGGCTGGCCGGGGCCAGGCGGTTGGCGAGGAACGCCTGCAGGAAGGAGGCCGTGACATCGGCGCCCCAGGCGGGTTCGGCGCGGCGCTCCTCGTACACGGAGAGTCCCTCCGACAGCCAGCGCGGCACGCGATGCGCACTCGCGCCTAACGTGAACGTGTGCGCCAGCTCGTGCCACAGCGTGGACCCCCAATTGTACCGCCCGG
>JBQTJS010000188.1:0-1574 GCA_052386875.1 Gemmatimonadaceae bacterium
AGTTCCCCGTTCTCGACCCTGGTCTTGTAAGCAGGCGCCGCGTCGGCCTCGTAGCCCGGCTCGCCGACTCCGTTCGTCCGATGGTACTTCCAGTTGTGCCAGGGGCAGACGACGTAATCGCCGTCGAGGCGGCCCTCGCCTAACGGGCCGCCCGCATGGTTACAGACGCCGCTGATGACGCCGAACTCGCCGTCCTTGTGCGTCACGGCGAGCTTGAGGCGCCCGATATGAACCGGCGTGATCGCTCGCTCGGAGAAGTCTGCGATCGGGCCGAGGTGGTGCCATTGCATGTGCCGGCTCCGAGTTGAGGGGGGCAGGTGGAGGAATGCGCGGCTCCCGTGACAAGTTCCGCGGCGTCGCCGAGTACGCACGCCCTCTAACGAGCACTCGCAGAACTGCGTACTACTTCGCAGATCCCCGGCGGCCAAGGGACCTGCAGGCATTTCGCGGAGGAGCAATGTCGCCAACACGTCGAGACTTCGTGGGAATGAGCATCGCCGCCACGGTCGGCGCGCTACGTCCGAACCGCGCCGACGCCGTTCCCGCGCCGCTGACGCTACTGCGCGCCGGGACAGCGGTCGCGCGACCCGTCGTCATCGCGTCGGGCAACGGCATCCGCGGCGTGCAAGTCGCGTACGACAGGATCAGCGCCGGAGCAGACACGCTCGACGCCGTCATCGCGGGCGTCAACATCCAGGAGCTGGACCCCGAAGATCAATCCGTCGGACTGGGCGGCTTGCCTAACGAGGAGGGAGTGGTCCAGCTCGACGCCTCCTGCATGCACGGACCGAGCAAGCGCGCCGGCGCCGTTGCCTGCCTCGAAGAGATCGCCACGCCGTCACTCGTCGCCAGAGCGATCATGGACTACACCGACCACATCATGCTCGTGGGTCCCGACGCCAAACGCTTCGCCGTCAAGATGGGGTTCCAGACGCAGAACCTGCTCACGGAAAAGAGCCGCCAGGATTGGCTGCGCTGGAAGGCGCGGCTCAACAGCAACGACAACTGGCTGGATCACGATGATGACGTCGTGATCAAGTACTCCACGGGGACGATCAACATGAATGCCGTGAACGGCACGGGCGACATCAGCTCGGTCACAACGACCAGCGGCCGCGCCTGGAAGATCCCCGGACGCGTGGGTGATTCACCGATAATCGGCGCGGGGCAATACTGCGACAACGAGGTGGGAGCGGCGGGCTCCACGGGCCGCGGCGAGGCGAATATCAAGGTCTGCGGCGCCTTCCTCGCCGTGGAGCTGATGCGCCAGGGGAGGTCCCCCGAGGAAGCGCTGCTGCAGGTGATCCAGCGCGTGATCGAGAAAACCGAGAAGCGCCTCCTGGACGACAGAGGACGCCCGCACTTCGATCTGGAGTTCTACGCCCTGACGAAGGCCGGCCGTTATGCGGGGGCGAGCTGCTACGAAGGCGGACGTTTCGCTGTGTGTGACGAAAAGGGGGCGCGACACGAGGACTGCGCGTATCTGTTCAAGCGCGCCGAGCGACCACGCCGCGCATAACGCCTAACGGCTAAGCCGCCTTCCGCTCTCCTCCGAAGCGTTCGATCACTGTCGC
>JBQTJS010000189.1:0-5670 GCA_052386875.1 Gemmatimonadaceae bacterium
TTGCCGGCGAAGTTGCCGAGCGGCTGCGCGCAGCCGCAGCTGCCCTGCGTTGTGTCCGTCGTGAGATGCCTGACGAGACGCTCGCGGTGACTGTGTCCATAGGCATCGCCAGCGCGCCGCTGCACGCTGAAACCGCCGATGGACTCGTCGCAGCCGCCGAGCGCGCGACGTTCGATGCGAAACGCGCCGGGCGGGATCGCACCGCCGTAAGCGAGCACGCGGACGCGGCCGGGCCGCGCGGACATCTGCGGCTGGAGCAGTTCGTCGACCGCGAAGACGAGGTGCGGCGCCTGATCGCGTTCCGCGAAAGCGCCCACCGCGGCCAGCCACAGCTCGTGTCGGTGGTCGGCGAGGCGGGTATAGGCAAGTCGGCACTTGTTAGGCAGCTCGAGTCCGAGGTCCGCTTACGCGCGGGCCACATCGTATTTACGCAGTGCGCCGACGCGCCGGTGCGTGTCCCCTTCGCCCCCTGGATCACCATCGTCGAACAGCTCCACGCACTCGGCGTCGTGCACGCTCACAACTGGCGCGCGCTCGCGCAGCTTGTCCCGGCGCTCGACGGCGGAGCGGCGCTCAACTACGGCGCCGAGGCGAGCACGCTGAATGTTGTGCACGAGCTGGTGGACTACTTGCGGTTCGCCGCTCGCACCAATCCGCTCGTGATCGTCCTGGAAGACATGCATTGGTGCGACTCGGCGTCATGGGACGCCGTTGAAGAGCTGCTCACACACCTAACGACAGATCGCATCCTCGTCGTGCTTACAATGCGCGCCGCCGAAGCGCAGAACTTTGCCGACCGACGCAGGCGCCTGGCGCGCGATCCACGCACCCAACAGCTGTCGTTGCAGCGCTTCACGCTCGCGCAAGTCACCCGCTGGGTAGAGACTCTCTTCCACGACGGTGACCTCGGAGCCGAGTTCCCGGCGTTTTTGCACACATATACGGAAGGCATCCCGCTCTACGTCGTGCATGTCCTGCAAACGCTGCGCGATGAAGGCGGTATATGGTATGCCGGTACGCGCTGGGAATGGCGCCCTCTCGACGAGTTGGCCCTCCCCCCGGCGATCGGTCAAGTGCTCGAGCGGCGGCTCGAACGCCTGTCCCCCGGTGCCCGCGCCGTTATGTCAGCTGCGGGCGTGCTCGGTCCAACCTTTTCGCTCGACCTGCTCGTCGCGGCCGGCGTGGGCGGCGTGGGCGGCGAAGCCGAAGTGCGCGCCGCGATCGAGGAGGCGATCGCTGCAACTGTTGTCGAACAGACAGGCGATCCGCGCCAAGGCCGCTTCGCGTTCACTCACGCGTTGCTTGCTGATGCCAGCCGGCGCGCAATACCGGAGCGCCAGCGCCAACGGCTGCACGAGGTTGCTGCAAGGACGCTGGAGCTGCGTACTCCCGCGGCCGTGGGCGATATCGCCGCCCACTATCACGCCGCGGGAAATGACGAGCTTGCGTTCCGGTACGCTTCGCTCGCCGCTGATCGTGCAGCATCGGTCTATGCGCACGATGAGGCGGCTGCGTGCCTCATGATCGCCCAGCGGCACGCTCCCAGCCCGAGCGCCCTCACTGACGTGCGCATCCAGCTGGCCGAGATCGCATCGTACGCGGGGCGCTACGAATACGCCGAAGAGATGTGCGATCTGGCGCTGGAGTGGTTGAGCGCGAATCCCGATCCGGGACGTGACGCGCGCGCGCGGCGTCTGCGCGAGGAGGTGCGCGTGGCGCGGGGGCGATCGCCGCAGCGCGCGATCGACGAGCTGGCCGCGCTCCTGGAGCGAGCCGCCACGTTAGGCAGCGCCGAGGAGTCGGCGTTACAGGCCACGCTCGCCGAGCTGTACGCCCAGATTGCGGATTGGCCGGCTGCGGAAGGTGCGGGCTTGCGCGCCGTCGAGGCCGCGTATGGGGCGCACCAGACCGCGGTCACCGCGCGCGCATCACTCGCGTTAGGCATCGCCCGCGCGGCCACGGCACGCGCCGAAGCGTTCGCGCTCTTCCGCGACGCACAGGCTCTCTTCGCGCACAGCGGCGACCGGCGCGCCCAGGCACGCTGTTCACTCGAGCAAGGCGTGGCGCACATGCGCGCCGGCTATATGGCAGACGCACGCCGCGCGCTGACTAAGTCGATCGAGCTTTCCCGCAGCGCGCACGCGACCGTGGGCTGCAGCGACGGAGCACAGCGGCTGGCAGAGCTGGACATGCGCGCCGGCGACCTTGAATCGGCGATCGACCAGCAGGAAGAGGCCCGCCGCCTCGCTGCTTCCGTGCGCGATCAGCCGCGTCAGCTCGCGACAGACGTTGTGGCGGCTCGCCTCTACCTCGAGTCGGGCGAGTTCGCTCGCGCGGCCGCCGCCTTCGAAGGAGCCGCGCTGCGCGCGCGCGAGCTCGGACGGTTCTGGCTCGAGGCTGCAGCGCTGGCCGCGGCAGCGCTCGCACGCCTAACGCTCGGACAGGCAGGTTCGGAAGGATACGCCGAGCGGGTCAACGAGATCGTCGCCGCACCGGGCCACGACCGCTGGTTCGAGGGCCGCGAGCTGGTGGAAGCACTCAATATCCAGCTCGCACTGCAGGGGGGCCACAGCGGACTCGCATATGACAGATTCGCGCGCGCGATAGACATGCTGGAACGCCACGACATCTACGCGGCGTGCTGGCTGGCGGCGATGGCCGCCCCGCAGCTCCTCAGCGCGGGGATCCACGCAACCCGCGACGCCGTTCAAACCTTGGCGGGGCGAGCGCAGCAATATGGTTTTGCTCTGCTCGCCCCGCGGCTACGCGCGGCCGAACGCCTGTCGTCTACTTGATCTCGAAGTCCCGTGACGCCACGCTCGTCCCATTCAATAGGATCTCGACCTTGTAGCTCCCGGCAGGCCACGCTGATGCCTTGCTGATATGGAACTCCGTTGTAGTAGAACCGGCCGGCGCAATAGACTCAGTCGACTCGTTGACAACCTGCCCATCCTGATAGGTCCAGCGAGCCGTGAGCGTCGCCGAGCTGCCGGACCCAGTCGTGGACACCGACGCGAAGATCGTATCGCGCACGCCGAAGGACGTCATCGGCGCGGTGACCTTCTTGTTTGCATCGACAGCCTTGCCGAGGTCGACGGAGGCGACGGTTACCGGCGTTGTGGCAACGGCGCCGCCCGCGGTTGTAGTGTCGACGGCGGGCTGCTCCCTTCTACCGCACGCCACGACAGCAGCCAGTAGAATGACGTTAGGCACCACGCGCCGCCATGATTGTGTGCGCATGTTCGGTCTCCTCAATCGCGGGGGATCTTGAACACTTGCCCGGGATGGATGAGATCCGGGTTCTTGATGACGTCCTTGTTCGCCTCGTAGATGCGTTTCCATTTGGCGCCGTCGCCGTAGCGTTCCTTGGCGATCTTCCACAGAGTATCTCCCTGCGCCACGGTGTAGCTGTCGCCGGCGCTAGGATCGGCAGCCGGCGCCGTTGACGAACTGCCGCCTTTCACGTCGGAGAAGTCCGCGCGGGATTCCTTCTTCTCGATCATTCGTTAGGCTCCTGGTCCGGGCGCTCGCAGACAAGCTCGGAGCGAACTCATCCGCCAAGCCGCGTCGCTGCTCGCCCGTTGGTGCGCACGCCCTGTGCCAGCCCTAGTTCTTCAGAACGAATGTCACCTTCATGTGAACACGGTATTCGCTGATCTTGCCGTTCTTGCACTCCACCTTCATCCCTGAAACCCAAGCACCCTGCACGTTCTCCAACGTCTTGTTGGCGCGCGCGATCCCCGCCTTAATGGCGTCTTCAAAGCCCTTGTTGGATGAAGCACTGATCTCTGAAATTTTGGCGATTGCCATGTGGCCCCCCGATGTGAAATTGCCCCGATCGGGCACAACGTGAGGGCGGGATGGTAGCATATCCCGTCGCTGGCGGCGAGGATGTTCGGTTCCTTGGGCTTCAGCAGGATGTCGAGGACTTGGGCGCGGCTGCAGGTGGCGAGGATGTTCGTTTCCTTGGTCTTCAGCCAGTCACGCCGACGCGGCACTTCCCCTAGTTTTTGTAGACCATGTGGTTCAGTCGTTCGTACCGCAGCATCTCACTCGCAGGACTGGCTACTGCCGTGGCCGCCGCGTCGATCGTTGGTGAGCTTGGCGCGCAGCAACGGCGGCCGGTTACACGCCGTCCCCCTGGCGTGTCGCCCAAGGACACCCTGGCTAAGGACAGCGTCAAATCTCTCCTCGTCGTCCCGTCAGCTCCGATGGGTTCGTTATTCGGGACTGTCTTCGACAGCGTGCATAACGCACCGCTCGAAGCCGCGATGGTTGTGGTGGACGGTACCAACCGCATGGCCATCACCACCGACAAGGGAGCTTTCCGCGTCGATTCGATCCAGCCGGGGAAGTACGTGCTGCGCGTCACACACGACCTGCTCGATTCGTTAGGCATGGTGCTGTTGACCGACTCTCTCTCGGTGAGTGATGGGTCGATGATCCCCGTGGCGCTTGGCATCCCGGCGGGTGAGACGCTGGTCGCCGCGTCGTGCCCGGCGGCGCGCCGCGCTTTTGGCCCCTCGGCGCTCATCGGCAGGGTGCTCGACGCCGAATCTGACAGTCCCGTGGCCGGCGTGCGCGTCTCGATCGCCTGGAGCGAGATCTCGATTCAGGATAACCTGCGCCGCATGCCGCGTGTGCGCGATGCAACAACGGGCGAAGACGGTGTTTACCGCATCTGCGGGCTCCCGAGCGATCTGACCGGAACGGTCCAGGCTACTCACAAGGGTATCTCGACCGCGGAGGTGAAAGTCACGTTCCAGAGCGAAGTGCTCGTTATCCAGGGTCTCCGCATCGGCACCGCTGAGACAGTGGTAGCAGCGAACGACAGCGCGGCGCTGCGGAGGGCCCGCGAAGGAGCGACCAGCCAACGTTTCTCCGCCGCCACTGTTCAGAAAGGACAGGCGATTCTGAGCGGACGCGTTGTGAATGGTGTGGGCCAGCCGGTGGTCGGAGCGCGCGTCGACGTAATAGGAACACCCGGGGCAACGCTGACGCGGGATAACGGCGAGTTCCGTCTGACCGAGCTGCCGTCGGGGACGCAGACTGTCATCGTTAGGCAGATCGGATTCGCGCCTGTGGAAACCGCCGTGGAGCTGTCTACCAAAGCCCCGCAACGTGTTACACTCACCCTCGATCGTGCCGCCCAGGTGCTGCGGCCGGTGCAGGTGACTGCCAGCGCCGACGTGGGACTGGAGAAGGTCGGCTTCACCCAGCGCCGCAAGAGCGCGGGTGGCTACTTCATTACTGCCGACGATATCGCTAAGCGCGGGCCGAACTTGCTGACTGATGTCTTCCGTACGGTGCCGAGCTTGCGTGTGGTGCCTAGCGGGACGGATAACGTGATCGAGAATGCCCGCAATCCCGTGAACGGCTGCGTGAAGTACTATGTCGACGGTGCCCCCTGGGAGGCGATCTTCCCCGGAGACGTGGATCGGATGCTGCCGACATGGGAGGTAGCGGCCATCGAGGTGTACAACGGTTCCAACACACCGATGCAGTTCCAGGCTCCCGGCAGCTCGAGCTGTGCATCTATCGTGATCTGGTCGAAGACGCGGACCGGCGCCAACAGGCGTTAGGCGGCATTGCGGCTGCCATTGCGGCAGACATCAAGGATGAAGCGTCACGCGTGCTGGCAGTGCTCGAGGATGGTTTGCTGCCGCACGT
>JBQTJS010000190.1:0-8460 GCA_052386875.1 Gemmatimonadaceae bacterium
ATCATTATCACGATCATGGTGCTGGAACTGCACGCCCCGGAAGATGCCGCGTTAGGCTCGCTGCGTTCCCTCATACCGACCTTTCTGAGTTACGTGTTGAGCTTCGTCTTCCTCGCCATCTACTGGAACAATCATCATCACATGTTGCAGGCGACGCGCCATGTGAACGGGCGTGTGCTGTGGGCCAATCTGCATCTCCTGTTCTGGCTGTCACTCACACCCTTCGTGACGAGTTGGATGGGGAACAGCGGCTTTGCCGCGTGGCCGGTGGCGCTGTACGGCGCCGTGCTGCTCTTCGCGGCCATCGCGTACTACATCCTCACGCGGTCACTGATAGCGCATCACGGCCGCGATTCAAGATTGGCGCAGGCTGTCGGCAGCGACGTCAAGGGGATCGTGTCGATTATCCTGTATGTGCTCGCAATTCCAGCCGCATTTGTGCACCCGTGGCTAGCCTGTGCGTTGTATGTTCTCGTGGCGGTGATCTGGCTTGTCCCCGACACGCGGATCGAGCGCACCGCCGAGCAGCCGCGCGACTAGGCGATCTCCCTAACGCCGCTCTGGCGCTACCTAACGCATAGCATGCCGGTCTCCGTCACCAGTTCCCAGCTGATCTTCCGATCGCTCAAGGAGGCGGGCGTGCGGATAATCTCGGCGCTGCCGGAGACGTGGTTGGTGCATCTCATCCGGCTAGCCGACGCCGATCCTGACACGGTCCTCGTACGTCTGGCCAAAGAGGAGGAAGGAGTGGGCATCTCCGCGGGTGCGCACCTCGCGGGGATCCGCTCGGCGATGCTGATGCAGAATCACGGCTTCCTCGCGTCTGTGAACGGCATCGTCTCGTGCGCGCAGCTGTACCGCATCCCGCTGCTGATGCTGATCAGTCACCGCGGCGAATTCGGCGAGCGCGACCCGTGGCAGACCGAAGGTGGAGGCGTCACGGAGCACGTGCTCGACGCGCTGCGCATTCCGCATGCGCGTCTCGAGGCGCCGGATCATGTCGCTCAACGTGTGGCCAAGGCGCAAACGCTGGCATACTCGGCGAGCCGTCCGGTCGCGCTGCTCCTGTGCCGCGATCTCATGTGGGAAGAATGATGCGGCGGCGAGATGCGTTGGCCAGCATATACGGCCAGCTGGAGGGGCGCGTGGTCGTTACGATCATGGGAGCCGTAGCCGCCGAGCTTCACTCGTTAGGCCACCGGCCGAACTTCTTCTATTTGCAGCACGCGATGGGTCTGGCATCTTCCGTCGGGTTGGGTATCGCGTTAGCTCGCCCCGAGCTGCAGGTAGTCGTGTTCGACGGAGACGGCTCGCTGCTGATGAATCTGGGAGGTCTCACCACGCTGGCGCGCTACCGGCCGCGCAACCTTGTGCACGTTGTCTTCGACAACGAGAGCCTGCTCTCGGTCGGCGGGTTTCCCACGGCGACGTCGACGGGGAGCGATCTGGCCGGCGTCGCGGCAGCTGCGGGAGTGCCGCGAACGGCGACGGTGCAAACGCTGGACGAATTCCGCGCCGCATTCGCGACCGCGCTGGCTGCACAAGACCTGACCACCCTCATCGCGAAGGTAGAGGCTGTGGGTCCGTCAGCCTACGTTACCGACCTGTCGTTGCTGGAGAACCGATATCAGTTTCAGCGTTATCTCAAAGACCACGCGTCCTCGTCCCGCTAGCGCCGCATCAGCGATGCCTGCCGCTGCGAGGCCTGCGAATCCGGAGCGCCAATGTCAGTTCTGACCCAGCTGGTGGAGCAACTGCACGCGGGCCGCCTAACAATCATCGATCTCACGCAGCCGCTTGGCCCCGCAACTCCAGTCATCGGATTGCCGGCGCAGTTCGCCCCATCACCCGGGGTCTCGCTCGACGTCATCTCCCGTTTCGATCAGCGCGGTCCGGCCTGGTACTGGAACACGATCCGTATGGGGGAGCACAGCGGCACACATTTCGATGCTCCGATACACTGGATAACCGGCAAAGACCTCCCGGATAATGCGTGCGACACTATCCCCGCCGCGCGCTTCATCGGGCCGGCGTGTGTGATCGACGTCACGCACGATGTCACGTACAACGAAGACTTCCTCCTGATGCCGCAGCACGTGGAGAAGTGGGAACAGATGCACGGACGCATCCCACCCGCATCCTGGGTGCTGCTGCGCACGGCCTGGAGCAAACGCGACGATGCGGCATCCTTCCTCAACGTGCGCGACGACGGGCCGCATTGGCCGGGATTCCACAAAAGGACCTCGGAGCTTTTGGCCAAGGACCGCGATGTGTTAGGCGTCGGCGTCGAGACTGTGGGAACGGATGCGGGGCAGGCCGCCGCGTCCGATCCTCCGTTCCCGAATCACACGATCATGCACGGGGCGGGGAAGTTCGGCCTCGCGAGTCTGTGCAACCTCGACAGGCTGCCACCGACAGGTGCGATAGTGATCGCGGCGCCGCTCAAGCTCGTCGGCGGCAGCGGAAGCCCGCTGCGCGTGCTGGCAATAGTGGAGGCGCCTAACGTGTAGTGCGCAGCGCCGGAGCGCGACCGGGTCTGCCGCTCCGCGCCGTCCCTAGCGGATCGCCCAGCGCAGCCCGCTCGCCAGCGCCACGTAACGCCAGGACGGTGCCGCCGCTACGCCGGCTGGAGCGAAGGGCGCGTCATAACCCTCGACCTCGAGCCAGAGGACCCGCCCCGACGAGAGCGTCAGCGACGTATATGTCCAGGCCCGCAAGGCGGGCTTCCAGACACCGAGCTGCTCGCCCTGCCGGGCCATGCGCTGAACGCCGGCTCCGAGATCTGCCGAGAAGGCCAACTGGCCGTCGGCGCCAAGTTCCAGGTAGATCCCACCCTCCACGGTTTCTGCGAGGCGCGGGGCGAAGTAGCCGGCGAGCGAGGCGCGTTCGTACGCGACTGTTTGATACCGAGCGGACAATTCGCCGGCGCCGCCTAACGAGGCAACTATCGCGCCGCCCGTGTCCAAGCGCCGATTGCTTCCCGCCCGCCCCCCCGTCCCCGCCCCCGCCCCCGCCTCCGGCGCCTCTTGCATCGCGTGCAGCAGAGCCGCGCCCCCGGAGCCGCGCAAGCGCAGTTGACCGGCGAGGGGGATGTCGAGCGTGGCATGAGCCGCGCTGCGCGTCACTCGATTCGCGATAAGGGCGGGTGTCGTGCCTAGCGGCAGGTGCTGCGCGCGTAGCTCGAGCGCCGGCCCGTTAGGCATCTCTCGCCAGCGCAAACGCAGGTCCGCCTGCGGCTGAGTCCACGCCGCGCTGAGCGGACTGCTGCTGAACGCGTTTATAGCTGCCTGTGTCTCGAGCCGCAGGCCCGCTGCGGGGCGCGCCGACAGCCGCAGCCCCCCCTCGCTGGAAGCAATCGACGTGCTCCCGTCGCTCACATTGCCGCGCTGAGCGAAGCCGCCGAGCCGTACGCCGTCGCCGCGCCTTAGGGCGGCCGCCATGCCGGCGCGCAAAGTGGCATTGCCGTCGGAGTCGCGCTCATAGCGCGCGCGGGGCTCGAGCGCGGGCGCGGACCGGCGCCGGGCAATGCGCAGCCGGACCTCGCTGCCGCGCAAAGCGCCGGCTGCTTGCGCACGCTCGAACGACCTTGCCGCGGCGCGCGGCCGGCCGGCGCGCAGTTGCTCGCGGCCCAGCAGGTCCCAGGCCTCCGCGTCCGTGTCGTGCGCCCGGGTCCAGGTTGCCAGCAGAATCTCCGCGTTGCGGCTGCGCCCGGCGCGGCTCAGGATGCGCGCCCTGCCGATGACGACGTCCCGCTCGTTAGGCGTCAGTCGGGCCGCCTCGTCGTATGCCGCGAGAGCTTCGCGCAAGCGGCGCATGCGGGCGAACTGATCTCCCAGCGCCATGTGCCCCCACGCATCTCCCGGCTCCAGCGCCACGTAGCGCCGGTACAGCGCGAGTGAGCGGGCAGGGACCGGTTCCAGCTGTGCCAGGCGAAAAACCGCGCGCGACTGCTCGGGATCGTCGCGCACTACCTGTTCGTACAGGCGCCGGGCGCGCGCGCGATCTTCGGCTACGAATGCCGCGTCGGCGCGCGCGAGAACGCTGGACTGCGCAGCGGCCGCCCGGAGCGCGACACTGCTGGCCGCGCCGAGTATGATGTACCTAACGAGTCGCATCGAGACTGCAGACTGCATCATTTGTTCGAGCCGAGCTGTCTGCGCTTGTGCGCCCTCTTCTCCAGCCATGCCGCAGTCGGGCAAGCTCCACTCCCGCCATCACTGCCGCGAGAGTACCGATCCCTGCGATCACTGCCGCGACTCGTACGACGTTCTCGGAGTGCCGCGTTCCGGCCAGCAGCGCGGTCACGCCCGCGCTGCGGAGCTGCCTGACCTCCTGCGACAGGAGCGCGCCAAGGAGCCAGCCCATGAGCCAGATGCCGGCTACGATGCCCAGCGCCAACGCCGTGAGCAGCGCGACGTCGCGCGTCGCGAAACGTGCTTGACGGCGCAAGAGCCGATCCCCGGCATGCCGCAGCGCGAGCACAACGGAGGCGCCGAGGTAAAAGAGCCCGCCGATACCGGCGCCGGGAATGCCCGGTGTCATGCTAATGCCCCTTCTCGTACACAGTCAGCGTGCGCCTAACGATGAACTCGCTGAATGCCGCTCGCAGAAAGAAAACTGCGTTCACTGTCCGCAGCACGAAGAATGCGGGGAGCGACGCCAGCGCGCGCACAGTCTCACCGCGGCGGTAGGCGCCGATCAGCACCGGAAGCGCCACCGCGGGAACGTCTATGACGTAACCTAACAACGGCAGCGGTGTCGCCAGCACGAGCGCCAGCACAGGAAGCGCGACCAGATAGATCACGGCGGCTACGATGGCGTCCCAGAACGACACAGCCACAGCGTGCCGCAGAAACGGGAGCTGCAGTAAGCCGTGCCAGTGTAGTCTCACGTTCTGCACGAACCCATGGGACCAGCGCCGCAGCTGCTTCCCCAGAAACGTGAAATCGTGCGGCTCGATCGGGTAACAAACTGCATCCGCCACGAAGCGCACCTTGCGCCCCGCGCGATGCAGCGTCCAGGTGAGATCCATGTCCTCGGCGAGCGTGCGGTCCGACCAGCCGCCGAGTGCCGCGACGTCCGCGGTGCGGTACATGGAAAAGCACCCCGATGCGATGAGCGGTGCGCCGAAGTTTTCTTGTACACGCTTGTAGAAAGTGAACGCGAAGAGATACTCGACGTAGCGCCCGCGTTCCCAGATCGTGCGCACGCGACGCGGCACGACGCTGCCGCATGCCGCCGCCACCTCGGGATCGCCGAAGACAGGAAGCAGGCGCTCGATGGCGTCGGGCGCGAGGGTGGTGTCTGCATCGATCGCTATCACAAATGGTGTGCGCACCATGCCTAACGCGAATGTCTGCGCACCCGCTTTGGAGCCTGTATTGCGCGCGGGACGCACCACGCTGGCGCCGAGCCGTCGTGCCACCTCGCCGGTATCGTCCGTGGAGCAGTCATCAACCACAATGATGTCTTGCGGCGCTACACTCTGCGTCCAGAGCGATACCAGCGTGTCCGGCAACGACGCCTCTTCATTGTACGCAGGCACGATCACAGTCACCGGGACTGTGCGAGCGGGGGTATCACTGTGCGGCCCTGCGGCGCCTAACGGGCGATACGCGCGGCGCGACTGCGAGTCGTTGCGAACGGGTCCCCTCAAAGACATGCGACCTCTTGGCTGCTTTGGCGTGGCTCGTCTGCGCACGATGCGCTCGATCTCGTCTGAGCGCCTTGCGGGCACGCTCGATAATGGACGACAGTCGATGCTCCAGCGCTACCTGACCGGAGGTGCCGAGTGAGGGATCAGCCGCGGGCGGCGCTCGTGATGCACGTCACAGTGGCGCCCAAGGACGCGAGCGAGGCGTTCCTAGCGCGGCCTCCCGCGCGAGCAGTCTTGGGTCCAACAAACATCCAAAGCCTTCGAGCGATCCTCGTACGGCCGCAATATCCAGTCGAAGAAGGTCCACGTCCGATTCCACGAATCGATCTGTGCAGGGGAATCCACGCGCTCCAGCGTGGCCGGATCGACGCGGCGGCTGAAAGCGTGGCCCACCGAACTCCCCCACGGCGCCGGATCCACATACACCTTCGTTTCAGCGAGGTGCGGCTTCAGCGCCAGCAGCTTCCACACGAGCTGCTGGTCTTCGACGTAGTTCACATCTTCGTCGTTGGTCGACACATGCACGAGGATGGGGACGTTGAGCTTCTCGACGTGGTACAACGGCGAGCGCTTGATGTACTCATCGCGCCTTTCGAAGGGCATTCCCAGTATCCCTGCCTGGGTGGAGAAGCTGCGTGTGTAAGAGGGTCCCTTGTACGACAGGCGGAAAACAAGATTGGTGACTGGAACGATCGCCGCGCCGCCTTGAAACGGATGCTGCTCTCGAAATAGTGCGTGCGCGGTGATGAAGCCGCCGTGACTCCATCCCATGATCCCCAAGCGGTCGGGATCGACATGCGGCAAAGTCTTGAGGTACTCCACTGCTGAAACGACGTCGTCGACTTCCTTGCCGCCGTAGTCGATCGCGTTGTAGTGCTCGGCGCCGTAACCTGTGCTGCCTCGGTAATCAGGCGCGATGATCACGAATCCGCGCTGCACAGCCTCGCGCACGAAGGGAAACATCGACAGTCCCCAATCGCCGTGCACACCGCCGTGCACCCAGATCATCGCCGCGTGCCCGCGCGGGCCGCGCCTAACGAGTGGCTGATAGAGATATGCGGGGATCTCCATACCGTCCACTGTGCTGCGGTAGGAGACCTTCTTGAAGTCCATGATTCCGGCGCTGCGCGCCGCGTAGATGCTGTCGCTGCGCCGCTTGTTGGCGATCTGCTGAGCGAAGTTGGCCTGAGGATGGTCCTCCCAGCGGTTGCTCACGTAGAGCTGGCGCGCCCGAGCCGTGTCCATTTCAACGATCCGAGCCGGCGGTCCTGTCCCCGACGACTGTCCCGCGGCCGGCAGCGGCAGCGCTGCAATGGCCAGTACCATTACTATAGAACGGCGGCGTACGATAGGATGAGCGGGGGGAGCGGCCGCTCGACTGTTCTGCATCATGGGCTTCCCTCTGACTGTGTGGCGGATGCGCTGGGCGTCAACGCGCGGCCCGGCGAAACTTGCTCGGATGAATGTTACGGCAGCGCGGGCCGCCACGCTGCGTTGGAGCACCCACCGCGCGGCGCGAGCCGCTTGTACATTGGCCTCGTCAGGAGGCTCCCCTATGCGAGTCGCGCTTCTCGCCGCTGTGCTGGTAGTGCCGGCGGTCACGGTCGCCCAGACGCCGATCACGATCCGCGCCGGAACCCTTATCGACGGGCGCGGCGGCGTCCGCCATAACGTCGTCGTGGAGGTTAGGGGGACGCGCATCTCGCGTCTTGTTCCCGCGGCTGCTGTGCAGCGCGTGACGTACGACCTCGCGCGCCTAACGCTACTTCCGGGCCTGATCGACACGCACATCCACCTCGAGTCGCACTTCGGCAGGGACGGAAGGGCGTCGCCGCAAGGGGAGACGCCCGCCGAAAGGCGGCGCGCCGCCGAGGCGAATGCGTATGCCACGCTCATGGCAGGCTTTACGACCGTGCAAAGCATCGGGTCGCCGCTCGATCTCCAGCTACGCGACGCCGTCGCTCAGGGCGCAATCGCGGGCCCGCGACTCTTCACCTCCGTCGCGTCGCTCAGCGACACGAGCCTAACGCCGGACTCCATCCGCGCGTGGGTGCGCGGCGTCGTGGCGCGCGGGGCCGATGTCGTCAAGATCTTCGCGTCCAAGAGCATCCGCGAGGGGGGCGGCCAGACGCTCTCCGATGAGCAGATCCATGCTGCCTGCGCGGCAGCGCGCGCGGCCGGGCGGCGCTCCTGGGTGCACGCGCATGCCGCGTCGGCGATCCGTGCGGCGGCGCTGGCCGGGTGTTTCGCCGTCACGCACGGGAGCCAGGCCAGCGACGAGGTTCTCGCGCTCATGGCCGCGAAGGGAACGTTTTTCGAGCCCAACATAGGCCTGGTATCGCAGAACTACATCGAGCATAAGGAGAACTATCTCGGGATCGGGAACTACACGGAGGAAGGTTTCCGCTTGATGGAGGAGGGCATTCCACGCAAGCTCGCGATGTATAAGCGGGCCCTGGCGCAGCCGCGCCTCAAGCTCATTATGGGGACCGACGCCACCGCAGGGGCGCACGGCCAGAACGCGCGGGAGATCGTCTACCGTGTACAGACGGCGGGGGAGCGCCCGCTGGACGCGATCGCCGGCGCAACGACGCTCGCGGCGCAGGCGTTAGGCATCGCTCATCGCGTCGGCGCCGTGGCGCCGGGCATGGAAGCGGATCTCGTGGCCGTGGACGGAGACCCGCTGCAGGACATCCGTGCCCTGCAGCGCGTGGTGTTCGTGATGCAGGCGGGCAAAGTGTATCGCAACGTGGCGCCGCGCTTCGAGCCCACGCAGCCGCAGCTGTTCGCTGCCGGCGGCAACC
>JBQTJS010000191.1:0-8730 GCA_052386875.1 Gemmatimonadaceae bacterium
ATCCGTTGCGTCACAGCCTTGAAGTAGGCCGCGCCCTTGGCAGCCGTGGCGGCAGCTGGATCGCCCACGCCCGTGTCGTCCGTCACCTGCGTCCACTGTCTTGGCGCCCAGACCCACCCCTCGCGCAAGCCGCGCACCTGGAAGCGGCGCGCAGCACCGGGGCCGGCTTCGGCGAGAGGCCTAACGAGATCGGCCGCCAGGTGCAGCATGAGGCTCGTCTCCAGCTCGCCGGCGTGATCGCCCGGCTCCGCGAAGAACTCCGCCGCATCGAGGCAGGAGTACCAGTTGAGCTGGCACATGAACAGACCTGCTTGCGGCTGCAGTTCGCGGATCATCTGCTTGAAGTCGTTGCCGCCGTGGCCGTTCAAGATCACGAGCTTGCGCACTCCGTGTCGCGCGAGGCCTAACGCGGCGTCGCGCAGCAGCGCGGCCTGTGTGCTCGGATTCATGTTAATGCAGAAGGGAATGTCCGCCTGTCCCGTGTTGACGCCGAATGGCACGGTAGGAAGGACAATCACGCGCGCGCCGCCTTGCCACGCAATCCGCGCCGCCTCCGCCGCGATAGCCTCCGTCTCGATGTTGTCTGTCGCGTAAGGCAGGTGCAGGTTGTGCGCTTCGGTCGCGCCCCATGGAAGGACGGCAACTTCGTAGGACTGCGTGCGCATAGCCGCCCACGTGATGTCGCCAAGCAAGTAGTGCCGAGAGTCCATTACACTGGAATGGTCGATGGGGCTACGCTAGCGCGTCCGCGCTCGCCTGTACATGAGATCGTTAGGTCACTTGCCGCGTTCTACCGGCTCTGGCTGGCGCGCGGCCAAGGGCCGGCTGAGAACGCCGCATCTGCATCACGACGTAACCCTGCAACGCTCTGCTTAGAGCGCGGACGGGAGCCGTAGGCGCGACCAGCGGGTGACAACCGCGGACGGGAGCCGTAGCACCGGGTGACAACCGCGGACGGGAGCCGTAGGCGCGACCACCGGGTGACAACCATAGACTGACGCACGTGGACATAGTCCTCCGACGGCCGGGCTCGCTGTGCCGGCACAAGCATAGCACGAGGTAGCTGCCGCGACAAATCCGTGCCATCAAGCTCAACAACCGAACGGGAATTCGTTATGCAACACGATTCAGCCGCGAGCGTACCTTGGGTCGGTACTTGCTTATTCACCTCTGCTCCTTGACCCTTGACAACAATGTTGACCTACAATGACCTCGTAGACCTCGGACATGCGTTGGGCGGACAGGCCGTGCTCAGCGCGTACGTCAACGGCGAGGAAAAAGACCCCGCGAAACGCCGGCGCTGGCGGATTGAGCTGCGCAATTCGTTGGATGACATCGAATCCTGGCTCGCGGGCTCGTCGCACAGCGATCGCGAGGCCTTTGCGACGTGCCGCCGCTTGCTTCTGGAGCGACTCGGCGCGATCCGTGGAATGATCCGTTCTCCGGGTTGGGCGGGATTCTTTACAACGGACGGCGAGCACCACGCCGGGCCGGTTCCTGCCGCGGTCCCGACGATGGCTGTGTGGAGCACGGGACCATGCCTAACACCTTACGTCCGTGCGCTGAAAGAAGAGCGACCTGTCTTTGTCGTTGTAGCCGACAGCCGGAAGGCACGCTTGTTCCGCTACGTCGAGCACAAAGCTGATTTGATCGATACACTGCGGGCCAAGGCCACTGTGGAGCGGCCGTCGCACATGAGCGCGCCGCCGAAGCCTGGGTTCCACAGCGGAACGCGCGGCGCCACCGGAGCCGATGCGGCACAGCGCGAGTTGCGAGAAGGGACGATGCACATGCTGGGCGAGGTTGTGGAGCGGACGACCAAACTCGCCACGGATAGCGCCTGGGTAGTGATTGGGGGGATACCGTCTGTCGCGACGGCGCTGCTAGCGCGACTGCCGGCAGACATCGCACCGCGTGCGCAACAGGCGCCGCGGCTCGACGTGCACGCCACGAAGGCAGACGTGGCGAAGGTCGCACGCGAGTCGGCGTCTGCGTTGCGGGATGCTGTCGATCTCGAGCGTATTGACGAGGCGCTGGCGAGCGCAGCGAGCGACAGGCTCGGCGTGCGCGGTTCCCTGGAGACGCAAAGAGCGCTCGAGCAAGGCCGCGTGCGCGACCTTTATTTCACGGCGGCGTTCCTGGAGAACAACGCGGCGGACGCGGAGGCTGCCGTGCGCATGGCGTTAGGTACGCATGCGCAGGTTGAGCAGGTTTCCGGCGTTGCAGCCGCGCGGCTGGACGAAGTCGGCGGGATCGCGGCACGTCTGCGTTATGCCTTGGCGCCGGAAGTAGCGGCGCAGGCGACGAGTGAGCTGCGCTCCTAGTTAGGCAGCGGCGGCGGCAGCACAGCTCGCGTGGCACATGCGCCTAACCGATCGTGCAGCGCGAGCCGCCGCCACGCCGGGCTCGGCACCAAGTCCTAAAACCGGTATGCTCGGCCGCGCCACTTTGGCCGCCGAGTGGCCGCTGAAGCGATGAGCTTTAGCACGGCCAGAGGATCCGCGAGGGGCGAAAGCCAGTACGTCCAATGTCTCCTGTCGTACGACCCGGCCAACGCCGGCAGCATCCCCAAGCGAACGGCAAGCAGAACCGCGTTCACCGCGAGCAGCCCCCACATCACAGCTCCACTTCCTCGCAGAGCACCCAGGGCAAGAAGGGAGATGACAGCTATAGGCGCCCCTTGCACCAGTGCCAGAAAAAGAACATCGGCGGTCAACCTGAGCTGCGTCGTCGCGTCCTTGAGATCGAGCGACCTCCCCCACTCCCGCCACATCTCACCTAACGAGCGATACGAGCGCACCGAGAAAAGCTGCGACCCATCCAGAAACCCCACGCTCACCCCCCTCCGCGCCAGGTAGCGCGCCAGGGTCACATCGTCGCTGAACGACGAACTCGCCGGTTCGTACCCAGCATGATGCTCGAGCACGGAGCGCCGCGCCAGAAAGCACTGCCCATTGGCCATGGTCCGATGCGCCGGAACCATCCCGCTCGCGGGCGCCGCCCCGGCACGATACACCAGCGTCACCAGCAGCGCCGCTTGGAGCCACTGCTCCGCCGCCGTCTGACCCGCAAAACAAGGCGAGAACGATACCACATCCAAGCGCAACTCCTCGGCGGCGCGAACAGCTGCCGCGACCATTCCCGGCAGCGGCTCGATATCCGCGTCGACGTTCAGCACCCAATCGCCGGAAGTTTGCTCCAATCCATACTGTAGGGCCCAGACCTTACCGATCCAAGCGCCAGGCAGCGGCGGATCGGCGACGACACGTACGCGTGAGTCGCCCGCGGCTAGGCGCCTAACGAGATCAGCCGTGCCGTCGCTGGAGTGGCTGTCGATTACGACGATCTCGCGCACTGTCGGCCCCTGTGCCATGAGCCCCTCGATGCAAGGGCGCACGCGCGCGGCCTCGTTCAACGTCGGCAGCAGCACAGTCACGCGCGGCGGACCCGCGTCAGGCACGGGGCCGAGAGGCAGCCGCCGCGTCCGTCCCGGCAACAAACGCGCGGCCAACACCACGAGCGCGATCCCCTGCGCAACGGCCAGAAGTGTCAGCACTCGCTAGACCGGTCCCGATTGACCAAGACGAACGGGTTGGCAACAGCGTACTTCAGACCCTGCTCGCAGCTGGATCGTCGTTGAGTCCATCTCGGTTGTCGCGACCTCCGGCTCGCAGCGTCTCCTCTCACCAGGCACTCGGCGGAGCCGCCATGGCCTAACGCGAGTCGGTCACTCTCTTCTGCTCCTCCGGCTTCAGCCAATAGTTGAACCACTGCCGCAACCTGCCTAGCCGGTCCACTAGCAACCACGGCTCCCCCGTGCGCGATAGATCATGCGTCGACCGCGGATACCTGACCAACTCCACTGGTATTCCGTGCTTCTTGAGCGCCATGAACCACTGCTCCGCATCCGTCATCGGCGTACGGTGGTCCTCCTCCGACTGCACTATCAGCGTCGGCGTCTTCACCTTCCTGATGTAGCGGATCGGCGACAGGGTGTCGTACAGCGCCGGATTGTCCCACGGCTTGCCGAGGAACTCGAATTCGGTAAGTCCCTGCGCATCGCTCGTACCGTACCAGGACCACCAGTTCGAGATCATGCGGTCAGCCTGCGCCGCCTTGAAGCGATTCGTTTTCACAGTGACCCAGGCCGTCATCACGCCGCCGTACGAACCCCCGGTCACTCCCATGCGCGTCGAGTCGACGTCGGAGCGCTGCGCGACGATATCCACTGCCTTCATGAGGTCCACGTAGTCCTCGTCGAACCAGCGCGCGCGCGTCGCGAACGTGAAGTCGGCGCCGTAACCTGACGAGCCGCGCGGATTGGTGAAGAGCACGAACATACCCGTGGCAGCGATATTCTGAAACTCGTCGAACCAGTTCTCGCCGTACGCGCTGTGCGGGCCGCCGTGGATGTACAAAACGAGCGGATACTTCTTCCCCGCCGCGTAACCGTGGGGCTTCATCAGCCACGCTTCGATCTCGCGGTTGCCTAACGACTTGTAAGTGAAGCGCTCGGCATCCGACCAGGCGACCTGCGCGTTCAGCGAGTCGTTGAAAGCCGTCAGGCGTCGCTCGCCGGTCCCGTCCAGATTGGCCACATATAGCTCGGTCGGCTTGGTGTGACTGGTCGCGACGTACGCCACCTTGGTCCCTCCCTCGTCGAACGTGAAGCCGCTGAGACGGCGCGAACCTGTCACGACTTCCTTGAGGGACTTCGAGCCGGGATCCAGCAGCAGGAGTGCGCTGCGTCCGCCGATGGCCGCGGATACCGCAATGGTGCCGTTGGGAAGCCACCAGATGCGATCGGGTTCATACTGCCAGTTGCCTAACAGGTTGACCGGCGTTGCAGGCGGTTGGCCCGGAGCTGGGACCCTGACGACCCAGAGACGCCGCGATGCCGTACGCGAGGGCGCCGCGACGAACGCCAACTGCGTACCGTCGGGCGACCATTCCAGATCGCTCTCATTGCCGCCGAACGTCGCCACGCGGCGCGGCTCGCCGCCGGCGACACTGATGACGTAGATATCCACATCGTTGCGCGGCGCCTCGTCGCGCACCCTGTTGTATGGAAGCCTGCCTAACGAATCACGCTCGGCGGTTACCACGGAGTCGGAGCGCAGGACGCGGTCCGCTACGTAGGCCACCCAGCGCCCGTCGGGCGAGACTGCCGCAGCGCGCCGCGAATACGGCTGCTCGTCGATCTTGCGCTTCGGCGCCGGGCCGTCGAGCGGCTTGGTCCACAGGTTCACGGCGCGGTACGCTCGCGCCTCTCGCGGACCGGGGAGGAAGCCGGGTCCGTTCGCCTTGTAAGACATCTCGGTTATGTGCCGGCCGTCGAACCGCTTGGGATCCAGCGGCTCGGTGACGGCTCCGAACGGCGGCCGCGCCATCGCCTGCATCGCAGTCCAGCGGTCCTTCTTCGTCGTATCGTTAGGTGCCGTATCGGCCTCGCTCCACACGACGAAGCGCTTGTCCCGCGGCAGCGAGCCCGCCGGATAGGCGTCCATCTCAACAGCCTCCCCCGCCGGCTGGTCCATCCTGAGACCCCACGTACGAGCCTTGCTTCCCGGCCGCGTCGAAGTGAACAGCAAGTACTTTCCGTCCGGAGAAAACCGTGGATTGGAGCTCTCCGTGCTCGGCGACGTGAACCGCTGGGGAGCGCCACCATCGGTCGCGACGACCCACACCTCCGCATGACGCTTGTTCTCGCTCTCTTTGACTGTCGTTACCGTGAACGCGACGAGCCGCCCGTCCGACGACATCGCGGGCGCGCTCACAGTCGTCAGGCGGTACCAATCGGCAGGAACGAACGGACGCGGCGCGCGCTGCTGAGCGCCGAGCAGCGTCGGCACAGAGACGCCGGCCAGCGTCGCCAGGCGAAGTAGATGCACGGATTATCCCTCGAGATGTCTAGAGAGGCGATGTAGAAGAGCTACTGAATCAGCTGTGCTGCATCGCGATGGTCAAGCGGATGATCGCCGAGGAGCCGCAGCGCATCGGTGTCTCATTTGCATGTACTGTCCGAACTGTAAGATTTGTGCGTTCTCTCAATTCTGTCGCGCTTTCTCCTTATTCCGGTCCTCTGCTCTACGGCATTAGGATGATTTCGCCCGCGCGTGTTGGTCGCCTCATCGGTGAGATGTTTCTGCGATGTGGCGCCAGGCTCTAGCTTCAGCTCATCCTTGCTTCTTGACACTCTGTTCACCCGCCAAGTAGGCGTCAACCTGCCGATCATCGGCGGCGCGATGTATCCATGCAGCAATCCGGAGCTTGTGGGCGCCGTATCGGCGGCCGGGGGCATCGGTGTCGTGCAGCCCGTCTCGCTCACCTACGTGCACGGCTACGAGTATCGCGAGGGGCTGCGTTACGTTCGCGTTCTCGCCGACGGCCGGCCGATCGGCATGAATGCGCTCATCGAGCAGGCCTCTACGCGGTACCGCTCGCGCATGGAGCGCTGGATCGATGTATCGCTGGAGGAAGGGGTTCGCTTCTTCATCACTTCGTTAGGCAACCCTCGTTGGGTGGTCGATCGGGTAGCGCCGTTCGGCGGTATCGTCTATCACGACGTTACGGAGATGAAATGGGCGCGCAAAGGGCTCGACGCGGGAGTCCATGGTCTGATCTGCGTCAACAGCCGCGCGGGGGGCCATGCCGGACCTCTCAAGCCGGAGCAACTGTACGAACAGCTCGCCCCTCTCGGCTTACCGCTCGTGTGCGCCGGCGGTATCGGCGAGGCAGACGAGTTCGTCGCCGCGCTCCATCTGGGCTATGCGGCCGTGCAGCTCGGCACGCGGTTCATCGCCGCCGACGAGTGCTCGGCGCACCCACGCTACAAGGATGCGATTGTCTCGGCCGCGGAGGGTGATGTAGTGCTGACGGAACGCCTCACGGGCATTCCTGTGGCAGTCCTGAACACTCCCTATGTGCAGCGCCTCGGAACACGTGCGAGCCCAATGGCACGCTGGCTTCTGCGCAACCGTCGCACCAAACACTTCATGAGAACGCTCTATATGATGAAGTCGTTCCTCGCTCTCAAGCGCTCGCTGCATCGCGGCGACGCGTCACGCGACTACTGGCAGGCCGGTAAAAGCGTCGGCAGCATCCGATCGATCGAACCTGTAGCGGCGATTATCGGGCGTTTCGCGCGGGCAGCCGGCGCGGTTGCCGCCGGACTGGCGCTGGCCGTCTCGTTAGGCGCACAGCAGCGGCCTACCTTGGCGCTCGTCGGAGGTCGTGTCCTGGACGGCTACGGCGGCCCGCCTATCGAGAATGGGGTGGTACTCGTCGCCGGCGAGCGGATCCTCGCAGTCGGCCGCGACAAAGATGTGGACGTTCCCGCGGACGTGCCGGTGATCGATACGAACGGCATGACCGTGATGCCGGGCTTGATCGACATGCACGTGCATCTTCAAATCCTCGGCCACGGGGACTACAAGCGCTGGAACCAGCTCTACGGCGCGCGCAACGCGACGCTCGTTATGCCTATCGCCGCCAAGCAGCTGCTCTGGGCCGGCGTCACGTCCGCGCGCGACCTCGGCGCGCCGCCCAGGGATATCCTCGAGGTCAAGCGCCGCATCGCCGCGGGTGAGATCCCCGGACCGCGTCTCTTCGTTTCGGGGCCCTTCCTCCAGCGCGCCCCGTATGAAGACTACGAGAAGGACTTCCGCTGGGGACTTAACGGCGCGGCCGACGCTGAGGCCAAGGTCGAGCAAGTCGTCCGGATGGGCGTCGACGTCATCAAGCTGATCGACCAGGATCAGCTGAGCGACGCCGAGTTGCGAGCGATCGTCGAGACCGCGCGCCGGTTAGGCAAGCCTGTCGTGGCGCACGCGCACCGCATGGAAGAGATCCGGCGCGGCCTCCGCTTCGGCGTCGACAACTTCGAGCACACGGGACTCGGTACGGCTCCCGGGTATCCCGAGGATGTCCTCCAGGGGATGCGCGAGCGGAACTCATCGCTCTACTGGACGCCGACGATCTCGCCGCTGTACACGATGTACGCCTCGGGACAGTCGTTCGCCGAGCGACTGGACGATCCCGCGTGGCGCGAGGGTATGCCGCGGGACATGGCTGACGAGATCCGCCGCTCCCTCGGCGCGATTCCGCACCTGCCGTACTACGCGCTGTTCCCGTCACGCATCCCGATCCTCCCTCACAAGTTTCAGCAGCTACGCTCTACAGGCGTTAGGCTCCTCATAGGCACGGATGCAGGGATCCCCAGCATGTTCCACAACGATGCCACATGGCGCGAGATGGTGAAGTGGGCCGAGCTGGGCGTTCCGCATATGGAAGTGATCCAGTCGGCGACACTGTGGCCGGCGCGCTTCTTGAAGGCCGAGGATCGCATCGGCGTGCTGGCTCCGGGCCGCTTCGCCGACGTCATTGCGGTTCGCGGCGATCCACTCAGCGACATGACTGTCATGCGCGACGTGCGCGTAATAGTGCAGAACGGCCGCAGGGTCCGATGACGGCCGCCGAACGCGTGGTCGTCGGCCGCAAGACGCCGGGGGACGGCAAGCTCGAGATCTCACGCGAGTTCGCCGATCTGCTGGGCGGCGACGGCGCAGCACATCCCATGCACGTTGACGACGAAACTTCGTTAGGCACGGTCAGCGTGATGTCGTGCACGTGTGCCAAGGCGTCACAGACGGGGACGCATGAGCATTACTTCCTCCAGTGCGATCTCTTCCGCGCGTTGCCGGTCGGCAGGGCCCTGGTGCTGCAGCATGA
>JBQTJS010000192.1:0-16365 GCA_052386875.1 Gemmatimonadaceae bacterium
GCTGCCTTGCATAAGCGCCGAAAAATCATATACTTCGCGCCGTTCGCCTCATCCCCGTCATCGCTCGTCTGCCAGCGCCGCGAGGCTGCCCAGCTAGATTTGCAGACATCGGATGCGTGACTCCGAGAGCTCGAAACGCAAACTCATGACTGACACAGCGCCCATAGCGCCAACAGCGCCTCCAACGCCTACAGTGCCAGCAGCGTCCGCTGCGGCTGCGACCGGTCCCGCCGACGGCGCCAAGCCGTCGCCTCCACCAAGGCGCGGCCCCGGACACCGCGGTCAGGATGTGCGCGACGCGGTCGCCGAAATGGCTGCGAGAGCGCATCAGATCAGCCTCGAAGCTGGCAGCAAAATGGCGGCGGCGATGAAGGACGTTATTGGCGCTGCTGCCGGCCTCACTGCATTCGCGCTCGAGAGTGCCCGCGAGCTCGTGCAATACATGGTGCGGCGGGGGCAGATGACGCAGGAAGAAGCGGATAAGCTGATGCGCGAAGTGGAGCAGGCGCACGCGTCGCGCCCGTTGCCCAAAGCCAGCGCAAAGGCTGTCCCCACTTCTGAGCCGCGCGCGAAGCCCGAAAAGCGCGTGGTTAAGAGCGCGCCGGCGGCGAAGAAGGTGAGTGACAAGAAGCCGGCGCCGAAAGCAGCTGCGAAAGGCACGGCGAAAAAGGCACGCAAGCACTAACGACGTCAGCACGACGGCACGAGCATGGGCGGCGCACGACGCCGTCCATTTGCGTTTCTGAGAGGTCTGCGTCGCTTCCGCCGCGATGTTCCGATGGTAGGTTTTCGGCGTTATGCGCTGCGCGTGGCACCTCGACCTGCTCGGGACGCTGGAACCGTGAGATCGCTTGTGGCGCGAGCGCCGACGCGGATCGACTTCGGTGGTGGCTGGACCGACGTTCCGCCTTACAGCGAAGAAGAAGGAGGCTGCGTGTGCAGCGTCGCGATCGCCGCACACGCGACAGTGCGTCTCAGGCGATCGAGCGATCAGCATCGCGCAGGGGGCGGCGGCGCCACGCCGCATAACGCGAACGCCGGCGCGCTCGCTGCGGGGACGCGGACGCCGGATCTGCGCCTTGTCGAGGCGGCGCTCGGTCAAAGCGGAGTACGCGACGTAGAAGTGGAGCTGCGCAACGACTTCCCGTTAGGCGCCGGCCTGGGAGGTTCCTCCGCGGCCGGTGTGGCGATCGCCGGCGCGCTCGCCGCATGGCGCGGTGAATCGCTCGATCGCACAGCTTTGGCCGAGCGCAGCCGCGCCACCGAAGTGGAAGAGTTGCACGTCCCCGGGGGCCGGCAGGATCACTATGCCGCTGCCTACGGCGGTGCCCTTGCCCTGGAGTTCGGCGGCGCGACACGCGTGCGCCAGCTCGCGCTCTCCGCGGACCTGCGGCGCTCTCTCGAGCGGCGCTGCATTGTGGCTTATACGGGGCAGTCTCGCATCAGCGGTGATACAGTTTCGGCGGTGCTCGACGCGTACCGCTTGCGCGATCCAGTCGTGCTCGCCTCGCTGGCGTGCATGAAGCGGCTCGCCACGCAGATGGTCGCCGCTGTGCGGCGCGGCGATGTCGACGAGCTGGGGACGCTCGTCGGTGAGCACTGGGTGCACCAGCGTGCATTACATCCGGCGATCCCCACGCCGCTGATCGATGAGATCCTGGCACGCGCGCGAATTGCCGGTGCGTTAGGCGGCAAGGCGTTGGGTGCGTCAGGCGGCGGCTGCATACTCGTCGTCGCAGGCATCGACAACGCCGATTTCGTGCGCCGCACTGTCGCCGAGATGGCGCAACTGGTCCCCGTCAGCATCGACGAAAGCGGCTTCAGGTGGATGGCCGAGGAGTGAGCCGCATAGCGCCGGGCGACGCCCGGGGATTGCTGCGCGCCCTCGTCGGCATCGATTCCCGCAACCCTGAACTGGTCCCCAACGCGCCGGGAGAAGGGGCCGTCGCACGGTTACTGGCCGCCGTGCTGCAGGATTGGGGATTCGAGGTCGAGCTGCAGGAGGGCGTCGCCAACGGAGCGGCAGAAAGAGCCAACGTCGTGGCGCGTGCTGGTAAGAAGGGGACCGGACGTTCCCTGATGTTCAACGGACATCTCGACGTGGTGGCTGTCGACGGGATGACGCACGCTCCGTTCACCGCCGACGAACGTGCGGGCCGACTCTACGGCCGAGGCGCATGCGACATGAAGGGTGGGGTAGCCGCGATGTGCGCCGCCGCACGGTCGGCCCTCGACCATGGGCTGGACGGAGAGATCATCATCGCCGCTGTGGCCGATGAGGAGTACCGCAGCGCCGGCACGCGCGCGCTCGTCGCCGCAGGGATAACAGCGGATGCCGCGATCGTGACCGAGCCGACCTGCCTAGCGATGATGCCGGCGCACCGCGGCTTTACTTGGGTCAGTATCGAGTGCACCGGGCGGGCCGCTCACGGAAGCCGTTACGACCTGGGGATCGACGCCATAGCGCACGCTGCTCAGGTGATGTGCGCACTGAGCGATTTCGAGCGCGATGTATTGAGCAGACGCATGCATCCCTTGCTGGGCCACGCCTCGCTGCACGCTTCCATGATCTCGGGCGGAGTGGGCTGGTCCACGTATCCGGATGCATGCCGCCTCGACATCGAGCGGCGTACGTTGCCGGGTGAAGCCAGCGATGCCGTTGTCGGCGAATTCGGAGAGGTCTGCGCCCGCGTTAGGCAATCGCACGCAGCCCTGCAAGCATCTGTGCGGCATGTCTTCACGCAAATGCCCAGCGACGTGGCGCTGGATGCGCCCATTTGCCTGGCGCTCGGCCGGGCTCTGACTGCGAGTCAAGAGTCCGTGCGTGTCGCAGGGATGAGCGCTTGGACCGACGCAGCTTTGCTCAACGCCGCCGGAATACCGGCGATCTGCTTCGGGCCCGGCGACATAACGCTGGCCCATTCGAGCACGGAGTGGGTACCTCTGGATGAGGTCGACCGGGCTGCGCGCGTGCTCACGCGGCTGGCGCTCGACTGGTGCGGTACGTCACGGTGATGGCGCGCTGGTCCCACGAAGATTACGAGCGCCTCGAAAGCGCTATCACCGCCGGCTTGCGCGTTGCCCTCACGCGACTCGGCGGCGAGTTGGTTGTCGTCCCACGGCGGCTGGCGCTTCGCGCGGGACGCGAAGCGCTCGAGGCCGTGCACCCTGCGACCGGCGAGCCGATGAGCGTCCTGCTCGACGAGATCGAACGGATCGAGATAGTTGAATGAGCGAGAGCGTCCCTGCGGGAATCGGCGGGCCGCGCCTCGCTGGTGACCCGCCGCTCGTCGCCGTGTTCGCCGACGAGTCCTGCCTGGGGAACGGCCGGGAGGGCGAGAACCCCGGAGGAGCGGGGGTGCTGGTCGAGATCCTGCAGCGCGATAAGCTCGTTAGGCGCGATTTATGGACTTCCGAGCCGGCGACCACCAACAATCGCATGGCATTACGCTCGGTGATCGAGTGCTTTCACGCGTTAGGACGCAAGGGGAAGGCGCTCCGAGTCGTCTTCACTACCGACTCGCGTTATATCGTCGACGGCATGACGTCTTGGGTGCATCAGTGGGCGCAGCAAGGCTGGAAGAGGCGCCGTGGCGGCGTGGAAAACCTCGAGCTGTGGTACGAAGCCGTGCGGGTCGCCGGCAGTCAGCTTGTGCAGTGGCGCTGGGTGCGCGGACACGCCGGACATCCGCAGAACGAGTATGCCAACTACCTGGCGATGCGCGCCGCCGATACGCAAACAAGCTCAGGCGGGCTTGTCGATTCGGGGTTCGACGAGTGGCTGGAGCGGCGCGCCAACGTCGGCGCCAGTGTTGTCCCGGAACCGTTTCCGGCGAGCGATGCCTTCCGTGCCGCCGGCCGGTTACCGACGCCCTAGGGGGGCGTCTTGTCTCGGGCGGCGCTCGCCGCACTCCAGCGCTACTTTAGACGATGATGGACGACCTGGATCGCCTATTCCGCCGTGCGGTGCATAACGTGCGCGCCGCATACCCTGAGCTGCTCACACAGCCCTTCGAGATTTCGCAGCTATACCAGCAAGTAGTCCCCTACCGTCTTAACCGGCGCGAGCTTGGCGTCGAAACTGTGGAGGATTACGAGGTGGCTCTGATGCGCCTCATTTCAGGTGAGCGCGGCTACCTAACGGGTGACGCGGAGATGCAAGTTTCGCTGAGAGAGGAGCTGGAGTCATCCAATCCGGATACTTCAGCGTACCGCGCCTACGCAACCTCTCGCATCGCAATCGCCGCAGACGCCGTGCGCGCCGCCGATAAGCAGCCCGTCCACCGTGTCGCCGCTGCCAGTCCCGCACCAGCCAGCGCGGCTGCGGGAAGCGCCGCCATGGCGGCTCGGGCCACTCAGCCCGTGCAGGCAGAGGAGTCCGCAGCGCCAGCCGATCGCGCCTCCCCCTCCCCCCCTTCGCGACAATCACCGGCGCAGAGTACGTCCGCGAAGGCGGCGGGCGAAGCCGGAGAGCCCGTGCCGCGCGCATCTTTGGGCGGAGCAGCCGTGGCGCCGCAGGGAGAGGTTTGTCGCTACTGCAGCGGCGAACTTCCCGCCGGTCGTTCCGTGACCTTCTGTCCATACTGCGGGCACGACCTCACAGTGCAGCGTTGTCCGGCGTGCAATACGGAGCTGGACGTGGGTTGGCGCTTTTGCGTAAGCTGCGGACGCCAGGTGGCGTGAACTTCCAGGCCGGCGTTTCGTAAGACCGGCTCATGCCTGACGACGCATCATCATCCCTCCCGTCCACGGCCCGCAGCACCCTCGACCGTGGCGCGCTGGAGCGTGTGTTGACCCGTGCGGCGGAGCTTCAGGCACACAGCGTCGAGCCATCGGAGGGGATGAGCGAGCAGGATCTGATCGAGCTTGGCGGTGAGGTTGGGATCGGTGCGGACTTTGTGCGGCGCGCGCTGGCCGAGGAGCGTACGCGGGTCGACGTTCCAGCCGCGGCGACTCGTGGAGTTGTAGCCGAGTGGTTCGGAGCGAGCCAGGTTGGCGCGGCGCGGATAGTACGCGGCTCGCCGGGCACGCTGCTGGCTACGCTGGATGAGTGGATGCAATCGCACGAGTCGCTGCAACCGAAGCGGCGGCACGGCGACCGCCTAACGTGGGAGCCGCGGCGCGATTTCCTCGGTAATCTGCAGCGCGGACTCAACTTTCGCGGCCGCGCGTACGCGTTGGTGCTGGCGGCGGAGACGGCAGCTACGGCGGCGCCGGTAGACGCCCAGCGGTCGCTGGTCCGGTTGCACGCTGACATGTGGGCCGGCCGTAGGCGCAGCGCTGTAGGTGCGGGAGTCGCGGCTGGGGGCGGTGTCGCTGCCGGAGCGGGGGTGCTCGCGATTGCGTCGCTGATACCGGAAGGGTCGCTGCTTGTCGGCGGGCTGGTGGGGAGTTTTTGGGGCGGGCTCGGCGCGCTGGGAGCGGCCGCTGTGGCGCGCGCGCAGCGGCGCAAGGTAGAGCGAGTGCATCTCGCGCTGGAGCAGATCCTCGACCGTCTGGAGCGGAACGAGATCAAGCCGGCGGCGCCGTCGCTGCTGGACCTGTTGGTGCCGCGGTCGCGCTAGATTGCCGGCGAGTTCGCGTTAGGCGCTTCCGGCGCCGGCCTCGGGTTTCGCGGCAGCCGGCGCGGGAGTAGAATCCGACTGGCGTCAACCAGCGAGACCTCCCTTGAACGTTGTGGTGGTCGGCGGCGGGCCGGCCGGTTTGTATTTTGCACTGCTCCTCAAGGAGCGGAATCCGCGTGCCGCGATCACCGTGATCGAGCGCAATGCGCCGGACGACACGTTCGGCTGGGGTGTCGTCTTTTCCGATCAGACGCTGGAGCACTTCCGCGCGGCCGACGAGCCGACATATCGAGCGATCACCGGCGCATTCGCGCATTGGGACGAGATCGACGTGCACATCCACGGTAGGGTGATCCGTTCCGGAGGCCACGGCTTCAGCGGCATCGCGCGCAAGACGCTGCTCGGCATCCTGCAGCGGCGGGCGGCGTCGTTAGGTGTGACTCTGCGTTTCCGCACGGAGGTGGCGGACGAGTCGCAGCTGGCTGCGCTCGGCGTGGCGCAGGCCGATCTGATTGTCGCAGCGGACGGAGTGAGCTCGGGACTCCGCGCGCAGCACGCCGCTCATTTCCAGCCCGATCTGGATCTGCGCAGCAACCGCTTCGTGTGGCTGGGGACGCGCCGGCGCTTCGACGCCTTCACATTTGCCTTCGTGCGCAATGCCCACGGTGTATTCCAGGCCCACGCGTACAGATTCGACGACGAGCTGGCGACGTTCATAGTGGAGTGCGACGAGAGGTCCTGGTGCGCGGCGGGGTTCGACAGGTTGGATGCGGACGCTACCGTCGCAGCCTGCGAGGAGCTGTTCGCGGATCTGCTCGGCGGCGAGCGGCTGCTCCATAACGCGGAGCACCGGCGTCAGGCGCCGTGGCAGCGTTTTCTGCGCGTAGCGAGCCGGCAGTGGCACGCCGGCCGGATTGTGTTGTTAGGCGACGCTGCGCACACAGCGCATTGGTCCGTCGGATCCGGGACCAAGCTGGCAATGGAGGACGCCATCGTGCTGGCCCGCGAGATCGGCTCGTTAGGCGCCGACGCGAGTCCCGGCCGGCGCGCGGCTGCGCTCGCGCGCTACCAGGATGAGCGCTCCACGGAGGTGCTGCGCCTGCAGAACGCGGCGCGCAATTCCATGGAGTGGTTCGAGCACGTCGCCCGCTACTGGCCGCTGGACCCCGAGCAGTTTGCCTACTCGCTGCTCACGCGCAGCCAGCGCGTGAGCCACGAGAACCTGCGGCTGCGCGATGCGGTTTACCTTGGCGGCGTGGAAGCGTGGTTCGCGCGCAACGCCGGTGCCCGCGGCGATCCCTCCCCGCCGCCGCTTTTCACGCCCTACACGCTGCGCGGCCTCACGCTGCCGAACCGAGTTGTTGTCTCGCCGATGGATATGTACAGCGCAAGCGAGGGGATCCCCAATGACTTCCACCTCGTGCATCTCGGAAGCCGCGCGTTAGGCGGCGCCGGCCTGTTGGTCACGGAGATGACATGTGTCTCCCCGGAAGGACGCATCTCGCTGGGCTGCACCGGCATGTACACCGCCGGGCACGAGGCGGCGTGGCGCCGCATCGTCGACTTCGTGCACGCGTGGAGCAACACGAAGATCTGTCTGCAGCTGGGCCATTCGGGACGCAAGGGATCTACCAAGCTGGGACTCGAGGGAACCGACATCCACCTCGATGACGGGAACTGGGAACTGATCGCACCTTCACCCCTGCCACATCGCAGCTCGATGCGCACGCCGCGCGCCATGACGCGCGGCGACATGGACAAGGTGCGGCGCGACTTCGTCTATGCGACCGAGTGCGCCGCCAGGGCCGGTTTCGACATGCTGGAGCTGCACTGCGCACATGGATATCTGCTCTCCAGCTTCATCACTCCGCTGGCCAACCAGCGGCAGGACGAGTACGGCGGCTCGCTGGAGCGGCGCCTGCGTTTCCCGCTCGAAATATTCCAGGCCATGCGCGCCGCGTGGCCTGGCGAGAAGCCGATCTCGGTGCGCATCTCAGCGACGGACTGGGTGGCCGGCGGAGTATCCGCTGAGGACTCGGTCGCTATCGCACGCGCTTTCGTGCATGCCGGCGCCGACATCATACACGTGTCGACAGGACAGACGGCGAGCGACGCACAGCCTGTGTACGGCCGCATGTGGCAGACTCCGTTCAGTGACCGGCTGCGCAACGAAGTCCCCTGTGCGACGATCGCCGTGGGGAACATCACCGACGCGGATCAGGTGAACTCCATCATCGCCGCGGGGCGAGCCGACCTCGTGGCGCTCGCGCGGCCGCACCTCGCCGATCCGCATTGGACGCTGCACGCGGCGGCGCAGCTCGGCTGGAGCGCGCAGCCGTGGCCCTGGCAGTACCGTTCAGGAAAGGATCAATTGGAGCGACTTGTCGAGCGCGAGCGTGCGTTGCAGGCTGCGGCGCGCGCAACCTAACGACTCATGCCAACAGCCCCGCAAATCTCCGCTGCTTCCCTCTCTCCGCGGCATTTTGCCTGGCAGGTGGATCGCGGCGTCGCGACGATCACGCTCGAGCGGCCGGAACGCAAGAACCCACTGACCTTCGAGTCGTACGCCGAGCTGACGGATACATTCCGTGCGCTGCAGCGTGCGCGAGACGTTAAGGTCGTGATCATTACCGGTGCCGGCGAGAACTTCTGCAGCGGCGGCGACGTGCACGATATCATCGGCCCGCTCGTGGCGGCGCGCGAGGCGGATCGCATGGATGAGCTGCTCGCGTTCACGAAAATGACGGGCGGTCTGGTCAAGGCGATGCGCGCATGCCCGCAACCCATCATCGCCGCTGTGGACGGGGTCTGCGCCGGGGCCGGGGCGATCCTCGCCATGGCGAGCGATCTGCGCATCGGCACGGCTCGCAGCAAGGTTGCATTCCTGTTCGTTAGGGTCGGGCTGAGCGGCGCGGACATGGGAGCTTGTGCGCTGCTGCCGCGTATTATCGGGCACGGGCGAGCGAGCGAGCTGCTTTACACCGGCCGCTTCATGCAGGGCACGGAAGCCGAGCGTTGCGGTTTTTATAACAGGCTGGTGGAGCCGGGCGAGCTGCTGAGCGAGGCGGTTGCAATTGCCCGCGCCCTGGCCGACGGGCCAACGTTCGCGCACGGCATCACCAAGGCGGCGCTGCACGCGGAGTGGAACATGGCGATCGATGACGCACTGGACTACGAGGCGGCGGTGCAAGCGTTATGCATGCAGACGGCGGACTTCGTGCGTGCCTATCGTGCGTTTGCCGCGAAAGAGACGCCGGAGTTCGAGGGTAACTAGTGTCGCGTGCCGTCGTAGACAGGTCCTTTCTCGCGTGGCCCTTTTTCGACGACGCGCATCGCGCGCTGGCGCGGGAAGTGGAGGCCGTGTGTGAGGAGGAAGCGGCAGCGTGGAGCGCATTCGACGAGGCGCGGGCAACGGATGTGGACGCAGCGTGTCGCCGTCTGGTCAGGCGTCTGGCCGAGCGCGGCCTGTTGCGCCTGGTCGTCCCGCAGGAGTACGGCGGTGCGCGGCCGCGGCTCGACGTGCGCTCGTTATGCATCGTGCGTGAAACGCTGGCCCGCTACGTCCCGCTCGCTGATTTCGCTTTCGCCATGCAGGGGCTGGGGAGCGGCCCGATCTCGCTTTTCGGCAGCGCCGCGCAGCGACAGCTGTATCTGCCGCGCGTGGCGGCGGGGGATTTCATCGCGGCGTTCGCGCTGTCGGAGCCCGAGGCGGGGAGCGATGTGGGCGCCATGCGCACCGCGGCGCGGCGCGAAGGTGACGCATATATCATCGACGGCGAGAAGACGTGGATCTCGAACGGCGGGATCGCCGACTTCTATGTGGTCTTCGCGCGCGTCGCCGAGGAGGGTGAGCGGGCGTTCGGCGCGTTCATTGTAGACGCCGATGCGCCGGGCCTAACGATTGCCGAGCGGCTGACGGCCATCGCGGCGCATCCCCTCGCGCGTCTTATGTTCACGGGATGCCGCGTCGGCGCGAGCGCGCGAGTGGGCGCTGCAGGAAGCGGTATGCAGGTCGCACTGGGGACGCTGGACGTCTTCCGCTCGACAGTGGGCGCGGCTGCGTTAGGCTTCGCACGGCGCGCTCTTGCCGAGGCGGCGGCGCACGCGCGCGAGCGGCATGTATTCGGCGCGCCGCTTCTGGAGCGCCAGTTCACGCAAGGCCGTCTCGCCGACATGGCCGTGGACGTCGACGCGAGTGCGCTGCTTGTATACCGCGCGGCCTGGATGCGCGATACATGCGACGACTCCGTTAGGCGCCAGGCTGCGATGGCCAAACTCTACGCCACGGAGGCTGCCCAGCGCGTCGTCGACAGTGCAGTGCAGCTATTGGGGGCGCGCGGCGTACAGCGGCACAACCCCGTCGAGCAACTGTACCGCGAAGTGCGCGCCCTGCGCATCTACGAAGGAACGAGCGAGGTGCAGCGCTTGGTTATCGCCAAGCGGCTCTGGTCGGACGACGGCGCCGAGGAAGTGTCGAGCGGTGCATAACGTCACTGAGCGCTTGCCGTGGGCGCCGGGCGGCTCCAGCGCGTTCGTCGACAGGTTCACTCTTGACGCATTGCCGCCGCGCGAGCTTTGGCCTCAGCTGGACTTCACAGGCGCGCCGGAGCTGCGCTACGCCGATCGCGTGAACTGCGCGGTGGAACTTCTCGACAGACAGGTCGAGCGGCGCCTGAGCGACCGCACGGCGCTGCGCTTCGCCGACGGCGCTTGGACGTATCGCGAGCTGCTGCACACGGCGAATCGTATAGCGCACGTCCTAGTCGACGATCTGGGCGTCGTGCCCGGGAACCGCGTGCTGCTGCGCGGGCCTAACAATCCGATGATGGCGGCGTGTTGGTTCGCTGTGCTCAAGGCGGGGGGTGTGGTTGTCTGCACAATGCCCCTGCTGCGCACGCGCGAGCTGGCGTTCACGGCCGACAAGGCACGCATCGCGCTGGCGCTCAGCGACGCGCGGCTCGCCGGCGAATGCGCAGAGGCGTTCGCACGCCGCGCGGACGGATCGCTTCGGGAGGGAGGACGCGTCGTATGCTTCGGCGCGCCGGACGGCGCGCCTAACGGGGCGTCGCTGGAACGGCTGATGGCCGGCAAACCGACGACCTTCCCCAACGTCGATACAGCGGCCGACGACGTGGCACTGATCGCCTTTACTTCCGGCACCACAGGCGAGGGGAAAGGGACGATGCACTTCCATCGCGACGTCCTCGCCATCTGCGACTGCTTCCCGCCGCACGTGCTCAAGGCGACGAGCGACGACGTGTTCATCGGCTCGCCTCCGTTCGCGTTCACGTATGGATTGGGAGGGATCCTGCTGTTTCCGATGCGCCTCGGCGCGACCGCTGTGCTGCTGGAGCAAGCCACGCCGGCCAATCTCATCAAGGCAATCACAGAGTATCGCGCGAGCGTAGTGTTCACTGCGCCGACGGCCTATCGCGCGATGTTAGGCATGCTCCGCGAGCACGATCTGTCGAGCCTGCGGCGCTGCGTTTCTGCCGGCGAGGCGCTCCCCTTGGCGACCTATGAGGCGTGGCTGCGCGCCACCGGCCTGCGCATTATCGACGGGATCGGCGCCACGGAGATGCTGCACATTTTCATCGGCGCCAGCGACGACGGCATCCGTCCGGGGGCGACCGGCAAGGTAGTGCCGGGATACGAGGCGCGCGTGGTCGACGAGGCGATGCGCGCCGTACCCGATGGCACAATCGGACGGCTCGCTGTGCGCGGGCCGACAGGTTGTCGTTATCTCGACAACGAAGAACGTCAGCGCGCCTATGTCGTGGACGGCTGGAACCTGACAGGCGATTCGTACGTGCGCGACGCTGACGGGTATTTCTGGTATCAGGCGCGCACGGACGACATGATCATTTCGGCGGGCTACAACATTTCGGGGCCGGAAGTGGAAGGGGTCCTTCTGGAGCACGAGTGCGTGCAGGAGTGCGGCGTAGTGGGAGTGCCTGACGAGGAGCGTGGTCAGCTGGTGAAGGCGTACGTGGTTCTGCGTCAGGGATACTTGCCTAACGCGGACCTTGTGAAGGCGCTGCAAGACTTTGTAAAGGCGCAGATCGCGCCGTACAAGTACCCGCGGGCGCTGGAGTTCGTGGATACGCTGCCGCGCACGGCGACGGGTAAGCTGCAGCGCTACCGCTTGCGCGAGCCTGCCCGTGAGTGACAGCGGAACGACCGAGGACCCGCGGCACATCGCAGTGCCGGGGTGGCCGCGCCCTGCGGGGTACTCCAACGGGATAGTTGCCAGCGGCCGTGTCCTGGCTATTGCCGGGCAGATCGGCTGGAATCCTGCCACGCGGCAGATCGAGACGGAGGATCTGGTGCAGCAGACACGCGCGGCGCTCGCCAACGTCGTGACGGTCCTGCGCGCCGCCGGAGGCGAGCCGGCACACCTCGTTAGGCTCACGTGGTACATCACCGATCGCGACGCGTACCTCGCGCGCCGGGAGGACATCGGCCGGGCGTACCGCGACGTGATGGGCCGGCACTATCCGGCCATGTCCGTAGTGGTCGTGGCCGGGCTCATCGAGCCGCGCGCGCAGGTCGAGATCGAAGCGACGGCCGTCCTCCCCTCGTAGCGCGCGCGCTTGATGCGCGGCGGAACGGCCGGCCGGGGCGCGCTGCGGGCGCACTGGAACCTCGCCGCTGTACCCCGCAGCTCGCGCTTCGCCGCTGGTATGTACTCGCTCCGCCGCCGCCGCCCGCCGCCGCCGCCGCGTTACACTCCCGCACGAAATGGGTACATACAAAAACGGGTAAGGAGTAACGCGCGCCGCGCGTGTCTCGTCACCCTAGCAAGACCATAGGCACAGGTTTTGACCAAATAAGCATCTGGATGCCGGACCCCGTTCCAATGGCCCTTTACGCTCCGCTCGATTGCTCCGATCTCGCCCTCGTTCTGGGAGGGGGGGGAGCCCGCAGTGCCTACCAGGTCGGCGTGCTCCGTGCGATCGCGCGCCGTTACCCCGACCTTACCTTCCCGATCCTCACCGGCGTGTCTGCCGGAGGAGTGAACACGGCGCACATCGCCTCTTCGCGTGCGCCGCTGCTCGCCACGCTGGACGATCTCGTTAGGCTCTGGCTCTCCCTCACCCCCGATCAGGTCTATCGTGTCGACCCGTGGACACTGAGCCGCAATGCCGCACGCTGGGGCTGGCGTCTGTTCGCGGGCGGGTTGGGCCAAGCCGAACGCATACGGGCGCTGGTCGACACCTCTCCGCTCAAGGAATTCCTGGGCCGCGCGCTCGTGCTCGATGACGACGGCACCATGCCCGGCATCGAAGCCAATCTCAAAAACGGCAGACTCTCCGCCGTCGCGCTCAGCGCCACGAGCTATACGACCGCGCAGTCGGTGACGTGGGTACAGGGGGGTACGATCGAAATGTGGGAGCGCCCGCAACGCAAGAGCGTGCGTACACGGCTCACCCTCGACCATGTGATGGCGTCGACAGCACTGCCGCTCCTCTTCCCAGCGGTGCGGGTGGGCCGCGAGTGGTTCGGCGACGGCGGCATCCGCCTAACGGCGCCGCTATCGCCCGCCCTGCACCTCGGCGCCTCGCGCATCCTCACGATATCCACACGCTACGATCGCTCGCGCCTCGAAGCGGACCAACCGCAGGTCCCCGGCTACCCGCCCCCGGCGCAAGTGCTCGGCGTGCTGTACAACGCCGTCTTCCTCGATCTAATCGATCAAGACGTCGCGCGACTGGAGCTGATGAACCGGCTCCTCGAACGGCTCCCGGAAGCGCAGCGCGGAAGCCTGCGTGTCGTCGACATCCTCGTTATCAGGCCGTCGCGCGATCTGGGTAAACTCGCGCACGAGTACGAGCCGCGCCTCCCAAAAGGCTTCCGCTTCCTTACTCGCGGATTGGGAACGCGGCGCACAACGAGTCCGGACATCCTAAGCCTCGTGATGTTCCAGGAAGACTACCTCAAGCGGCTCATCGAGTTGGGCGAAACGGATGCCGACGCGCATGCAGAGCGCATCGACAACTTCATCGCAGAGCGACGTGAGCGGACTGCTGCGTAGCGACGAAACGGTCGCGGCGTGCCGTGTGACGCGTGCGAGTGACCGAGGTTCAACCCTTTCGTCATCCACCCGAAGCTCGCTGCGCCTTAGCGCTGAACAAAGAGATCCAAAAGAAGCGAAATCCTAAACGACTCGGTGGGGATGGCGCGCGGCAGACCTGACGGTCTCGATCTGCGCGTTGGAACCACCGAGGCGACTTGCGCGGCTCGGCTGAATCCCCGAGCCGCTTTTTTCAAAAGCGCGCGACCTTACAAGCACGCTGCGGAGGTGCCGCTCCCTGATCCGCTCGCGCGACCGGACAAGAGAGGTGCGGTGGTCCCGCTCCCTGATCCGCGAACCACGCAGAATTACTGTCGCAGCTATGCGCATTCCGATCGGCCGACGTGTTCGCTTGGTGCAACAGAATCATCACTGAGTGCTGCCTGTCGGAAGATTCCGCCGGCTAACATTCAAGGGCGCCTCAACTGCTAGCGCATGCACGCTGCGCCGTAAGTCCAATCGAGAAATGTCCTTGCGCGAGCGTCACGCTCACGCCCCCAACCATCACGCGCGCTGGCACGCAGGGTGCTTCGGTGACCCAGCGCACAGTCGCCGAACCCTATTGTAAGCGATTGGGGATTCGGGCATGTGGGGTTCGGCGGCTGGCGCGCTAAAGAACCATTTCGAAGGCGCCAGCATCGATGCGTAGAATCCGTTCGCCGGCGCTGCTCCTCGTGGCGATTGCAGTTACTGACGTTGCCGAGTCGCAGCAGACCAACAATCCGCAGTTCAGCTCTGATGGCCACGGCCGTAGAGCGGCTTACGGATTGTCGGCACCCCCTTTCTTCGGCGCTGTTTTATCGGACCCGGCGCAACCAAGCGTTTACCTGTTCTGCCTTGATTTCCTGAACTCGGCGACGTTCGAGCATCAGTGGAGTGCATTTTTTACAAACATCGGTGACGGCACCAGCCGCTACGCACGGCATGGCATAATAAGGATCGGCCAGAATAGGCGATCAGCGATCGCGGATCAGCAGGCGCTCGAAGGGATGCATCAGTGGGCGGGACTTAGGACCGCGTTCTGGAATCTTGTTGGAGCCGGCGTGCCGTACTTGGTCGCAGCCGAGCAAACCTGGCTAACGGCCGCCAACACGAGCGTCTGTACGAGTGCTTGGCAGGACATCAGTTGGGCTAACGGATCGCCGGGCGATGAGGCTTTCGGCGGCACTGGGGTTAGTGGGGGCGGCGGCGGGGGCGGCGGGGGCGGCGAACAGCTAATTACGGGGGCTCCGGGAAGCACGCAGCTGACCGAAGCGCACGTCGCACCTGAGCCGGCGACCTGGATCCTGCTGGCGACCGGACTTGTGGCCATTGCTGGATTCGCTGCGCTGCGTGCCGCTTGGACATAGCCGCGTAGAATCGGCGACGCGCTAGTCCCCCCCCCATGATCCAGAGGCGCAGTCCTAACCCTGACGACCGGCTGGTGCTGCTCACCGGTCCAGCCTATTTCATAGCAGCGTTGTTGGTTGTCGCGCCGCTCGCTGACTTCGCGACTGCCGTGTGGCCGTGGCGCTGGGCTGCTATGGACTGGCGCTTCGCGTCAGCGGGCCTCCTTTCGGGATTTCTCCTCACACCGCTGCTCGGCGTGCTCGTTGCGGTCGGCGTCGCTATCTCACGCGGTCATCGTAGGCTGCTACACGTTACAGGCGTAGTAACGACTGTGGCTGGTGTCGCGTGTCTGGTGCTTCTCGCCGCGTTTCTGTTGGACGCTATTCAATTGGGGGCTGGTATCCCTGCGGATCAGCGCCGTGGTTTCGCGCTGGCCATCGTCAAGGCAGGTTTGAAGTTCACGCTTGTTGGTGGCGCGGGCATGTGGTTAGGCGTGAAGGCGTACGCGGCTGGCCGTCCTCAGCCTTACGCCATTCCCTCTGATGGAATAATGGTCCTCCGCGCTGACCGACCGATCTCCGACAGCTTTGGCGGACATACCCGCAGCGAGGGGGGCGTTACGCCGGTGTCACGGCGCGTGTTAAGGGACGGTTAGGTTGCGGGGGCAGGCTTGCCCCGGGGTAGATCGCGGCTCATACTGCGAATGAGGTCGGAACGTTCGGGGAAGCGACTGGGGTACGGCTAAGACCCGCTGGGATGCATGTTATTCCATCGTCTCATCGAGGACCACGAGCACCACTTTTCGTGGGCTCTTTTCACCGAGGGTCCTGTCGCGAGCACTCTGGTGCACGCGCTGATCGTCGGGAGCGCGGTGTTCGCGACGCGTCACGAATCCGGCCTGCGGCACTTGGCAGAGTCATTCGCTCCTGCCGCGTATCTCATCCCCAAGGACAAGGTGGCGGGTGAGCGGACCAGGCGCGAGCGGATCGACTATATCGTCCCAATAGACGCGACAGCCGGTCTTGGCTTTGCCGGAAGCGGCCGGCCTAACGACGCAGAGCTTAAGCTCAAGAAGCAGCGGGGCGAAGAGCTGCAGCTCGACGTGGGCGATCCAGTGGCGGCGCCGCAGCGTCCATCACTCGTGTCGATCGACACTGTATACACGCAGCTCGAGGTGGATACGGCAGCAGCGCGTTATGACGGAAGCTCGGCTCCGCCGTATCCTCCGGCGATGTTGGAGCAGCGTAAGGAAGGGCACGTTGTCGTGCAGTACGTGATCGATAGTACCGGCGTGGCGGACGTAGCGACATTCGCAGTGATGGAGACAACGCACCGCGAGTTCACGAACTCGGTGCGGTCCACGCTGCCGCACATGCGGTTCCGGCCGGCCAAGATCGG
>JBQTJS010000193.1:0-23377 GCA_052386875.1 Gemmatimonadaceae bacterium
GGAGATGACGAGCTGGTCATTCTGGACGCGGGTACCGGGATACGTGAGCTGGGACGTTCTCTGGTCGCGAGCGCCAATGGATCGCCCATCCGGGGCGACATCTTCTTCACGCACGCGCACTGGGATCACATCCAGGGGTTGCCGTTTTTCACGCCGGCGTTTCAGCAGGGGAACAAGTTCACCTTGTGGGGCAATCCGGCGCTGCAGGCGCACATCGGCGTAGTCGTTAGGCAGCAGATGAGTCCCGTCGTATTCCCGGTGGCTTTCGACGATCTGCGCGCGCGCATCGACGTGCGTGAGTTGACCGGCGACCGGCACGACGGCGCCGGGTACACTGTCGAAGCGATCCGGGTGCGGCATCCGGGCGGCGCGTTAGGCTTCCGCGTGGCTGCTACAGGCGGCTCCAACGGCTCGGTTGTGTTCATCCCGGACAACGAGCTGGATGTCTTCGGCGATCAGGAGGACGCGTCGCCTCCCGAAGCGCTGGTGGCGTTCGCCCGCGGCGCCAAAGTTCTCATTCACGACGCGATGTACACGGGGGCGGAGTACATGGCGCATCGCGGCTGGGGCCACTCATCGTATCGCGATGCGGTGGAGTTCGCGATCGCCGCGGAGGTGGAGACGCTGGTGCTCTTCCACCACGAGCCCGACCGCGCCGACGGCGAGTTGGAGCAGCAGTTGGAGCTGTGCCGCACGATGGTGCGCGAGCGGAGCGGCCACGTGCAGGTCGTCGCTGCCGCCGAAGGGACCGAGCTGCTAGTCTAGGGCAGCAACGCCCGCAGCAGCTGCGAGTTCATCCGTGCCATTGCTGTTGAGATGCTGATGGCAGCATTCGTGCGGCATAACGAGCGTTCTCGAGCAGGCTGAACATCGAACAGGAGGATCTATGCTGGGAAGCAAGGACGCGGCCGCCACAATTCCGGTCAAGGACATCGAAGTCGCCAAGAAGTTCTATCAGGACACGCTCGGCCTAACGCCGGTTGATGATGAGCAGGAAGATGATGCGATCTCGTACCGGAGTGGAAACACCGAGATTCTGGTTTATCAATCGCAGTTCGCCGGCACCAACAAGGCAACCGCGGCAACCTGGGGCGTTGGCGATGACATCGAGCGCGAAGTGCAAACGCTCAAGACGAAGGGCGTTGTCTTCGAACACTACGACATGCCCAACACGACGCAGCAGGGGGACCTGCATGTGTCGGGAGACATGAAGATCGCATGGTTCAAAGACCCTGACGGCAACATCCACGCGCTCATCAACAAATAGACGGGCAGGGAGACCTTTGCTCGAGCGCGCTCTCGTTAGGTTCGCGAGAACGCGGTCAGGCTGCCATCACGGCCAGGATCGGGCCTGCCGGGATGAGCCGCTTGGTCAGTGCATCCACGCGCAGATTCATCCCTTCGAGCGAGCGCGCTCCAAGGATCACCATGTCTTCGGGCTCGGCAAACACGACAAAATCGGGCGCACTCGTCCCGGCAGCGTGCACGATACCAATTCCGATCGGCCGATCGATAGTGCGCCCGTCGGCAAGAGCGAAACGCTGGAGCCGTTCGCTGCGAATGCCCAGCTCTTCGAGCACGGGACGCGGAGCCCAGGTAAGCTCACTTGCCGTATCGACTAACGCGTTCTCGATTGCGCGCGTCACGCCGCGCCGATCAACGCTTTCAATGAGGATTGTTGTGCGGAAAGTACCCACCTTCCCCATATACAATCGGCCTTACCGAGTTATGCAATCAATCTATTGCCGGCGTGACAAAAAAGGCGCCCTACACGACTCTCTTGTGGACGGCTCGCAATGAATTAGAGCGCGACGGTGCTGCGGTAGGTGTGCTGCTTGATCAGTTGCCCGATCTTATTACTGCGGCCAGCCAATAAGGTCAACGGTCTGATCCTAGTGTGTACTGACGCCTAACGTTTTCGGCTTCTACGCGCTTAGGCCCCAGCCCCCGCCCCCGGGGGTCTCGATCGTTAGGACGTCGCCCGGGACCAGCTCCAGCCGGCACTTGGCCGGGACCGGCGTGCCGTTCAGGGCGTTGCGGCCCGTTCTGCCGTCGCCGCCGCCGTGCGCACCGCGCGGGGCATACCGGCGCCGTTCCGTGAGCAGCGTGACTGTGCACGCTTCCAGCACGCGATACGCGCGCACCACGCCGTCGCCCCCGCGGTGCCGGCCGGCTCCCCCCGACCCACGGCGCATGCTGTAGGTATCGATCCGGATGGGGTACGCATGCTCCAGCGCCTCGATGGGCGTCTGCCGCGTGTTGCTCATCCCGACGTGCACGGCCGAGGGTCCGTCGCCGCGCGCGCTCGCTCCCTGGCCGCCGCCTAACGTCTCGTAGAACGTCCACCCGGCGCCGCCGAAGGTCACGTTGTTCATCGTTCCCTGCCCCTGTGCCGGCGCGTCCACGCCAGCGGCCGCCAGCGCCGCGAACAATACATCCGTGATCCGCTGAGACATCTCGACGTTCCCGGCCGCGACAGCCGCCGGCCAGCGGGCGTTTATGGCGCAACCATCAGGGACCGCCAGCTCCAGCGCCCGCGCGATGCCGTCGTTGGTGGGAACGTCGTCGTCGAGGAGTGTGCGCAACACGAACACGGCCGCGGCACGCACAACAGCGAGCGGACAGTTGACGTTGCCGCGCGCCATGGGTGACGTCCCGGCGAAGTCGACGTGCAGGCGCTCGCCCAGTGCCGCCACTGCAGCGCGCACAACCACGTCGTCCTCGCTCACGCCGTCACCTTCCAGCGCATCCGTAGCCTCGCCGCGCACGGGCCCGAGAGCCGCGATGCGCGCGCGTGCTCGGCGCTCGCTGTACGCCAATAGCGCTTCGCCGGCCGCTGCCAGCGTCGGCGCCCCCACGCGCGCCCGCAGGGCTCGCCACCCTGCGGCGCCGGCCGCGCAAGCGGCGCGCTGGGCGCGGAGATCACCCAGTCGCTCGTTAGGCGTCCGTACGTTGGCCAGGATCAGCGACAGTACGTCCTCGTTCATCCGCTCGCCGCTCGCCAGCCGCACCGGCGGCACAATCACCCCCTCCTGCACGAGCTCTGTCGCCCCTTGCGGCATGCTCCCGGGACTGAGTCCCCCGACGTCCGCGTGGTGAGCGCGCACGGCGGCGAAGCCGATTATAGCGTCGCTGTCCGCATCGGCGATCGCCTCCACCATTGTCAGGTCGGGGAGATGCGAGCCGCCGCGGTACGGATCGTTCAGCAAAAAGACGTCGCCCGCAGCGGGATGCCGCTCGCGAACGGCGCGCACGGATTCGGGCATCGCACCGAGATGCACCGGGATGTGCGCGGCCTGGGCGACCATGCGCCCGTCGCTGTCGAAGAGCGCCGCCGAAGCGTCGCGCCGCTCGCGGATATTGGGCGACAAGGCACCTCTCTCGAGCACAGTCCCCATCTCTTCCGCGATCATGGCGACGGCGTGCGACATCACGCTGAGCGCCAGAGGATCGAACGCGGAGGCCCGCGATGCGCCGCTCGCCACGTTAGGCGTCCTGCGTCAGGAGCCAGCCGCCCATGGCGAGGGCGCGCGCACTCCATCCGTCTCCGACAAGCAGCGTGGCGTCGCGCAGCGCGACCACGGCGCGCCCGCGTACTACGGCGTCGCAGGGCCCGCCGTCGTCGACGCGCTCAGAGTCGCGCCACGTGGCACGCCCTTCCCGCGCAAGCCGCGCCGTGCGCGCATCGTTCGATAACGTGCCGCGCGCGCTCACAGCTTCCACCGGCACGTCGAGAGTGAACCCGTACCTCGCGCTGTGAGCCGCTGCAAAGCGCATTGTGATGATCTCCGGCGTTTCCTCGCGGAAAAAGGGGACCTCCAGCTCGTGACCCTGCCCGACGTAGCGCGATCGCACAACGTACTCCATGGCAGCCCCCCGCGCCCCCCGCGCGCCCCGCGCGCCCTGCGCGTGCCCGTCGAGCCGGCTCGCGAGCGCGCCTAACGCGGCCGAGTCGAGCTTATCGATGCGCCGCATGACGCTCGCGTACGTCACCCGCCGCGCCGGGGCTGCGGCCAGTCCCAGCGCGCTCAATACGCCCGCGAAGGGCGGAATGAGCACGCTGCGCATACCGAGCTGCTCCGCCAGTCCGCAAGCATGTAAGGGCCCCCCACCGCCGAAGGCGATGAGTACGCAATCGCGCGGATCGATCCCGCGCTCCACGCTTACGCGGCGCAGAGCCCGCGCCATGCTGGCGTCGGCGGTGGCGATCATCGCCTGCGCTGTGCGTTCCACGGTACTTTGCAGCCGGGCCGCCAGCGCGGCGACGGCGGCAGCGGCCGCAGCGGCGTCGATGCGGACGGCGCCGCTCATATGCGTGGAGCGTATGTTGCCTAACGCGACATGCGCATCCGTCACCGTCGCCTGCGTCCCGCCGCGGCCGAACGCCGCAGGGCCGGGGACACCGCCGGCGCTGCGCGGGCCCCCGCGCAGCGCGCCGCCGTCATCGACCCAGCCGAGCGAGCCTCCCCCGGCGGAGACTGTCTCCACGAGCACACGCGGCAGAGCGATCGGCACCCCTGCCACCTGGCCCCCCGATTCCAGAAGCGGCTCGCCGTCGACAATGAGGCCGGCGTCGGCGCTGGTGCCGCCGATGTCGATGCTCAGGGCGCCGCCCCTGCCGAAGCCTGCCAGACGCGCAGCGAGCGCGGCTCCCGCGACGCCGCCGGCCGGCCCCGACAGAGCAAGCGACGCAGCGGCAGAGAGAGCCCCGGCCGGGTCGAGCATGCCGCCGTTGGATGCGATGACGCCTAACGTGCCGAATCCGTCGGCCGCCAGGCTCTCCGCGAGCCGGCCCACGTACTGCGCCACCGACGGCCGGGCGTACGCTTCACATACAGTTGTGGCCGTGCGTTCATACTCGCGAATCTCCGGCAAGACGTCCGAGGAGCAGATAACCTGGGCGTCCGGGACGCGCCGGCAGATCGCCGCAGCCAACCTTCTTTCGTGCGATGCGTCCGCGTACGCATGCAGCAGCGCGATGGCGACAACGCGCCCCCGCTCCCCTCCCCCCTTCTGCGCGACCGCGGCGGCCACTCGCTGCGCTTCGGAGTCGTGCAGAGCGCGCAGCACTCCTTCCGGCGCGATGCGTTCGTCGACGGCGATTACCTCGTTAGGCGACACCAGCGGCGCGGGATGCTGCGCCGCGAGGTCGTACAACGATGCCCGCTCCTGCCGCCGCAGCTCCAGCAAATCCGTGGCTCCGCGCGTGGCGCATAACACGAGGGGCGTGCCGCGCCGTTCCAGCAGCAGATTGGTGACTATAGTTGTCCCGTGTATCACGCGATCGACAGCGTTCGGCTCCAGCCCGCTCTCTGCGAGCACTTGCCGGACCGCGGCGCTCTGGTCGGCGGGGGTGCTGGGAACTTTGCCGGCCGACACGGCCCCGTCGTCGGCCAGCGCGACGAGATCGGTGAATGTGCCGCCGACGTCGATGCCGACGGACCAACTCATGCGCGGGGCGCTGCGGAGCCGCGGCGCCGTGTCCCCAGGAACGCCACGGCCGCATGCAGCGGCAGCGCCAGCGCCAGCACGCGCGCAGAATCCTGCTGGTTAGGCAGCAGCGTCCAGAGCAGCGCCAAAACAGCGCAGGCGAGGAGCACTGCGAACCACTGCGCCCTGCGGCGCAGCGGCGCTGTAAAGATCGCCACCGCCGGTACCAGCCAGAGCGGATTGAACACGAGGAGATTGGCGTTGCGATGCGCCGCGGTGTGATCCGTCGCGACCCACAGGAGCAGCAGCAGCGTGCCGACGAGACCGCACGCCAGGCACCAGACGCCGGCGAGCACGCGCGCCGCAGGAGCCGCCCGCGTCAGGCCAGCCACGGTCAGCACGCCGGCGAGCCCCGCGCCTAACAGGAAATACGCCGGCGTCCGCGGCGCGGGTAGCGCCGGAGTCGGCGGCCGCGCCGCCTCGAACAGCACGTACTCCCGCGCCACGAGCGGCCGCGCCGCTGCGAGCACGTCCACGCTGCGCACATCGCGCACGAGGCGCTGCAGCGACATCGGTATGAACATCTCTTCCCACGGCGAGATGGGCCTGTCCGTCGGCCGCCCGAGTCCGATGTCGATACCTGTGTAGGTCACTGGATCGCCCTGCATGAGCCGCCGCGCGTGATCGCGATACGTCATGCTGGTGCGCTCGCCCTTGAAGCGCGCGGCCAGGACGCCGCCTAACGCGGCATCCAGAGCATCGCGCACGCGCGTGGAACAGTTGTCCAAGAAATAGTCGTAGCTGTAAAAGCGATTCTCCGGCAGCTCATTCCAGCGCACGAACGCGTAGAGCGAGTCTTTCTGCGGCACCGTGAAGTTCAGCTCCTGGATCGTGACCGAGCGATTGGCCGACTTGTACGCCGCCAGTGTCAGCGCCGCGTCCTCGCTGGCCATCCAGTAGCGCATGTCACCGCGCAGAAAACGCGCAAGGAACCCCTCCGAGTCGAAGGAGAACATCCCCCAGTTGTACACCTTGTCTTCCCCGGTCGCAGCGTTGCGGATCCCGATGGCGTTGTGGCCGAAGCGCTCCCATACAGCATCGCCCGGACCCATCGTCATCAGATAGACGCTGAGCGGCGAGCCGTCGCGGGCGCTGCCGTCGCTCTGCCCCTGCACCGCGTTCGCTAAGGACAGCAGCGCCGCGAACGTAAGGGCCGCTACCGGGCCGGCGCTCGCGTTAGGCATCGCGCCTGCGGCGCCCGAAGCTGCCGGCTGTGCTGGGGGCCAGCGGCAGAGTGCGCCGTGCCGCAGCCGGGGATGCGCCGCGCGGCGGACTCGCGCTCTCTACGACGGCTGCCAGCGAGGCCTCGAAGTCGAAGTCATCGACTACCGCGCTCACAATGACATCGACGAGTGCCCCTGCGGGCGCGTCCCCCTCGCCTTCTCCGTCCCCCTCCACCTTCCCGTCCAACCAGGTCACGCCGTCGATGTCGTCAGCCTGTGCCGCGAGGCGCGCCTGCGTGCGCTCACCGTTCGCGCGCGGCCGGTCCACGATCGCGCGCAGCGTGCGGCCCACGAAGCGCTCGTAACGCTCCGCCGAGATGACGCGCTGCAGTGACTCGACTCGCTCCTGGCGCTCGCGCTTCACAGCATCCGGCACGTCGTCCGGCATCTCGTAGCCTAACGTCCCCTCCTGGCGCGAGAACGTGAAGACGCCGACCCGCTCGAGCTGCACCTCCTCCAGAAACTCGCACAACTGATCCACGTCGTCCTCGGTCTCACCGGGGAAACCCACGATCACAGTCGTGCGGATCGCTATGTCGGGGAGTCTCTCGCGGATCGCCTGGATCTTCGCCCGCTGGCGCCCCTGCCTCTCGGGCCGCCGCATGCGGGCCAACACTGCGTCCGAGGCATGCTGCATGGGGATGTCGAGGTAGCTCACAATGCGCGGCTCGCGCACCATCAGTTCTAGGACGGGCTCCTTCAGGCCCGCCGAATAGATGTACAGTAGACGGTACCACGGAATCCCCGTCTCGCGCAGCAGGGCCTCGATAAGCTGAGCAAGGCCGCCGCCGTCACGCCTGTCGCGGCCGTAATGTGCCAGGTCCTGCGCCACGAGGTTGATCTCGCGTGCCCCTTGCAGCTCGAGCAGTTGCGCTTCGCGGATTATATCGCCTAACGCGAAAGACCTATGCCGGCCGCGCATTAGCGGTATGGCGCAGAAGGCGCATCCGTGGTCGCATCCCTCACTGACCTTGAGGTAGCGGACATGCGCCAGATCGCCGGCGTAGACACGCTCGCCGGGATGCGCCGAAGGTACGGCGTCAAGCACTCCGCGTTCGGCGAGCGCAGGGACGAGCCGGTCGGCCGCCGACGTTCCCAGGAAGAGGTCGATCTCGGGGAGCGCGGCGCGCAGCTCGGCTTCGTAGCGCTCGACCATGCAGCCCACAGCCGCGACCAGCCGCGGACGCTCGCCGTCTTCGAGTCGCGCGGCTCGCAGCAGCGCATCGATCGATTCTCGTTTAGCTGCGTCGATGAAGCCGCATGTGTTCACCACGACAACGTCCGCGTCTGCGACGTGTGCCGTGTGCTCGCCGCCGTGCGCCGTCAGTTGAGAGCGATAGCGCTCGCTGTCGACTGTGTTCTTGTCGCAGCCTAGTGTGACGATCGCAAAGCGCATCCGGAGCGGTGGAGCGGGGGCGGGGGCGGGGGGCCGGGGCGGGAGGCCGGGGGCGGGGGCTTGCCGGAAGATCAGTAGCCGCGCGCGCGGTCGACAGTCCAGCGCGGAAGGTTCCCCGCCTCGAGGTCGCGGAGGCAGTCCAGGAATCCCTCGCCTGCACCTTGCGTCGTCGTTAGGCCGGCAATGTGCGGCGTCAGCATGATGCGCGGGTCGCCCCACAGCGCTGAGTCAGCCGGTAACGGCTCCGTCTCGAAGACGTCCAGTGCGGCGCCCTTGAGCCATCCCGCGTCCAGAGCTTCGATCAGGGCGCGCTCGTCCAGCACCGGGCCGCGCCCGACGTTCATGAGCACGGCGCCGCGGCACGCACTCAACGCGCGGTGATCGATGAGACGATACGTGTCCTCCGTGAGCGGCAGGGCGACAATTACCCAGTGAGCGCGCGCGAGAGCGCCGGCAAGATCGCCGATGCCGTGCACAGCGTCAAAGGCTGCGTTCGCCCTGGCGTCGCGCGAGACCCCCTCGACGCGGCACCGCATGGCTCGAAAGCAGCGCGCGATCTCGCTGCCGATCTCGCCGGCCCCCACGACCGCGACGCTGGAGCCGGCGAGCTTGCCGATGAAGCGCGCCTCCCAGCGGCGCGCGCGCTGGGCAGCTTCCAACTCGCGCACATGCTGGCAGATCATGAGGGCTCGCGTTAGGCAGTACTCCGCGATTTGCGCGCCGAACGGCTCGTTCGTGCGCGTGACGAGAACGTCCGCCGGGAGGCCGGCGCGAAACAGGAAGGCGTCCACGCCGGCGCCGACGGAGTGGATCCAGCGGACTCCTCCCCAGCCGTTCACCGGCGGCCGCCGGAAGCCGACGTACACATCCGCCCAGCTCATGTCGTCCGCGGTGATCTCGCTGAAGGGCTTGCCGCGGTACTCGAGATCGCTGCGCCGGCCGCGCAGGTAGGCCTCCAGCTCATCGTGCACGTTGTAGCCGATGAGGATATTCCTGGGACTGTACGGCAGTGTGAACTGCAGGCTGGAGGTCAAGCCCTAAACCTATCCGAGAAACGACTCCAGCGCCCTCGCTCTCGAGACATGCCGCAAACGCGACAGGGCCTTCTCCTTGATCTGCCGCACACGCTCGCGCGTAATGCCTAACAAGGCTCCGATCTGCTCTAAAGTCATCGCCTCTTCACCATCCAGACCGAAGTACAGCCGCAGGATCTTCGCCTCACGTTCCTTCAAGCTCGCGAGCGCCTCTTCGACGGACTCGGTGAGCGCCTTCTCAAAAGTCTGCTCGTCAGGCGGCGGATTGAGGTTGTCCGGAAGGTAATCGAGCAGCTTGTTGTCCTCGCCCGGCGTCAGCGGCGCGTCGAGCGAGAGATGCGCCTGCGAGATGGACATCGTCTTGGCCACTTCCGCTTCCGAGATGTCCATGCCGTCGGCGATCTCGGCGTGCGTCGCCTCACGACCCAACTCCTGCAGCAGCGCGTTGGCGCGCTTGCCGATGCGGTGCAACGTCCCGGCGCGATTGAGCGGAACCCTAACGATGCGCGACTGCTCCGACAACGCCTGCAAGATCGCCTGCCTGATCCACCACACAGCATAGGAGATGAACTTGATCCCCTTGGTCTCGTCGAACTTGTGCGCGGCGCGGATCAGACCGAGGTTCCCCTCGTTAATCAGATCGGAAAGCGACACGCCCTGATTCTGGTACTTCTTCGCCACCGACACGACGAAGCGGAGGTTGCTGCGCACGAGCATATCGAGCGCGCATTGATCGCCGACGCGGATGCGCTTGGCCAGCTCCACTTCCTGTTCACGCGATATGAGCGAATACGCGCTTATGTCGCGCAGATACTGATCCAGAGACCCTTCATCGAGCGCGGCGCGCCGCGCCGCTCGACGCCCCCGCCCGTTCGTCTTATCCGCCCCCGCCCCCGCGCCGCCGCTGTCGCGCAGCCGTTCGACGACATACTCCACGTCGCCAACGTCGTCTTCAGGGTAGCTCGGAATCTCGCTCACTGTACGCGACTGCCCAGACGGCGCCAGCGGATGTGCGTGAGCCACGGCGCACGCTCCATCGCATCCGGTACATAACTGTAGTAGATGAACAGCGGGGCGCCCTTCACAAGTGTGTCGGGAACGAAGCCCCAGTAGCGGCTGTCGAGCGAGTTATCGCGGTTGTCTCCCAACATGAAATAGTGCCGCGGAGGCACGACAATCGGCCCCCAATTGTTGCGCGAAGGATGCAAGCCCGCTTGGCGCGTCTTGCCGCGCGCGGCGGCGCTGCGCACGAGATAATTGCGCTGCCACTCGAACTCCTCGTAAGCACGATCGATCCCTGGCTCGGAGTGTCGCGCATAGCGCTCAGCGCGCGGCGCCCCATTCACCAGCAACTCCCCCTCGCGCATCGCGAGCGTGTCGCCGGGGAGGCCGACCAGCCGCTTCACAAAATGCTTGCTCGGGTCCCGCGGATACTCGAAGACGACGACATCACCGCGTTCTGGTTGGCGTATCCCTGGTAGGCGGCGGCCCGAGAACGGCACTTCGGCGCCGTAGAGCAGCTTGTTCACGAGGAGGAAATCACCCACGAGCAGTGTCCCTTCCATGCTGCCGCTCGGGATCTTGAACGCCTCGACAACAAAGGTGCGGGCGAGCAGAAAAAGAACAATCGCGACCGAGACGGATTTGGCCCACTCGACGAACGCGAACCAATAACGCATGCGCGGTCGATTGACTGCGCGCAACGCATCGGCGCGTACGGCGTCGGGGAACGCCTGGGAGTGAGAGGAGTTGGGAGCGACTGGCGTGCGACTGCCCTGCGAGAATACCGCCATTGGAGGTCAATTAATTCCGCGCCGCGATGCCGCGCAAGCTGCGCAGCCTTTGGGCGCTATGGGTGCAGAGATCATGCCTGATACGTGTCGATCTGGGCCCGCTGCAGCTCCCCCGAGTAGTCCACGTAACCGACCTTGGTCTCCGAATAGAAATCGTAGACTTCCCAGCCCCCTTCGCGATGCCCGTTGCCTGTCTGCTTGATGCCGCCGAACGGGAGATGAGCTTCGGCGCCGATTGTCGGCGCGTTGATATACGTGATGCCGTTGTCCAGCTCCACAAGAGCGCGCAAGGCAATGTTGACGTTGCGTGTGTAGAGGGAAGACGAGAGACCGTACCTAACGCCGTTATTGACTGCAACCGCCTCGTCAGGCGTGTTCACTCTGATGGCCGCCACGACCGGCCCGAAGATCTCCTCCTGCTCCAGCCGCGTGCCGGGTCGCACACCTGTGAATATCGTGGGCTCGAAGAAATGACCATGCGCCAGCTCCCCTGCCGCGGCCCGCTCTCCGCCTAACGCGAGATCTCCGCCTTCGCGGCGGCCTACTTCAATGTAGCGTTCGACTTTGGCCACGGCATCTCCGTGTATCAGCGGCCCCACGTCGGTCCCCGCTTTCCGGCCGTCGCCCAAACGCAGCGCCGCCGCCCGCTCGGCCAGGCGTGCCAGAAACCGGTCGTGGATCCCCTTCTCCAGGATGAGACGACTAGTAGCCGTACAGCGTTGCCCCGTGGTACCAAAAGCCCCCCAGAGTGCACCTTCGACCGCCAGCTCGAGATCGGCATCGTCCAGCACGATCTGCGCGTTCTTGCCGCCCATCTCCAGCGACAGCCGCTTGTGCATCCGCCCGCACGTTTCGCCCACGAACCGTCCCGTTTCTGTGGAGCCCGTGAATGAGATCACCGGAATCGCCGGATGCTCGACTATGGCGCGGCCCACAGTCTCACCCGCGCCGTGCACGAGCTGGATCACCTCGCTCGGCAGTCCCGCCTCGAGCAATAGCTCCACCAGCACAGTCGACGTGTGCGGCACGTCCTCGGCGGGCTTGAGTACCACGGCGTTCCCGCACACCAGGGCGGGAAACATCTTCCACGTCGGGATCGCCAACGGAAAGTTGAACGGAGTGATCAGACCGCAAACGCCGATAGGCCGCCGGAAAGTCATCGCCCACTTGTTGCGCAACTCGCTAGGCACCGTGTAGCCGAAAAGCCTGCGGCCTTCGGTCGCCGCGTAGTATGCAGTATCGATCCCTTCCTGCACGTCCCCTCGCGCTTCTGCCAGCGGTTTCCCCATCTCGCGAGTCATGAGGTTCGCGATCTCTTCCTTGCGCGCCGTGAGCAGGTCGCCGACGCGACGCAACACTTCTCCGCGGAGTGGGGCCGGCGTCCCCTTCCAGATCACGAATCCGCGCGCGGCGGATTGCACGGCGCGCTCGACGTCTTCAGCGCCGGATAGCGGAAACTGGCCGATGACATCACGAGTATCGGCCGGATTGACATTGGCGAAGTAGGCGCCGCCTAACGGCGCAGTCCACTCGCCGCCAATGAAATTGGAGAAGGTTGTCATCGGCCGGATACCACTACTGACAGATCCAGATCGCGGGACGCGATTCAGTAGGCGACGCGTAACCGACTTTCAGCAACACCTCCCGTGCCGCCAGCAGCGCACCCCAGCCTACGAGGAGTAATGAAAGCACATGGCCGCGCGCCGAGCGGTGCCGCCACGTCCAGACCGCTGTCCAGAGTCCGGTAAGCGATACCATCATGGTTGCGCCAAGATACCCGAACAGCCCTGCACCGCAGCGGGTGTCGTATGGCCAGAACAGAACGCCGACGCCGAGTGCCACGGCTAGGAGGAGCCGCAGCATGACGCCGAGGGTTGTCGTCTGCCTTTGCTTGGTGACCATCGCCGCCTTCTGCTGCGGCGTATCCGCCGTTTTCGTGGGAAGCAGCGCCTCGTCCGACACCGACTCAAGCACGCGATCCACTTTCTTCAGCTCGGCGTCCCAGTCGCGACTCACGCGGCACTCTCCCTCGTTAGGCCGTACTTCTCGATCTTCTTGTACAGGTTGGAGCGCGGCATATCGAGCAGACGCGCTGTCTCGGAAACATTCCAGTCGAACTCACGCAGCTTCGCCAGCAGGAACGTTCTCTCCGCTGCGTGCTTGAACTCCTCGAATGTCTTGCATTCGAGCAGCGCGCCGAAGCCCACACCTTCCGACGGGCGCCCTCCCGACAATCTGTGCACGTCGGCTGTCGTTATGCGCGCTCCTGTGGAGAGGATGAGCAGCCGTTCCATTGTATTGCGCAGCTCCCGGACGTTACCGGGCCACTCCATCGCCACCAGAGCCTTGAGCGCGCTGTCGTCGATGCTGCGCGCATGCGTGCCGTCTCGCTGCGCCAGCTGTTGCAGGAAGTACTGCGCCAGCAGCGGAATGTCGTCGCGCCGCTCGCGCAGCGGAGGGACGTTGACCGGAACGACGTTGAGCCTGTAAAAGAGGTCTTCCCGGAAGCGTCCGGCGGCGATCTCGTCCTCCAGCCGCTTGTTCGTCGCGGCTAGAACTCGCACGTCGACTTTGCTGCTCTTGCTCCCGCCGATGCGCGTCACCTCGCCGTCCTGCAGCACTCGCAGCACCTTGGCCTGCGCAGCGAGCGACATATCGCCGACTTCATCCAGAAAGAGCGTCCCCGTATGCGCTTGCTCGAACTTTCCGGCACGATCGCTCACCGCTCCGGTGAACGACCCCTTCATGTGGCCGAACAACTCGCTCTCGATCAACTCGGAGGGGATCGCCGCACAATTCACCTCGACGAAGGGCTTCTGTGCGCGCGGCGACATGCGGTGGATCGCGCGCGCCACCAGCTCTTTTCCCGTACCGTTCTCGCCGCTGATCAGCACGCGCGCCGAAGTGCCGGCGACCTTCTCGATCTGATCCAGCAGCGCTCGGATCGCGTAGGAACGCCCCACGATCTCGTAACGCGCCTCGATAGTTTCGCGGAGACGCACGTTCTCTTCTTGCAGCGACAGATGCTGCAGCGTATTGCGCAGCAATACGAGGATGCGGTCCGTGTCCAGCGGCTTCTCGAGTATGTCGTACGCGCCTAACTGGGTCGCCTCGACAGCTGTCTGGATCGTCGCGTGTCCGCTTATCATCACTACTGTCACGGCGGGATCGATCTGCTTGATCCGGCGCAGCGCCTCGATACCGTCGATGCCGGCCATCTTCACATCCATGAAGACGAGTTGCGGCCGAAACTTCGCGAACTCCGCCAGACCGTCTGCCGCGCTGGCCGATGTTCGGACGTCATAGCCCTCGTATTCGAGAAGCTGACCGAGGGCCGCGCGGATGCCTTGTTCGTCGTCGACGACGAGAATGCGGGGGGGCAGGATTACAGCTCTAGGGTCGAAGGTCCAAGCTGTAAGCTATCGTTCAACGGTCGGAGGCCGAAGGGGCGAGCGTCCTGTACAACGTCACGCGCCCATCGCCGATACGCACGTCTCCGATGTGGGCCGGCACGGCGAACTGAAGCCCTTGCGCGGCGGCACCCGCCGGCCGCTCAGCGCCGCGGCTCTGGCGCAGCAGCGCTCTGATCGCCGGCGACGGCAGCGCGATATCGCGCAGCTTGACCGAGCGCAGGCGAAACTCGGCGAGGCCGGGCGAAACGATGTGGAGTGTGCCGCGCAGCTCGACGGTCTCAGTGTTGCCTAACAGCATGCCTAACGGCCCCAGCACATCGCGGTTTTGCAGTTCCCGTATGTCCAGCGCGCCCCTCAGCCACAGCTCGTCTCCCGTAACGCCGGCCACTGCGCTGTCCAGCGGCAGCGGGTTACGCCGCGCCGCCTCGCGCAGGATGAGCGATGCGACTTCCGCCCCCGTTAGGTGTGCATAGGCGGGACCGCCCGGCCGCGCCAGTCTGCTGATCGCCTGCTCGGCGGCAACCGCCGCGCTGTCCGAGATGGGCGCCGCCGGCTCCTCGACGCGTTCCACGGTGCGCTCCCCGGCGATCCTGGGGTACCAGCGATCGCGCGTGAGCCACAACGCCGCCGCGGCGAGCAGCAACAACAGCCCGCACCCGATCCTGCGCAAACATCCAAACATGAGTCAGCTCTACGACAGGTTGCTGCCGCGCGTTTCGTCGTGCTCGCGCGCGCGGCCCAATGCGTACGATTCCAGCACGCTGCGGCCCAACGCGTATGACTCCAGCACGCTGTAGTGCGGTTCCGGTCCAGTGAGATCGCTTTGCATGAGATCGATCCTGGAGACAGTCCACTTGAACCTCGCGTCCAGACTGCGCACAGCGGCCTCCAGGCGGCGCGCGTCCGATCCGCTGAGCGGCCGGCGGATCCGGCCTAACGTCAAGTGCGCAGTGTATGAGCGCGCCGATTCAACCGTCCCCCTCCCCTTCCCCTTCCCCTTCCCCTTCCCCTCCCTCTCTTTGTTACCCTCGTTCCTCTCGCGTTCTTCGCCGCGTTCCGCAACGATCGCGAGCCGCGCACACGCGGCAGCGACAGCAGACGCTAGCTCACTCAGCAGCGCTGCCTCTCCCTCCTCCTCCCCCTCCCCCTCCCCCTCCCTCTCCCCTGTTCCCATCCATACCACGCGCGGCCGCCGAAAGTTCGGGAACGCGCCGTAACCAGACAGCTCTATGTCCGCCGGCACGCTCAGCGCCGCAACTTCTGCCAGCGTCCGGCGCAGGCGAGCCACAGCATCGGCGCTCTGCTCGCCGAGAAACTTGAGAGTGACGTGCAGGCGCTCGGGCGCGACCCAGCGCACCCCTGGCGCCGCGGCGCGCAACGGCGCCGCCGCGTCGTAGACCTCCCTTTGCAGCAGAGGGCCCGGATCCGCAGCGACAAAAACGCGCAATCAGAGGTCTCGACCTTGGGGTTCCAGCTCGACGGCTACGTGCGTGAAGCCGCTGCCTAACGCGAGATCGACGATCCCCTTGCGAACGCGCTCTTCCATCAACTCGTCCACTGCGCGTCCGGCCAGCAGAACCGCGAGCCTGCCGCGAGCTTCCACGCGCACAGCGAGCCCGCGCTCCGTCAGCTCCCGCTGCAATCTCTCGATCATGCCGCAGTCACTCCGCTCAGAACGTTGAGCGACCCGCTGCGGAAGCCGCGCAGGTCCAGCGCCACACGCGCGAACCCGCAAGCGTGCAGCGCCTGCCGGAGATCTTCACGGCGCCCCGGCGCGAGCCAGACGGCGACCTCCTCCGGCGGCAGCTCGACGCGGGCAAGCTCGCCGTGGTGACGCACGCGCAGATCCCCAGTTATGCCTAACGCGCGCACAGCCGCTTCCGCTCGCTCCACCTGCGCCAGCCGTTCCGGCGTTACGGCGAAGCCGTACGGGAGGCGCGATGCCAGGCACGGGGATGCCGGGTTCGCCCAGCCCGGGATGCCGCGCCGCCTCGAAAGCTCGCGGATCTCCGCCTTCCGGAACCCCAGCTCAGCTAGTGGTGAACGTACGCCGTGCTCACTCGCCGCTCTCCGGCCGGGCCGATGGTCCGCCAGATCGTCCGCGTTGGTTCCGTCCAGTACAACCGCCAGGGACCGCGCGCGTGCGACCGGTACCAGAACGCGCCACAGCTCCGCCTTGCAGAAGTAACAGCGATTGGTTGGGTTCGCGGCGTAGCGAGGGTCATCCAGCTCGCTAGTCGCGACCTCGAGAACCGGAATGCCGAATTGGGCCGCGACTCCCCGTGCCTGTTCGTATTGCTCGGTAGGGTACGAGCCGCTGCGCCCGATTGCAGCGAGCATTCGCTCGGCGCCAAGGGCTTCGCGCGCAACACACGCGAGATACGCGGAGTCGACGCCGCCGGAATAGCCTATCAGCGCCGACTCACGCTCCTGAAGCCAGGTGGCGAGTGCGCTTTCCTTGGCCTCGAGGTCCTTCGAAACGAGCAGCGGCTCCACACGATCCAAATTACGCTAACCGCACAGTCAGCGCGCGCTCGCATATGGCACCGATAGCCTCCGTACCATGCGAGGGCCGTCGCCGCATCTGGCGGCCGGCTGCTGCGCCGGTTCCAAGCGAACCCGCCTCAGTTAGTACGATAGTTGCCGGTCTGGAACGACCTCCTGGTGGCCCGCAGCAGCCGCTGCCGTGCCGGCGGGGGGGAGGGAGGGGGGGCGCAGCAACAGGGAAAGTCCTGCGCGGCGTGCGCAGCGTGCGCAGCGTGCGCCGCGCGCGGAGACGGCGCGCCTAACGAATCGTCACGACGCCGACTTCACCGCCGAAATCGTCGTGGTAGCGCGGTACATTGATCGGGGCACGCCACTCGCCCCCGTCGATCCGCACGATCAGGCGATACACGCCGGGCGGAAGCGCATCCTTCAAGCGCCACAGGCCGCCGCCCTGCAGGGTGAGCGGAATCGGCTGCCATTTGGAGAAATCGCCGGCAAGCTCCGCTGTCTGAGCGGTTGCCGGCAGCCGCAAGGCGATGAGCGCGCCGTCGTGCGTGACGTCCAGCTCTACCTCAGGGGCGCGCACCGCGTTTGAGCCGGTCGCGGTAAGATGGCCGCGCAGCGATTCCTGCCGGCGCCCCGGAACCGGATCCACTCGCGCCGCGCTGTGCCTGGTGCCGACATTACGCGCCGCGATGCGCAGCCCCAACGTGGCATAAAGATTGGATGCAGTGCCTAACGCGGGCTCCGCGAGCTGCCGCCCGGCGAGTGCCACCAGCGCATAACGCTGCGTGAGCCACCAGACCGCGTCCACAGTGAACGCCCCGGATCCCCCCAACACCATCGCCGGACCCACGCGGTAGCGCCCGTCTACGGCGAATTCGAGTGCCCGGCCGCTGTGGCGCGCGCCAAGCGCGACCTCGCCGAAGCGGGCCGTATGCGGCGCGCGGACCTCGGCTTCGGGTGCGTCCGCATATTCATAGTATACAAAGTCGCCGGCCCGCGTCGCGCTCGCCGAAAACAGCAGCAACGTCGACGGAGCAACCTCGCGCCAGAGACTCGCCTCCGCCACCAGCGAGCCGAAGCGCATCTGGTCCTGCGTGCGCGCGCCGAGCGTGACGCCTAACCAGGCACCCTGCCTGCCGTCGATCCAGTGTTTGCGCCCGCGCACGCTCGCGGCCGCTATCGCCTCGGTTTCACGCATGCCCAGCACCGTAGCCGTACCTGCCACGTCCCATGCCCGTGTATTCTCTCGCTGCGGCGCGACCTCTACGCCCAGCGTGCCGTACAGCGTCTCGTAACCATCCGGCGTCCCGGACAGCGCCCCCCCCACGAACAAAGCGCCGTCGGGAGTGGCCATGCGCCATTGCGGGACCACGCTTACGGCACCCACCCAGCGCTCGTCCCGGCGGCGCAGTGCCAGGCCGCCCACGTCGAATGTCACGTCGTGCAGCCGCTCGGCGCCCGAGCCCGAGCCCACCCCGCGTTCGGAAGCCCGCTGCTGCGCGCTCGACTCGTTAGGGTAGAGCCACGCAATCAGCGCCAGCGTGCCGAGGGCGAAGCGACGCGTCATGGCTTGCGCGGACGAGCCTTGGCGGCGCCGGAAGCGGCGTTCAGCGTCGCATCGCCTGACGAGCGCCCGGTCGGCGACTGCAACTGCAGCGTGAGTCCGCGCGAGCGCGACGACAGGGCGACCGGCGGCGCGACACCCGACTCCACGTCGGCACGCACCGACGCGTCCAGTGCGATTAGCTGCGCACTCGACGCGCCTCCCGCAACCACGCGCGTGATCACATCAGACGCGTAATCGGCACGAACCCCGCGCCACACGAGATGCGTCATCACCTCCAGCGGCATCGCTGCGGTGCCACGCGGCCGGTGCACACGGATAGCGCGCAGCACGGAACCGGGGACTCCAGCCTCCAATGCCTCGGCGCCAGCGCTGATTTCGTGCTCCGTTGGATTCGGTGCCAACTCAGCCCTGGCTGCGCGCATGCGATTGGCAGACGCGGCGACCGCGCCGACAATCCGTTCCCGCGAAGCGCGCTTGAGCACCCCCTCTTGCGCCTTCGTGTAGAGCGGTTCGAGCGGCAGACCATCGGTGCGCGCGGCGTCCAGTATGGGCGCCAGCGCCGCGGCCAGGGCGCTGTCCAGCCGCACTGCTTGAGCGCCGGGCGAAGCAATGGCCGCGCCTAACGAGATGGCGCCGAGCAGCACATGGCGCGCTCGCATCATTGCACCAGGACGAGCGAGCTGGTGAGTCCGAAGTCGCGATCTACGCTGCGCACGGCGCTCGGATCCGGAGTCCACAGCGAATCGTCCACAATGAATGCGTACTTGTGCAGGCCCACGGGGACTTCGACAGTGATCGTCCAGCGGCCGCTCGCGCCGTCCCGCTTCAAGCTGTGTCGCCGCGGATTCCATTGATTGAAGTCGCCGACGAGAGCTACCCGGCGCGCTCCACTGTATTCGATTGCGAATCGCTGCTCCACGCTGCGGCCGTCACTCCCCCGCTCAAGCGACGGGATGCTCGCCAATTCAACCGGCGCGCCGGGCACGTCCACAATGTTCACTGCCGACTCGAGAAGCGGGAGATCGGCAATACCTCCCGCCGCGGTGCTGGCCGGCTCCCGTTGCCGTATGGCGTATCCTGCTACGAACGCCACAACCGCAGCAGCAGCCCACCACGTTCGAGCGCTTGTAAAAAGCCGCAGCACCGCGCGCCGTCGCGCCGCCGGCCGCCCCTCGTTATGACGCACGCGCGCGAGAACGTGCTTCACCGCCGCACTGTCGATTCGCGGCAGTGCGCGCAGGCGCTCAACGAACGCGTGCAGCGGTCTATCCAGGTCGTCGGATTGCATCGGATTCAGTGATGACTTCTCGCAGCCGAGTACACGCGCGACTCACGCGCATCCGCACGGCGGTCACAGCGATGCCGGCGATGGCCGCGATCTCCTCGTACCCCAAACCCTCGACGTGCCGCAAAAGAAACGCTTCGCGCTGCTCGCTGCTCAGGGCGCCCAAGGCACGCCAGATCTCGTCGCGCGCATAGATCTCCTCCACCCGGGGGGATGAGCTGGGAGTTACGCGGTCCAGATCGGCGCTATGGAAGAGCTGCCAACGCATCAGGCGGCGTCGCGCAGTTCTGCAGCGGTTGGCCAGGATGCGGAAGAGCCAGGCGTCGAAACGCTCGCGCTCTTCGTAGCGATGAAGCGACTTATGTACACGTACAAAGGTGTCTTGCACGCACTCTTCGGCGTCCTCGCGGCTCGCCAGCAGGTGTTGGGCGAAGCGGAGGCAGCGGGGGTAGTAGGCTCGCACGATCAGTGCGAAAGCGTCGGCGTCGCCGGCGCGGGCGCTGAGGAGCGTCTGCCGCGTGACGGCAGGTGCCTCCGCCGCGAGTTGCTCGCTAGGAATAGCGCCGACCACTCTGTGTTTGGCTACAGTCATTACCCTGGCTGCTTGGAGGACCCGCGTGGCCGCCGATACCCCCTAAACTTCGGCCGTACCTGGACTATAACGTGCCGCGCGGCCCTGAGGCATGTGACGCTGGAACGTGCGGAGGTGGTCCTTACACTGGCCAGGGCTCGTTGCTCCAATCCGGGGTTGTGGAGTTGCTGCGCCGCGGCCGCCGCGGCCACGCTGCGAGCCGGTTTAAGTATCGATTGAACGTCCGAAGCGAGAGAGAACTTCTTTGTCCCTGAGCATTCCCTGCAGCCTCGCGATCTCTTTACACCGCGCACAGGATGCAGCGGTCGACTATCGACGCCGCGGCTCCACATCACGATGCATTCGATGCAGCAGACCGTTTGGCAAAACGCGTCAGTATGTATTGCTCTGCGCTACGAGGCTCGAGCCTTATGGTTCCTGGTCCACTTCTTACAAAGAAGTCGCCCTGTTCATCTTTTTCGAGGCCCTTCCACTTGAGGAACGCAGGCTCGGGACTACGCTGACAGCTGACGACGCAGACGATTCTGCCATCAACGATTTGCGTCTTTGGGTCAATGCACGTCGAGGAACGATCACCAAGTCCGTTGCGAACCACCTGAGCTAGATGGCGCATGAACTTATCGTCGTCATCGAGTTGATCCACCTCGATTCCGACGATTGTGCGATCATCCGCAACGCCGATAATAAGGTCGCCACCTTCTGTGTTAAGAAACGCAGCAATCGTCTTCAGAACGGCGTGCGTAACGCCTTTGTCATCCTGGCAATTCTCCTTGAGGTTCCAGCGCAGCGTGGATTTGAACTCCAGGGTTTTCGACTCACCACGCTTGATCAGCTCCTCCGCGTTGCGGTGAGCGCGCAGGTACTGATCGAACAAGAAGCTCTTGATTGCCTCACCAAACGCACGGTCGTCAGTGATGCGCTTGTACAGCTCGAAGTTTGAGTCTACGATCTCCTGAATAACGTGATCCACCTTCTGATCGAAGGTGAGCCTAACGTTTTCGCGCGTGTTGACTCGCGCCGCCGCGTCGAGCGCTGCGTCGTCATCGAGCCTCTCCATCATCTGGCCGAGTGTGACGCGGTGCTCCGGCCCGAGATTCAGCCCGAATCGTTCGTTCAACTCTGCGATGATGCGCGATAGCGCTTCCAACTCGTCGGCGTCTACGCCGTAGCCGATCTTCGTGCTCACAGGATCCAGCACACCAGGTCGTCGCTCGAGAGCGATCTTGCCGCTCCCGGTCTGCTGAATGCGGTACGACTCCATGTCGATGTTATTCTGTACCTCGCGCGGCAGCTCGTCACGGTCCGCAGGCACCAGTCGGCGGAGGTGCCTAACAAACACGTACAATTTCTCGAGATCTGTATCCGCAAACGTGAGGACCTGCGAAAGAAAGCTGTACAACCTCACGTAATCCGAGAGCTGACTCCGAAAGTCGTTTTGTTCGTTCTCTGGAAGTGCGCGGAACCTGGCGACAACTGGTGCGAGTACGGCGTAGAGCTTGTCCTGCGTTGCCTTCGCGTCGAAGTACACGTTCGCGAAGGCTTCCACGTCCTTGTCGACGTAGACGGGAAAGGCGCCTAACCGCGACTGTGCCTCATACAACAGATTCGGATCAGTCGCTTCGGACAGGAGCGTCGTCTCGTAGTAGGGCTCGAACGCTGCCTTGATGTCATCCGCCTCGTTCGCAAAGTCGAGCACCATAGTGCCCTTCTTGTCAGCGGGATGTGTGCGATTCAGGCGGGACAACGTCTGCACAGCGTTCACGCCGCCCAACTTCTTGTCCACATACATCGTATGCAGTAACGGCTGATCGAAGCCCGTTTGGAACTTGTTGGCCACAATCAGAAAACGATACTCGGGTTGTTCGAACGTCTTAGCCGTCTGAGCTTCTGAGAATCCGTTCATGCCGGCTTCGGTGTACGACGTGCCGCCGTCTTTCACGCTCCCTGAAAACGCAACCAGAGCTTTGAACGGATACCCGCGCTCGGCCAGATAGCGGTCGACGGCCAGCTTGTAGCGAACAGCGTGCAGACGCGAGCGCGTGACGATCATCGCTTTCGCTTTGCCGCTGATTTCGTTCTGCACCTTCGCTGCGAAGTGTTCCACGCAGATCTTCACCTTCTCGCCGATGGCGTGCGAGTGCAACTCCACGAACGACTTCAGCAGATACTCGGCTTTCTTTTTGTCGTAGCGCGGATCGCCTTCGATCTTTTTGAGCAGGCGCCAGTAGGCTTTGTACGTCGTATAGTGCGTCAGCACATCGAGGATGAATCCTTCCTCGATTGCTTGGCGCATGCTGTAGCGGTGAAACGGCGTGAACCTCCCATCCTCACCTTTCGTTCCGAACAGCTCGAGCGTTTTGGCTTTTGGTGTGGCGGTGAACGCGAACGTGGAAAGGTTAGGCAGACGGCCGCGCTTTTCCATCTCGGCGAGGATCGTGTCTTCCAGTTCCTCCTCCGGCGTCGCCGCCTCGCTCTCTTCCTTCTCGGCGTCTTCCAGCGAGCGAGCGCCGAGTACGGCTTTGAGGCTCTTCGTGCTTTCCCCGGATTGCGATGAGTGCGCCTCGTCGACGATGAGCGCGAAGCGCTTTCCGGGCAGCTCGCCTATTTCTTTCGCGATCACGGGGAACTTCTGCAGCGTCGTGACGATGATCGTCTTTCCTTCCTCCAGCGCCGCTTTGAGCTGCCGGCTGGTGCTGTCGATATTCTCGACCACACCTAACGTCTGCTCGAACTGGCGCATCACGCCCTGCAGCTGGCGGTCGAGGACCCTTCTGTCCGTCACCACGACGATGGAGTCGAAGACGCGGTGGTCACGCGCGTCGTGCAGGGTGGAGAGCTGATGCGCCAGCCAACCGATCGTGAAGCTCTTGCCGCTCCCTGCCGAGTGCTGGATCAGATAACGCTGAGCTGCGCCGAACGAGCGAGCGTGATTGATCAAACGCCTAACGCAGTCGAGCTGCTGATAGCGCGGGAAGATCAGGAAGCGTTTTCCTGTCTTGCGCCACCTTTCGTCTTCTTCTTCGATCTCGTGGATGAATTGTCTGATGAGGTCGAGGACGCTGTCGCGCGCCCATGTCTCTTCCCAGAGGTA
>JBQTJS010000194.1:0-4055 GCA_052386875.1 Gemmatimonadaceae bacterium
GTCGCGTAATTCGCCTTGTCGCGGCCCTTGCGCCGCCCGACGTAGATGTCGAGCGGACGGCGGATCGGCCCGTAAATGCCGAGGGGGAGGCGCGCCGCAGTCCCTGTGGCATCGACTATCTCCACGCTCAAGTTGAACGGCGTCGAGTCAGGCTTCACCTTCACGGAAGGCTTCTTCGGCTTCGCCGCTCCCTTCTTGGAAGTGTCGGCCTTGCCGCTGTCCTTGGGCGCGGCGCGCGGACTCGGCGTGTCCGCAGTCGGGGCGAGCGAGAGCACCAATGCGTTGGTTGTATCGATGCTCCATGCGGTGCGCAGCGAGTCGGCGATGGAGAGTGAGTACGAGGCGGGCATGCCGCGCTTGGCGGTGTCGTCACCGGCGATGCGATTGTTCCAGCCTAACCAGACGGCGTTGTGCCCGACATTGGTGTTGCGCCAGCGGAGCGGCACCGGTGCCTCCTTCCACGTCGACAAGCTGTCGCCCTTGAGCGTCACCCCCGGTACTCCGCCGCTCGTTAGGTCGACGTCCTCCTCGAAGCGCGCCAGCGAACGCAGTCCGCTCTCCTCGAAGCGTGTGGCGTACATCGTCTTCGGTAGCCAGGCGCCGACCAGACGGTGATCGCGAAAGATCGGCCAATACTCACGCCGGTCGCGCAACGTCGCTTCGAGAAACGCCGTCATGACAACCTTGCCGAACTGCCGCTGCTCTTCCGCCGAGATGAGCTGCTTCAGATTGAGGGACCGTGCGCTGCGCTGGCCCGCGTCCTTGTTATTCCACACTGTGTTCCACTGTCCGTGGTTGGCGCGGTACATCCACACTGCCGATTTGAAACGCGGTGCACCGTCGGTGAACTTGATGCGCTGCCACTGGGCGAGTCCGCTGAACGCGGAGACATCGCCGTCGTGCGATCCATGGATCACGAGGTAGCTCACGTTCGCGACCGGAGTCCCCTTGCCCGCCGGTCGGTATTGGCCGTCGATAGGCGCAATCGCCACGATGGAGCGGATCCCGAAATTGAACTTGAAGGCGAGCGTCGCGTCGTCAGGATAATAGGGGAGACGATTGAACGCGGCCGCCACCGCGACGGCTTCTCCGCCGCGAGAATGCCCCATGAGCGCTATGCGCGTCGTGTCGACCTTGCTGTAGAAGGGCCTGCCTGACGAGTCGTTGAACGCGCGCCAGGCCTCCAGATGTTTGAGCAGCATCCAGCCGCGTGCGTCGTTTTCATTGCGCATGTTGCCGTTGAGGAAGTTCTCGTCGATCGAAGCCATGATGAACCCGCGGCTGGCGAGCAGCTCGCCGAGGTAACCGTAGCCCGGATCCGAGAACTCCTTCATGTTGTGATTGCCGTGCACGATGAGCACGAGGGGGAAGGGCCCTGCGCCGTCCGGATACCAGACGTGTGCATTGAGCGGCATCTTGTCGAAGCCGAAGCCCCAGTACTTCTTGCGCGATTTGTCTTCCGTGCTGGCGAGCTTGCTGCCATCCACGGTCGGCGTTTTGATAGCGATGGAGTCCTTGAACTGCGGCCTGCGTATGTCGCTGCTGCTGCCGTAGTAGAGCTGCCTAACGCGAAACGGACCGGGCTCCGCGGGATTCGGCGCCTCCAGAGCCTGACGCTCGAGCACAATGCCGGAATCGTCGCGCGAGAGACGCGTGGGCTGCACGCAGCCGGCGGCCGTAAGTACCACGGCTGCGAAGATGAGCTGATGGCGACACATTGGAGTCAGTGTGAGATCGGCTTGCAACCTGCCAGGCTAACCTCGGATTGGACAGAGGTTCGGCGCGGAGCGTTTGCCGCGACGGCGGTGCAGCTCAATCGCGCGTACGGCAGCCTGCGCACGCGCTTTACAGTCGCTCGCCTCAGTCGCTGCGATCCGCTCGGTGACTCCCGACTGTCTCGCTCGGTGATTCGCTACTGTCTCCCCGCCCAGATCTTGGTAAACACGGCGACGACACCCACCGTCGACCCGAAGCGGATGAACGCCTCATTGCCTGGAATCACGACAATGGACTCGACCTCCTCCGCAGGTAGCCAGGCGTCTGTCCCCCAGAGCATCCCGTCGACATACACCCGCGCACAGCCGCGCAAACGGAGCTGGTAACAGGCCGATCCGTCGGCACGCCGGATTATCGTTAGGCCCGGCGGCGCGTTCCATCGCAAGAGGTCCTGCAGCTCGGCTGCTATCGGACGGATGCGGTCGATCTCGTCCGGCGTTATGACATTGGAGCTGCTCAATGCCCGTATATCGACTCCGAAGCGGCTACTTACCTCACGGCGTACTACAACCTCCACCGGCTGCAGGACGCGCGCGCTCAACACATAGACAGTGTCACGGCGCACCTCGCCGCCGGCGAGGCGGATAGGATCGGACTGCTCAGGGAAGTAACCGATGCGGCGCACGTTGAGCACATAACGCCCGGCCCGATCGGCGCGCACTGTGAAGTGCCCTGCCGCGTCGCTGCGCGTGGAATCGACGAAGAGGCCGCGCGTCGTCGTCAGCCACACTCGCGCATTAGGGGCAGGAATGCCGGCGTCACGCACAATGAGCGTGCCGCTTATACTCTGCGCCGGTGCCGCCTGCGCCAAGAGAATGACTGCGCCGGCTATGCCTAACAAGCGAGACCGGTGCTGCATACGCCCGACCCCCGTTTGGGTGCTCGGCGGCTGGTACCCGGCCGGACTGTAACCGTTCCAGGCAAGCTCGGCGCGCCGGACGTGTCGTTCACAACGCCGTTGGGGTTGGCTGCTCCCTCTGTGCCGGGAAGTCGGCGCGGCACAACCTCGTCCGGCCGTCGCAAGTACAGACTCCCTTGAGCACCTGCCACGTACGAGTAGAGCCGCCGGGCTTGTCGCGCCAGGCTTGTCGTTCTCAACCCTATCGCTGCGGCCGGCTGGACTGGCGTCACGTTCCGCGGCGTCGTAGCCTAGCCGCTATGCGCCTCCTCCCCGCTCTTGCCCTGTGTGCCTACGCCTCCGCTCCGGTAGTTCTGGGCGGCCAACAGGCCGATATCATCTTGTCCAACGCCCGGATCTGGACGGGCGACTCGCTGCGCCCACAGGCCGCGGCCATCGCGATCCAGGGCGATCTGATCCTGGCCGTCGGATCACGCTCCGAAGTGATGCTGCGGCGGGGTCCCAGGACAGTCGTGCGGGACCTCGGCGGCCGCTTCGTGGCACCCGGCTTCATCGACAACCATACTCACTTCGCGCAGGCCGGGGCGCTGCTCACCGGCGTCAATTTGCTGGATGTGGCGGATGCCGGGTTGCTCGTTAGGCGCGTGCGCGAGGCGCGCGACCGGCTCCCTCGCGGCACCTGGATCGTGGGAGGCGAGTGGGGGGCCTACGAAGCATGGGCCCAAGGCTCCACCGGCCGTGAGGCGGCCGGCGCGCCGGCGAGGCCCCGGCCGCCCTTCGCGCCGCACCGCGCTCTCATCGATTCGATCACACCGGCAACACCGGTGCTGCTCAGCAAGTGGGACCGCAGCGCATATCTGGCGAACGCGCGCGCCCTCGAGCTGGCCGGCGCCACCTGCGCCTGGGAGGGGGTGGAGTGCCAGAACGATACGGCCACGGGCCGCCTAACGCCGGCGGCAGCGGACCGCATCCGCCGCGTCATCCCGCCGAAGCCCCTGGAACAACGCCTCAGCGAAGCCCGCACGGCGCTGAAGCATCTGGCCGAGCTTGGCGTGACGACGATCCACGACAACACGTCCCCCGAACAGCTCGAGGTATATCAAGAGCTCAAGCACCGCGGCGAGCTGACAGTGCGCATCTACGCACGACCCACGCTGGATAAGTGGGACGAGTTGCGCGCCGTCGGTATCCGGCACGGCTACGGCGACGAGTGGATCAGGATCGGCGGCCTCAAAGGCTTCGTCGACGGGATAATGGGAAACTCGTCGGCGCGCTTCTATGAGCCGTACCTAACGAGCGGCAAGCTGGGTGATTGGCGCCCAATGATGGAGCCGCCGGGAAACATGCTCGCCCTCCTCTTCGGCGCCGACTCGGCCGGGCACTGGCCGCAGGTCCACGCCATAGGCGACCACGCGATCGA
>JBQTJS010000195.1:0-9287 GCA_052386875.1 Gemmatimonadaceae bacterium
TGAGTGACCTCCTGCACCGCCGTCCCGCGCAACTCTCCGGCGGACAGCGTCAGCGGGTCGCTTTGGGCCGCGCCCTCGTGCGCGAGCCGCAAGTCTTTCTCTTCGATGAGCCGCTCTCGAATCTGGATGCAAAGCTGCGTGTTCAGATGCGGCGCGAGATCGCACGGCTGCACCGCGAGCTGGGCGCCACGATGGTGTACGTGACGCACGATCAAGTGGAAGCGATGACGTTAGGCGATCGTATCGTCGTTATGGATCGCGGCCATGTGCAGCAGGTCGACACGCCGCTTGCCCTCTATGAACGCCCGGCGAACCGTTTCGTCGCCGGGTTCATCGGGACGCCGCCGATGAACTTTCTGGAGGGCGTGGTCAGCGGCGATGGAACGAGCGGCTTGACGTTGGAGCTGCCGGACGTGGCAATTCGGCTCGGCGGCGGCGCGCCTAACGGTCGCCTTGAGTCGCTGGCTGGCCGCCGCCTCGTAGCGGGAATACGTCCTGAGGATCTGGCGCTCGCGCAGGCGCCCAGGCCGCGGGGTTCAGACTCGATTGCGCCGCTCGCCCCAATGGGGTCGGACTCCACGGCGACGCTGTCGGGCCGCCTAGAGCTTGTCGAGCCGCTGGGTGGCGAGACACTGTTGCACGTCGCACTGGAAGGTGGCGGCCAACCGCTGATCGTGCGTATCGTCGGCCAGCAGATCACGGAAGTCGATACCTCGGTCGTCGTGAAGCTCGACCTGGGCAAAGTCCCTGGTTCGACGCGGTGTCGGGCGAACGAGTGTGACTTCGTAAACTGGGCTCGGGCGCTCGTTTAAGCGAAACACTGTCACACGCTCCCTTCGGCGAGCGCTCACGACTAAGATTTGAATGCCGTCTTGACTACAGACTTCTGATCTGGACCTCGTGTCGATTCAAAACGACCGCTGGATTACCGAAATGGCGACGAAGCACCGTATGATCGAGCCGTTCGAGTCCAGCCAGGTGCGCGACGGCGTCATATCGTTCGGCGTCTCGTCCTACGGCTACGACATGCGGGTCGCCCCCGAGTTCCGCATCTTTACAAACGTGCTCAGCTCAGTAGTCGACCCCAAGGCGTTCGATCCGCGCTCGTTCGTCGAATTCGAGGGCGACGTGTGCATAGTCCCACCCAACTCATTCGCGTTGGCACGATCAGTGGAGTACTTCCGCATTCCGCGCGACGTCGTCACCATAACCGTTGGAAAGTCGACGTACGCGCGCTGCGGGATAATCACCAACGTCACTCCGTTCGAGCCCGAGTGGGAGGGTCACGTCACATTGGAGATTTCGAACACGACGCCGCTCCCAGCCAAGATCTACGGCAACGAAGGGATCGCTCAGGTGCTTTTCTTCAAGGGCGAACCGCCGCTCGTCTCCTATCGCGACAAGAAGGGGAAGTACCAGGGGCAGCGCGGCGTAACTCTCCCGCGCTTGTAGAGCCGGATGACGCGGCGAAACCTGATAGTCGCGCTCACCCTGGCGAGCCTGGCGTGCGGCGGCGATGGGCCTAACGAGCCCGCCGCGCCTCCCACGCTCACGCTCATCACTGCCCCAGCCACGGCACGCACGGAGGCTCCCCTGACGCCCGCCATCGTCATCCGGGCGCAACGCGGGGGAACCGCTGCCGCGAACTTCAGCGGCAACGTCACTGCCGCGATCGACAGCGGTACAGGGATCCTGCAAGGGACCACAACAGTGCGCGCATCCAACGGCGAGGCGGCGTTCAACGACCTGCGCATCGCCGGCGTCGGCCGCTTCGTTTTGCGCTTCTCGGCGGCGGGCGCCCCGGATATCCGATCCAATGGGATCGTTGTCTCGCCGGACTCCGGAGCGCGACTGGCCGTCCGCACGGCGCCGTCGAACGCGGTGCTCACAGGTTCCCAGTTCGCGACACAACCGGTGATCGAAGTGCGCGGCGCGAGCGGGACAACGGTAAGCTATCCCGTGGTCGTCACCGCCACGCTCGTGCGCGGCAACGGGGTCCTGACCGGCACGACCAGCACAACTTCAAGCGCCGGCGTTGCCGCATTCAGCGGGCTCGGGGCGCAGGGTTTTAGCGGAGTTACGCTGCGCTTCTCGGCATTCGGCTTCCTTAGTGTCGACGTCGCCGCCACGATTCAGATCCTCGGCTTGTTCGTGCGGCCGTGGCTACCTAACGAGCGCGACACGATCACCGTGGCACAGGACACTCCGCTCGACGTGCCGGTCCGGTTCGTCATGGGGGCCAACGACGTAGTCGGGAGCGCGCGTTTCGACGTCGTTTGGGACCCGCGCTTCCTGATGCTGCTGTCCGAGCAAGCTGCAGGCGGCGATGTGAGCATCCTGGTGAACCGGACACAGGCCGCGGAGGGGGTGCTGCAGGTCAGCGCTACGTCCTCCACAGGGCTGCGCGGCGCGGCCGACGTTATCGTGCTACGCTTCCGGACGGCGCGCCTCTCCGGCGAGGGACCGATCTCGACGCGGATCCTCGAGGTACGCTCGCCCGATGGGCGTGACATCTTTAGATCGAATGTAAGCAGTACAGTGCGAGTGCTGATACCTTGACAGCAGGCCTGACCTCGACGACCGAGACCTAACGCCGAAAGCGCTGACGCCCAGGAACTCTCGTGCCCTTCCGCTCTCAGATTTCTCTGCTCTTCTCGCTCGCTGTGCTCGCCTGCGGTGAGCGCTCGCAGCCGGCGCAGCTCGAGCCGCCGGATGTCCGGCCCGACCGGGTCATTGCTTACCTGGCCGTGACGCAGTCGGACGGGGCACGCGACGAATACGTCGTGCGGGCTGTCGTGCGCCATGGCGCGGCTGTCGAAGAGCCTGCCTCCTTCGTTGCCGCGCTGCGCTCGGCCGGCGGGCGCCTAACGTACGTTGGTGAGATCGCCGACGCCGGAATGCTGCGCGCCATCGCGCCGAGCGACACTGTGATCCGGGTGGCGGGTGCATCCAGCGAAGGCATTCGCGGGGGCGAGCTGTTTGCCCTGCGTTTGCGCGTCGCGCGCGCGAGCGAGCTTGCTGCCTTGCGTCTCGAGCTGTCTGATCTCAACGATCGTTCCGGGGCGTCTATCCGGCGCTCGCTAACGGTGCTCCCTCCCGTGATCACGCGGGCGGCGTTGTGATCGGCCGAGCGCTCGCGTTAGGCTGCGCGCTGGCGGGCATTGCGTCGCTGACCCGCGCACAGCTCCTCGAAACACGTACTGTGGAAGGAGTGCTGCACGTAGTGTGGGGCGATCCCGAGTCCCCCGGCGCGGATGCGCAAGGCGGCCCGCGATACTGGGCATTCCTCACGACGGACTCGGGCGAAAGCATCGACGTGGAGCCCGCATTCGGAGCCGACCTGACGCCCGGAGAACTCGTGGCGCTCAATGGCCGGCGTGTGCGCGTGACTGGAGCGGCAGGGTCATTGCGACGCTGGCCGGGTCTCGCGGCAGGGCCGGCGTTGACCATTCGTGCACATGCCATCGAAGGCGCCGGCGCTGCTCACTCGTTGATTGCTCTCGGAGCGGCTCCGGCAGCGCCCGCGTGGCCGGTGCAGCAGCGCCCTTATGCAATCTTGCTCTGCAAGTTCGCCGACATCCCGGACGAGCCCCTTCCATACAGCGCCTACGAAGCGATGTACGGCAACGCCTTTGGCGGCGCCGACGCTTTCTATCGTGAGGTATCGGAGGGACGCATAACGATTGCAGGGACCAAAGTGTACGGCTGGTATACCCTCCCCCAGCCGCGTTCCGCCTACATCGTGAATGACCGCGCCAACCTTACAGCGCTTTTCAACGACTGCACGCGCCGCGGCGACGCGGACGTGGACTACAGGCAAGTGGTCGGCATGGCAATGCATTTCAATGCCACTCTCGATTGCTGCTCGTGGGGAGGATCCCGCACGGCCACGCTCGATAGCGTCACCAAGACCTTCGCGACGATGTGGAACGCGTCGTGGGCCCGATCCGGGACGTCGTGGCACGAGATGGGGCACTCCGTCGGACTGCCGCATTCGGGAGGGCCCTACGGCCGGACGTACGACTCAGTCTGGGACGTAATGAGCTCGTCGACGTCGGGCCGCTATCTCACGCGCGAGTTCGGCTTCGGCGGCGCACACTTCATTGCCTATCACAAAAACTTGTTAGGCTTGATTCCGGCCGGCCGGCGCGTCACAGTGACCAGCGGTGTGTGGCGCGGCGTCCTCGAGCCGCATGCCCGACTTGCCGGAGCGGGCCCTGCCGGTCCCGTGCTCGTCACGGTGCCGCTTGCCGACCCTGGCCGGTTCGGCCAGGGGTACACAGTGGAGTTGCGGGCCAAGACCGGCTACGACCTGCGCTTGCCACGGGCCGCTGTTCTGATTCACTCGATCGTACCGGGGCGCGCCGAGCCGGCGCAGTTGGTGGACGCGGACGGCGACGGCGATCCTAACGATGGCGGCGTAACCTGGACAGTGGGCGAAGTATTCGCCGATCCCGCGGCCGGCATCGTTGTGACGATCGATTCGCTCACAGCATCTGGAGTGGCTGTGACGGTCCGCAACGCGGGTAGCGGGCCCGTGTTGGCCGCCAGCGGCAGGACGACGGCGCGGCAATACGCCGAAGCAACGACCCCTCTTGATTCTGTGCATGTGAGCGGCGTAGCGGCCTGGCGCGCAGCGAATCGCCGCAGCTGGCTTTCACTCGTTAGGTCGAGCGGCGCCGCGGGGGAGCATCTCGTGTACCGCAGCGACACTCGCTCGCTCGCTCCGGGACGCTACGCCGATACCGTGCGTGTGTATGCGGCGAGCGGTACGACGGTCCCGGCAACCTACGTCGTCGAAGTCGTGATTGCGCCGGCGTCCGAAGTCGTCGCGTTGAGCCTGGCAGGGCGCCGCGATTCGGCCCGCACGGGCGTGACATCGCCGGTCGATTCGGTGCTCCTGGCACTCAACGGCCGCCTTGCCAACGCGGCTTGGACGGCGACGCGCAGCTCGCCGCGGCTGTTCATCGGCATGCGCGCAGCGAACGGGAGTCTGATCGTTGACCTAACGACAACTCAGCTGACCGGCGCGGGGACGCGGTGGCTACACTACCGTCGCGGGCCCGAGAGCGCCGCCGGCACGACAGTAGACACGCTCACAGTGACTGTGGCCGATGCCGCGCCCATTGTGCTGCGCATGGTCGACACGCTCGAGGCCTTCAATCACGTGACGATCCGGCTCAGCCGCAGCGGCGGCCAGCGGCGTGTCCGTCAGGGCGACCTCGGCACACTCGACTCGCTAGGCGTCACGTTCGACGATCCCCGCAACGCGACGTTGGATTGGTTTGCCACGAATCGCCGAACAACCGTAAATCGCCTGCGCAACACGCGCGGCTCCGGCGGTCACACGTTGCGTTGGCTGGTGGATGGATCGCAGCTCGCCGGCACCGGCTCGGCGTTGGACAGCATCTTCGTATGCTCCTCGCTGTCGGCCGTCTGCGCCATGTATGTCGATACGTTGACATACGAAGCGACGGCCAACGACTTGCGCTTGAGCCGGGCCGGCGGAAGAGCGGCTGTCCCGCGCGGCACGCGACAACGCTCGGACTCTCTGTTCGTTCTCTCGTTAGGGCCGGCGGGCCGCTCACGCCTCTGGACCGCATCCGCCGGTTCTCCGCGCATCTCCTTCCATGCACGCGACGCGTTCACGGCCAACGGTGCCGGCGTCGGCAGCGCCCTGCTTAGTTGGTCGCGCAACTCGAACGACCTCGCTCCCGGCACTTATGTCGACACGATCCTGGTGCACGCGGATGGAGTCCCCGAGTCTCCGCTCAGGTATATCGACACGCTCGTCGTGCACCCTGCCCCAGACATGATCGGCGACGTCGACCGCGACGGAAGCATAACGAGCGGCGATGCGGTGATCGTGCTCCGCTCGCTCGTCGGCCTTTCCATCCCCCCCGGCGCCGACGCCACGGCCGGCGACGCCAATTGTGACGGTAGAGTCACGTCCGCGGACGCGCAGCTGATCCTGCAGCTCGACGTCGGCATCCCGCCGCAGGGGAGCTGCCTGGGACGTGCACGGCTTACAACGGCCCAGTCGCGTTAGGCCTCCCCTAACGGTCTCCGTCCCAAGCCGGCGACCTCCCTCGAGTGCCTTTTTAGCCGGCGCAGTCGTCAAGCTGCGACGGCTGCCGCAAGATCGGAGGTTATAAGCAACCCGTGAAGCCCAGGTCGCGTCGCCGCAGGATCGGCCTAGCAATCCTGCTGCTCTTGATCCTCCCTGTGGCCGCATTCGTCCTACTCGAAGGCGGCAGCTCGATGCTTCTGTTCGGCCGCGATCTACTCGGCGTTAGGCAAACCGCTCAGACCGAGCAGGTGAACACAGAGTACGACGGCGATATCGGTTGGGTCGCCAAAAAGTCTTTCGCGGCCCCGAACATGTACGGGCCGGAGATCGGCCTGCAAACGAATTCTCGCGGCTTTCGCGGAGCGGCCGCTGTCGCCGACTCATTGCCTGCCGCTGCCCAGCGCCTCGTTTGTTCGGGCGATTCATTCACGCTCGGGTTCGGCGTCGCCGACGCGGAAACGTGGTGCGCGCAGTTGAGTAGTACGAATCTCGAGACCGTCAACATGGGACAGGTCGGCTACGGGCTCGACCAGGCGTATCTATGGTACCGCCGCGACGCGCGCAACCTGGCGCATACGGCGCAGGTCTTCGCCTTCGTCACTGACGACTTCCGCCGCATGGCGCTGGACCGATTCCTCGGATACAACAAGCCCGTCCTCGCTCTGCAAGGTGACTCACTGGCTGTGCTCGGCGCGCCGGTAGCGCGCCGCACCGGCCGCACAGCCGTACGTGTCAGACGCGTCGCGCAGTCGTTGCGCTTCTCGCAGCTCGTCGCACGCCTAACGGGAAACGATGCGAGCGGCGACACGCGCGTGCCGCGGCAGTCTGCCGGCCAGACGCGCAGCGTGACCGCATGGCTGGTAGCGGATCTGGCCAGGATCAACTCGCACAAGGGGAGCCGGCTCGTGCTCGTCTATCTCCCGATCGAGCGCGACTTCGTGAACGATGGTGCCCGAGCATGGCGCCATGAGATGCGTGTCGTGGCGGACTCGCTCGGCGTCCCTTTGATCGATCTCATTCCCGAACTACGCACCCTGAGCGCGGAGCAGGTACGGTCGCTGTACTTTCAAGAGTCCAACGGCGTCCCAACGGACGGCATGGGCCACTTTACAGCCGAGGGGAATCGCTGGGCCGCCGCACGCATCCGTGAGCACCTGGTGCGGCTGGAAGTCCTACGCGCCGCGCGCGATACAGTGGGCCGTTAGGCGCCTTCCAGCGCAAGGACGCCCATCGGTTCGCGCACGGCCTGGGCGCTCTTTTCCAGCGCGGACCGTTCTTCCTCGCTGAGCTGCACTTCCAGGATGCGCTCCAGGCCGCCTCGCCCCAGCTTGCACGGCACCCCGAGGTAGAGACCCGATAAGCCGTACTCCCCTTCCAGCCATGCCGAGCACGGGAGGATGCGCTTCTGATCGCGCACGATGGCCTCCACCATTTGGACGGCAGCGGCCGAAGGTGCGTAATACGCAGATCCGGTCTTGAGATGCTTGACGATCTCGGCGCCGCCGTTGCGCGTGCGATCGACGATGGCGGCGAGCGTCGAATCGTCCATGAGCTGCGTAATCGGGATCCCGCTAACCGATGTGTATGAGACGAGCGGCACCATTGTGTCGCCGTGTCCGCCTAACACCATCGCCTGAATGTCTCGCACCGATACATCGAGTGTTTCGGCGAGGAAGGCGCGGTAGCGCGCGGTGTCGAGCACGCCGGCCATCCCGATGACGCGTTCGCGCGGGAAGCCTGTGACCTTCTTGGCCACGTAGCACATCACGTCCAAGGGATTGGAAACGACGATGACGATAGCGCGCGGCGATGTCCGCGCGACCTGCTCGGAGACGGACTTGACGATTCCGGCGTTCGTGTTGAGTAGGTCGTCGCGCGACATGCCCGGCTTGCGTGCGATGCCCGCGGTGATGACTACTATGTCCGAGCCCGCCGTATCCTCGTACCCGTTCGTGCCGACGATGCGCGTGTCGTAGCTCTCGATTGGCGCCGACTGCCACTGGTCGAGTCCTTTGCCCTGCGGGATCCCTTCGAGCACGTCCACGACGACTACGTTCTTGGCGAGCTCCTTTTCCGCGATACGTTGCGCCGCCGTTGCGCCCACATTACCGGCGCCGACAACGGTTATCAGATTGACCATGTGCGACTTAAAGTGGGACAGGCGAAGCTGGGGCGCACAAACCTACAACGCGCGGTCAGCCACTGGTAGTCGCGGCTCGCTAGCCGCCGACTTGCGAGAGCGCGCGCAGGCCGCCGATGCGCATCTGCAACAAGTTGTGTTCCCGAGGCTTCTCGGCGAGCGCCTGACGAAAGAGCGGCTCCAGCGGCTCAGAGCGCCGCAGCGGATCTCGCAGGTTCACTTCGTGATCGCCGTAGAGGCAGGTCCGCAAGCGTCCATCGGCTGTTAGGCGTACGCGATTGCAGGAGCCGCAGTATGTATGCGTCATCGGTGTGATGACGCCCACAGAGCCGCGCGCTCCTGCCAGGCGGTAATACCGGGCGGGCCCGTTTCCGCGCGCCGGTCCGCGGTCGGGTGTCAGCTCGCCGAGCTGGGCGACGCGCTGCAGTACTTCATCGCTCGGAACGACGTGATCCCAGGTCAGCTCGCGCAGATCGCCGACCGGCATCAGCTCGATGTAGCGGACGTGCCAGGGATGGTCCCGCGTTAGGCGCGCGAAGTCCGCCACCTCGTCGTCGTTGATACCGCGTAGCACGACCATGTTGATCTTGATCGGATCGAGGCCGGCAGCCTGGGCCGCGCGCGCGGCCGCGCGCGGATCGAATCTGAGGTTACGCCGCGCCAGCGCGGCAATACGCTCGGGCCGTAACGAATCCGCGCTCATGTTCACGCGATCGAGGCCCGCTTCGCGCAGCGCAGCCGCCAGCTCGGGGAGCTTCACGCCGTTGGTGGATAGCGATATGTCCTCGATCCCCGGGATGCCGCGCAGCAAGCGCACGAGGGTAGTGATATCGGGGCGGATAGTCGGCTCGCCCCCGGTTATGCGCAGGCGGCGGAGACCGAGCGGGGCGAGCTGCCTAACGACCTCCGTGATCTCCTCGTACGACAGGATCTCGGCTTTCGGCAGCCACGGCAACCCCTCCGCCGGCATGCAATACACGCAGCGGAAGTTGCACCTGTCGGTGACCGAGATGCGCAAGTACTCGATGCGCCGCCCGAACTGATCGCTCAGCGTCAGCGCGGGCACTGTCATGGCAG
>JBQTJS010000196.1:0-3843 GCA_052386875.1 Gemmatimonadaceae bacterium
AGGGAGCGACGCGGGAGGCACGAGGACGACCGCCGTTAGGCGCTCCGGCTGCTACGTGCTCAACGGCTCCAAGCGCTTCATCACGCACGGCGGTGTCGGTGAGATCTTTACGGTCACTGCCGTCACCAACCCGGCGGCCGGCACGGACGGGATCAGCTCCTTCATCCTGACCAAGCGCAACGACGACGCGGCCAGGTCTGCGCCGTTCGGCATCGGCAGCGACCCGTCGCTCCCCGCGATGCACGGCTTCCGCTCGGGGCGCAAGGAGGACAAGCTCGGCTGGCGTGCGTCCGACACGCGCGAGCTTATCATGGAAGATGTGGAGGTCCCGGCCGAGAACCTGCTCGGAGAAGAGGGGAACGGCTTCAAGAATTTCATGCAGACGCTGGACGCGGGCCGCATCGGCATAGGCGCTCTCTCGTTAGGTATCGCCGAGGGCGCGTTCGAGCAGGCGCTGCGTTACGCGAACGTCCGGCAGCAATTCGGCCAGCCGATCTATAATTTTCAAGGCGTGCAGTTTCAGCTCGCTGACATGGCGTTGGAGATCGAGGCCGCCAAGCATCTAGTCTTTCACGCGGCCTGGCTGGCGCAGCAGGGGAAGCCCGTGACGAAGGCCGCCGCCTTTGCCAAGCTGTACGCCTCGGAGCTTGCCATGCGCTCGACGATCGCCGCCGTGCAGGTACACGGCGGCTACGGCTACACCAAGGAGTATCCCGTCGAACGCATGATGCGCGACGCGAAAATCTGCGAGATCGGCGAGGGGACGAGCGAGATCCAGCGGCTCGTAATTGCGCGCGAGCTTGTCAAGGAGCTGGCCGCATGAGCTGGTCGCTCCTGGCCAAGCGCCTGCGGCTCCCGCTGGGATTTGTCCTGGCTGCGCTGTATCTCGCCTCCGTCCGCCCGCGCCCCTTGGCTTTGGCCGCTGGCGCTTCGGTGGCACTGGCCGGCGTGCTCGTTAGGGGCTGGGCTTCGGGCCACATCATGAAGAACGACCGCCTGGCAACGTCCGGCCCCTACGCCTTCACGCGTAATCCCCTGTACCTCGGGAGCTTTCTCATCGCCGTCGGCTTTGCCATTGCGGCGCACTGGACTGTGCTCGTCGGCGTAGCGATGTTCTTCCTGTTGATTTACGCGCCGACGATGGAGCGCGAGCGTGCCAACGTCGCCGGCCGGTTCCCCGTGGCGTACGAGGTGTACTCCGCGAACGTTCCCGCATTTTTTCCGCGCATAACGCCGTGGCGTGATGACTCGTTAGGAACGAGCATGCATTTCAGTCCGTCGCTCTACTTCAAACACGGCGAATGGAAAGCCGCGCTGGGCTACCTCACGGCCACGGCCTGGTTGCTCGTGCGCATGCGTGGCGGGAGTTGGGCGCCGTGAACGCAGTCACTTGGCGGCTTCGCGCCCTCGCGCTCAGCCTCATTTCAGTCTTCACTCGGCGGAGGCCGCGGGCGACTCCCGCGCGCTCTCTTCCGTCAGCGTTGATACGGACCGCGCCTGCGCGGCCGGATCTCGCCGGGTCAGCCGTCGCTCGCCGATGGCGCTCAAGCTCAGGCTATAATCGCACGCCAACCCGATCGATCTCCGCCGCCTGGCGTATCGTGCGTCCGGACGCCCCGTTAGGCGTCCGGCTGTCGACCGCGGCGCGAGCGGGTGTCTCGTGGACGATCGCCTGGGCGCGTATGGCCCGCCTACCGCTGCTGCACCGGCCCCGTCACAGGCGCCGGCCCGCAGCTCCCATCCCATCTCACTTCCGTTGGCCCCTGGGTGTCGAGTCGCGGCATCCGGCTGGGTCGCCGGCGCTCCATGACGCGCGAAATACTCATCAACGCATCACCCCGCGAAACGCGGGTCGCAATCCTCGAAGACAACCAACTCGTTGAGCTGCTGATCGACCGCCCGGAATCACGGCGCCTGGTTGGCGACGTATACCTCGGACGGGTCGATGCCGTGCATCCCGGCATCCAGGCAGCCTTCGTGAATATCGGCACGGAAAAGAGCGCGTTCCTGCATGCCTCGGATCTGGTGTCACCTAACGAGGATACCGACCCCGAGGACGAAACCGAGGACGAAAGCGTGGACGAAAGCGTGGACGAGGCGGCGGACGGCGACGCCGAGGCGGCGCGCCGCGAGCGGCCGCGCCGCCGAGCGGCCGCAATCCCCGCCATCCAGGATTTCGTCAAGAAGGGGCAGGACCTGATCGTTCAAGTCACCAAGGAGTCTATCTCGACGAAGGGGCCGCGCGTCACGGCGCAGGTTTCCCTGGCGGGCCGCTTCCTCGTGTATATCCCGCATGCGTCGAAAGTCGGTGTGAGCCGCAAGATCGGCGATCGTGCCCAACGCCAGCGCCTGCGCGAGCAGGTGCAGGGCGTCCTGCCGGACAAGGCCGGCGGTGTGATCGTGCGCACCGTGAGCGAGGATGCCACAGCGGACAGCTTCAAGCGCGAGCTGGACACGCTAATGGCGCAGTGGAAGCGTGTAACCAAGAAGAGCAACCATGCCAAGGCTCCGGCGCTGTTGCACCGCGAGACGAGTTTGACTCGCGGCATCATGCGCGACGTCCTGAGCACCAAGGTCGAGCGCGTGCACGTCGATTCCAAGCAGGTGCATAACGAGATTATCGAGTATCTCAAGGGCGTAGCACCGGAGCTGATCCAGCGCGTGACGCTGTACGCGGATTCGCAGCCGCTCTTCGACAAGTTCGACATCGAAAGCGAGATCCGCGATCTCTTCAAGCGGCGCTGCGATCTCCCGTCGGGCGGCTATCTCATCATCGAGCCGACCGAGGCGCTGGTTTCCGTCGACGTCAATTCAGGCCGCTACACAGGTAAGAAAGACGCCGAAGCGACGATTGTGCGCACGAATCTCGAGGCGGCGCGCGAGGTGGCGCGGCAGATCCGTCTGCGCGACGTGGGCGGGATAATCGTCTGCGATTTCATCGACATGCAACTGAAGTCGAACCGCGACAAGGTGCTCAACGAGCTACGCACGCATCTGGCGCGCGATCGTTCTCGCACCAAGGCATTCGCCGTCAGCGATCTGGGCCTTGTGGAGATGACGCGCCAGCGCGTGCGCCAGAGTCACCTACAGAGCATGACCGAGCCGTGTCCGACGTGTCACGGAACGGGTCGTGTCTTCACTCCCGAAACGATCGTTAGGCGCGTGGAGCGCTCCCTCAGGCGCGTGGCGGTGCAGGGGAAGCGTGATGCGCTCGTCGTGAAAGTGCATCCCGAGGTTGCGTACTACGTGCTGGAGCAGGAGAAGGACTTCGTGAAGAAGCTCGAGAGGCTCGCCGGCTCCAAGGTGGAACTGCGCGACGATCCGCTGCTTAGACCTGACGAATTCAAGTTGCTTGTGAAGGGTGCGGGGAGGGATGTGACGGAGCAGTACGCCGTCGCATAGCTGGGCGGCGCGCGCCCCACGCCGCGCGCACCGCCCAGTGCCGCCCAGTGCCGCCCAGTGCCGCCCAGGTGCTTCTCAGCGCACTTCCAAGATCGAGTCCAGCCGCTCGATGTGCCGTTGCTGAGCAGGGATCAAGTCGGCCACGATGATCTCACGGGTCTTGGGGTCGACGTCGTCGAGGGCGGACTCGTAGTCCTTGAGTCCATGCTCCTCGCCCTCCTTAAGTGCTTTGATGGCAGCGTTGGCCCCGAATGCCTTGGCGGTCCCCTCGACGGCTTTCGCATAACTCCCCCATAGCCCGGACGACGTGTCGGGCGTGCCGCCGGCGTCCCGCACGGCGTCGCTCAGGCGCTGGACCGCGTCGCCGTGCTCGAGCGCGATCTCGCGCAGTACTTCGACGTCACCACGTCCTTCCGTACCGAACTTGGAAATCGCCTGCTG
>JBQTJS010000197.1:0-3729 GCA_052386875.1 Gemmatimonadaceae bacterium
CCGAGCGTGATGATGGAAGCAGAGACTGATGTTGCTGACGACATGGGCTGGTCCTCCGGGAAGGTGCGACACGTAGGAACGTCGCATGTGGCTCTGGTGACTCCGACCTAACGCGAAGGAGGAACTAACCCACGCGAAGATCGGAGGCCAGCCCAGTCATATTTTCTAGAGCGCACGACATGAGACTGATGATGGTAGGCAATCGAAGGTGGCCTGCAGTGATACCAGCTCTGTGCTGCTTGTGGTCGAGCAATGCTATCGGCCAACAGCGAGTACGCGCCTTGCTTGATACGCTGCGGGTTCCAACTCGTTATGCCGAGGTGTTCGGTGAGCGCATGGCCTACTATGAAGGCGGCTCGCGAAGCGCGCCGACCCTCATCCTGCTCCCGAATCTCGGTTGGGATTCACACTCCTGGGCGCAGAACTTTTCAGTCTTGGCGCAAAGGTATCATGTGGTCGCAGTTGATCCCGTTGGCCTTGGCAGATCCAGCAAGCCCCTGATCGACTACAAGATGGACACGTGGACGGACTTCCTCGACGAGTTCATGCGCGTGAAGAACATCGCGCGCGCATTCTTCGTTGGAACCGTCATGGGCGGCGCGTTATCGGTCCAAATGGCGCTCGACCACCCAGAACGCGTCCTTGGTATCGTCGTCGCCGCGTCTAACACCGGGCCGGGGCCACACGAGGGCGGCAGGGCCATTCCATCCGCCCCGAGTCTGGCCGGCACGCGAGCGAATCTGCTTGCCCTGTTCTTTGATTCGACCCTGGTCACTGACACGTTCGTGCGCGAGCGTTTTCGCTTCCGTCTCAAGACCAATGATGGCTACACGATCCAGCGACACCTCGCCGATCATCGCGCTCCTTACTCTAGAGACGAGTTGGCGCGCATCCAAGTGCCAGCACTGGTGGTTTGGTGTCGCGAAGACCGTATCACGCCCATATCGTGGGGCGAGCAATACGCAGCTGCTCTCCCGCGCGGACAACTGGCAACATTGGAATCGTGTGGGCACCTCCCCAATCTGGAGCAGCCGCAGGCTTTCAATCGTGCCGTGCTCGAATTCTTGCGTCTCACGAGCCGCACAGGCGTGCGCTCTAACAAGGCGTTGCAGCAGACGGCGCAGACTCGTTAGGTGTGCCGCCGCACTCGCTGCGCGAGCGGCGGCATCTATGGACTGCACCGCAGCTGAACGCCAGGTCCGTTGGGCGGACTGCGACAGAATCGGAGGTACTACGAATGTCAGCCACGGGTGCGAATGCCACTGGTCCCGCTTTTGATCCAAAAAAGGCCGAGGCCTTCGCTGGGCGTTTATTGGGTACGCTCAACGACGGCGCGTTCTGCCTGATGGCCTCGATCGGCCATCGCACCGGCCTCTTCGACGCGATGCGCGATCAGGCGCCACTGACGTCGCCAGAGATCGCCTCCCGGGCCGGGCTCAACGAGCGCTATGTGCGCGAATGGCTCGGAGCAATGGTCACCTCCGGAGTCGTCAGCGTCGACCCGGAAAGCGTCCGCTACCAGTTACCGGCGGAGCACGCGGCGTTTCTGACACGGGCGGCCGGGGCGGACAACCTGGCCGTTTTCGCGCAGTACGTTCCGCTCCTTGGCAACGTGGAGGACGACATTGTCGAATGCTTCAAGAATGGCGGGGGCGTTCCCTATGAGAGATTCCCGCGATTCCACGCGGTGATGGCCGAAGACAGTGGCCTGTCTGTTCTCTCCTCACTCGAATCCCATATCCTTCCGCTCATCCCAGGTCTGGTCGAGCGTCTCGAGCGCGGAGTGCGAGGACTCGATGCCGGATGCGGCAGCGGCCGCACCTTGAACCCGCTGGCCGAACTCTTCCCGAAGAGCCGCTTCGTCGGGATGGATCTTTCGAAGCAGGCCATTCAGGCCGCGCGTGACGAGGCCTCGGCCAAGGAATTGAAGAATGTCGAGTTCAAGGTGGTCGATCTCAGCGACTTCGACTAGACTGCCGACCCCGAGTCGTTCGATTTCGTCACCACATTCGATGCCGTGCACGATCAGGCAAAGCCGCTGAACGTCTTGAAAGGCGTTCACCGGACGCTCAAGCGTGATGGCGTCTACCTGATGCAAGACATCAAAGGATCCAGCCATGTCTACAACAACATCGGCCACCCGATCGGAACGTTCCTCTACACCGCGTCGTGCCTGCACTGCATGACCGTGTCACTGGCTCAGGGGGGCGAAGGACTGGGTGCGATGTGGGGCGAGGAGAAGACGCGGGATTATCTCCAGCGGGCCGGCTTCCGATCCGTGGAGAAGCATGAACTGGCTCATGACATCCAGAACAACTGGTATGTTGTCACGAAGTGAGATCAGGCGCGCGATGCGGCAGCGTCATGACTACCACGGCGCCGCCCATCATCGCGTTAGGCGACAAGCCCCTACCAACGGAGTCTACGTCGAGAAGCCGGCGTTCTGAGGAGCCCATGACCACCGGTCCGCGTCCATTCGTGATCCGCGTACCCGACGAGGTCCTCGGCGATCTTCGTGAGCGCCTCGGCCGTGTGCGCTTCCCCGACGCGGTGCCGGGCGCGGGCTGGCAGTACGGCAGCGACTTGGGCTACATGAAGGACCTGGTGGCGTACTGGCGCGACCGCTACGACTGGCGCCAGCACGAGGCCGACCTCAATGCTTATCGCCAGTTCACTGTCCCGCTGGCGGGCATCGACCTGCACTACATCCACGAAGAGGGGCGGGGACCCCGACCGCTGCCGCTGTTGCTCTGTCATGGCTGGCCGGGCTCGGTGTGGGAGTTCCACAAGCTGATCCCCCTCCTTTCCGATCCGGTCCGCTTCGGGGGAGACTCGAAGGATGCCTTCACGGTGGTGGCCCCCTCACTACCGGGCTTTGGGTTCTCGTTCTCGCCGGGCCAGCCACGCCTTGGGGTGGTGGAGATCGCGGATTGTCTGGCCGCGCTGATGACCCAAGTCCTTGACTACCCGCGCTGGGGAGCGCACGGCGGCGACTGGGGCTGTTTGATCGCGACGCGGCTCGGTCATGCCCACGGCGCCCGCCTGGCCGGCATCCACTTGACCAATGCCTTCATCCGCCCGTCGCTGGATGAGGTGTCAGCCAGCGACGAGATGCGCGCTTATCACGAAGAGACGGAGCGCTGGGAGCGGGAGGAGGCCGGCTACTTGGCGATTCAGGGCACCCGGCCGCAGACGCTTGCCTACGCGCTCACGGACTCGCCGATCGGGTTAGCCGCGTGGCTCGTCGAGAAGTTCCGCGCCTTCAGCGACTGCGGCGGAAATCTGGAGCGCCGCTTCACCAAGGATGAGCTCCTTACGAACATCACCCTCTACTGGTCGACGAGTGCCATCCATTCGTCGTTCTGGGTCTACTACGCCCACCGACACCAGCCGTGGGTGTCCTCGCGGGAGAAGCCCATCACCACACCCACCGGTTACGCGGACTTTCCAGCTGAGATCGTGCGGCCTCCGCAGGCGTTGGTTGCGCGCTACTTCAATCTCCGGCGTTGGACGGCCATGTTTGCCGGCGGCCACTTTGCCGCCCTTGAGGAACCCGAGGCTCTGGCGCGCGACCTCCGCGAGTTCTTTCGTGATCTGCGATAGCCGAGAGGAGAATCGGTTTGCGTCCACTCTGGCACCGTGGCGATTCTCCATGACGCCGCCCAACACGCCGATGAAGCTGACGGTCGCCTTCGGCGCCCGCAGCTTATCGGCACGACGTTAGGCAGC
>JBQTJS010000198.1:0-1933 GCA_052386875.1 Gemmatimonadaceae bacterium
TTCTCGTTGTCCGGCGGGCTGTATTTGTCCGAAGATGGCGGGCGCACCTTTCAAACGATCGCGCGCGATGTGCACGGCGATCATCAGGGGTTGTGGATCGACCCGACGGACTCCGATTACATCATCAGCGGTTCGGACGGTGGCTGGCAGCTTTCGTACGACGGCGGCCGCAACTTCGAGATAGTGAACACCTACGCGTTCACTCAGTTCTATCACATCAACCTGGACAACCAGAAGCCGTACAATATCTGCGGCGGTTTGCAGGACAACGGCCACTGGTGTGGGCCGAGCCGCACACTGCTGGCGCAGGGGAATCGCAAGCGTGACTGGGTGACTGTAAGCGGCGGCGACGGTTTCCACGCGGTCCCCGATCTGGAGCGTCCGTGGCTGGTGTACACGGCGTCGCAGGGGGGGAACATCATGATCACGGATACGCGCACGGGCGACACGCGCTCGATCCATCCGTATCCGAATCGCGTCGGGAGCGCGGGCGACTCACTGGCGACGCACAAGTTCCGCTTCAACTGGAACGCGCCGATCGTGCTCGATCCGCAGGATTCGAAGACTGTCTACTTCGGCGGGAATGTCATCTTCAAAACGACGAACGGCGGCCAGTCATGGGAGCAGATTTCAGCGGACCTAACGAGCAACGACAAGAGGAAGCAGCTGAACTCGGGCGGCCCCATCGTGCGCGACAACACCGCGGCGGAGTTCCACTCGACGCTGCTGACGATCGCCCCGTCGCCCAAGAACAGCCAGGTTATCTGGGCCGGCAGCGATGACGGCAACATCCAGCTGACCCAGGACGGCGGTAAGACGTGGACCAACGTCGTGCGCAACATCGCCGGTCTACCACCCAACGCCTGGGTCTCGACCATCCATGCGTCGGATCATGACGCCGGTACCGCGTATGTCGCCGCGAGCCATTGGCAGACCAACGACTACGCGCCGTACGCGTACGTGACGCGGGACTACGGCAAGACGTGGAAGCGCATAACGAGCAACCTCCCGCTGCGCGGCTGGGTGCACGTGGTGCGCGATGATCCGAGGAACCCCAACCTGCTCTATCTCGGCACCGAGTTCGGGCCGTACGTTTCGTTCAATGGCGGTGAGCGCTGGTATTCGCTGCGGCTAGGCATCGCTGCGACTCCGGTGCGCGATCTCCTCGTTCACTCACGTGACAACGAGCTGGTTATCGGGACGCATGGCAGGGGGATCTTCATCCTGGATGATCTCACTCCGCTGCAGCGGCTGGCGCAGGCACAGCAGAGCGAGGCCTATGTGTTCGAGCCCAAGCCTGCGGCGCGTTACGTGATCTGGGGGAACGACGCGAACCTGGGGCAGAAGCGCTACCAGGGGGAGAACCCGCCGTTCGGAGCACTCATCTATTACTACAGCAGGACGGGCGGCGATACTGTGCGCGCCACGATCGCGGACGCCGGCGGCAAGCACGTGCGGCGCCTAACGCCGAGCGTGGCGCAAGTCGGAGTCAACCGGATCGTTTGGGACTTGCGCTATGACGGCGCGCGGCCCGTGGCCGGGCAGCAGCAGGGTTTCGGCGGCGGCGGCGGCGGCTTCTTCGGCGGCGGCGGCGGACCCGCCGTCGTTCCGGGCAGCTATACTGTCACGCTCACGTTAGGCGGAAAGCAGCTCAAGACGGCGATCGCCGTCGCGGGGGACCCGCGCAGCGAGATCGCCGAAGCTGACCTGCAGCAACAACTGGAGACCGCTCTCGCGCTGCGCGATCTAAGCTCGCAGGTAAACGGCTTGATCGACCGATCCAACGATCTCATCCGCCAGCTGACAAACCTCACAGAGACACTCAAGCGCGCCGGCGGCCCTAACGGCAACGGCGACCAGACGCTGCGCGCCGCGTTGACAGAAGCAGAGAGTGCGCTGAAGGAAGTGCAGATGCTGCGTGAGGCGAAGCTCC
>JBQTJS010000199.1:0-6134 GCA_052386875.1 Gemmatimonadaceae bacterium
GCTCATCGGCAGACCCGGATGCATCTACGCAATCGCCTAACGCTTCAACTCTTCGTCTTCACAGTTGCCTGGGCAGCACCCGGTGAGGCGCAGCGCCGTGACAGCGTCCGCGCCGATAGCGCAGTAGCGAGTCGCACAATCGCCCCTCCGCGGGCCGGGATCGCGCCGCAGCGGCAGCGCGCGCAGCCTCCGATTTCCTCACGGCGGGCTTTTCTCTATTCGCTGGCCGCCCCAGGATTGGGCCAGTCCGCTCTGCGCAGGCCTAACGCGGGGGCGCTCTATTTCGGCCTCGAGATGCTCTCCATTGGTATGGCGCTGAAGTCGGCCTATGATCTCCGCCTCGCCAAAGAACGTGCCCGCGACAGTGTCGTGCTGCAGTACAGGATCGATCCCAATCCAGGTGTTCCCGTGCTGGACTCACTGGGCCGCCCAATAGTGGAGAAGTTTGCGCCTAACCGTTACACGAGCGAGCTTATCAGGGCGCGGCGCACCCACCTCGAGGACTGGATCGCATTCCTCGTTTTCAATCACCTGTTCTCAGGGGCGGACGCCTTCGTGTCCGCTCAATTGTGGGACCTGCCCACGCAGTTGGGAGCCCGCGCAGCGCCCACACGTGCGGCGCTATCGCTACGAATCAGTTTCTGACTCGCGCCAGAGCGACCCGCTCGATCGCCCGCACAACGACCTCTTCCCGAAGCGTCCAGCGAAGCAGTTCCACTCGCTCCGGTGTGACGCGGAGAAACGTCGGCTCGACTATCCACTCGCCGGCGTTGGCATACACGCCGTGCGCCACCTCTGCGTCGAGCGCGGCCACGTGCGAATGTCCGAAGACGACGATATCGATCTCCGCATCGCGCTCCAATAGTCGTCGCGCCACCTCGCGCAGCCCGACGCCATCGTCAGGCGCACGGTACGTCCGACTCGCGTGCGCGCTACCCCGCGCCAAAGACGTCCCCCAGTCCGGATGCAAGAATCGGAACGCACGGATGGCCCAGCGATTACGTAAGACGCGGCGCAGCGCGCGATAGCCGCGATCCTCCTGCCCGCGCAGCCCGTCTCCGTGATCCACGTGCGCACGCCATCCCGCCAAGTCCCCTCGCCACGGCCCGTCGACGAACGTGATCCCCGCTTCGCGCAATACGTCCGAGCCCCACCCGTCGTGATTACCCGCTACCCACAGGACTGAGGTCCCTGATCGGGCGAGCGCGGCTAGTGCGGCGACAACATGAAAGCCGCTGCGCGGCACAACGTGCCGCCACTCGAACCAGAAATCCAAAAGATCACCGTTCACCAGGACCGACCCCGCGCGTCCTCTCAGCGAGTCCAGAAACGCAAGGACATTCCGCTCGGTGGACAATGACGCGTTTCCATCACCCCCACTTCCGCCGATGTGCGCGTCGGAAAAGACATAACACGGCGAAGGGAGCGAATACACATGCGGAGTCTAGTAGCGCCGGCATGACTTTACAAACCGACCTCAGCGCGTAATCAATCGCGCATGAGCCGCTTGCCACACATCGATCTGGAGCTACGCGTACGCTACGGCGAGACCGATCAAATGGGTGTCGTCTATCACGCGGAGTATCTGGTGTGGTGCGAGATGGGCCGCACAGAGTACTTGCGCACGCTCGGCAGGTCGTACGCGTCGCTTGAGCAGGATGGTACGCTGCTCGCTGTAGCGGATGCATGGCTCCGTTACCACGCTCCGGCCCGCTACGACGACATCATCCGGGTCGAAACCACGCTTTCCGATGTCCGTTCGCGGGCCGTGACGTTCGACTATTCGATAGTTCGCGCCGACTCCGATACACGCTTGGTGACAGCGCGCACATTGCTTGTCTCACTCGACCGCGCGAATCGTCCGACCCCGCTCCCCGCGGAACTGCGCACGCGGCTGGAGCGCGCGATGGCCGGAGTGTTGTGAGAGCGGCGCTTGCTCTCGTTATGCTCTTGCCGCTCGTCGCGGCCTGCACGCCGCCGCGTGTGGGGCCGCTCGCCGGTGCACCCACACCGTTAGGACTGCCGAAAGCGCAGTTACCACGGGGCCATCAAACGATCGTCTTCCGCTGGAACTATCGCGACCGGATCTTCTCCGCCAATGGCGACGGAGTTGCTCGCGTAGCGTCGCCGGACAGCTTGCGTTTGGATTTCTTCGCCGACGGCGGACTCGCCGGAGGCTTCGCGATCGTCCTGGGCGATTCGGTGTACACTCCGGCTGGTGATCAGGCTCGGCGTTACCTTCCACCGGTGCCGTTGCTATGGGCAGCCTTCGGCGCGCTGCGATTGGTTGGCCAGGACACGATTATCCGCGTTGACGGCGATACGCTTCGTGCCGACATTGTTGGCGACAGCGCTTCTTCCGGTTCGCGTCTCCCCCAATCCTTCTGGCGCGTGGCCTTCGTCGATCGGCAGCTCGTGCGGCTGGATCGAGTCGCCGAGGGGCGCCTGGCCGAGTCGGTGCAACGCAGGGATTCCATGACAGTGAGCTACCGGAACAATAGCGGCGGACGCTCGTTAGGCTTGGCCGTCCAGCGCGTAACGCGAGGTGTAGCGTTCGATGCGGCGATTTGGCAGCGTTAGCATCCTGCTCCTGCTCGCGGCGAGCGGTTGCCTGTACTCCTTCGCCGGGGGCGGCTTTCCGCGCCATGTGCGCACAGCCGCAGTGCTCCCCTTCACAAACGAAACGCCGGCAGCGGAGCTGTCGCGTGAGATTCACGAGGCCCTGCGCGAAGCGCTCGAGTCGCGGCTCGGCCTACGCTCGGCACCGGAGAATCGGGCGCATGCCATCGTGCGCGGGAGCGTGGTCAAGTACGAGACCGATGTGCCGGTCGGCTTCAGCGCGGATCCTTCGCTGGCCTCGTCGGCGCGCCGCCAGTTGGCCATCGCGATCGACGTCAGCATCGTCGATCAGACCAGCGGCAGGACGCTGTACGAACGGAAGGGGTTGTCGGCCAACGGCGAGTACGCGGAGCGCAACGAGCAGGCCGGGCGGCGGCAAGCAATCCAGCGGCTCGTGAACGACATCGTCGAGGGAGCACAGTCGCAATGGTGAACCGGCGCCGTGCGCGCTCGACGCTGGGATGCCTTTTCGCTCTTTTGCTCGCCGTCGCCGTCGTATACTTCGGCTTCGATATCGCCGAAGTGTACTGGCGCTACTACCAGTTCGACGACGCTGTCAGCCAGGAGACCCACTTCGGCACGACTCGAAGCGATGCCGAGATCAAGAGCCGCTTGCGGGCGCTCGCTGACTCGTTAGGTCTGCCTGAAGAGGCCGGCCGTATCCAGGTGCAGCGCAGCGCCAACCGCCTGGTTGTGTCCACCAGCTACACCGAGCAAGTGAAGCTGCCGTTCCACACGCGCGATTTCCGCTTCGCGCCGCGAGCCGAAGTGAGCTACTGATCCGTGCGCGATCGGCCGTTGACCCACGCACACCCGCGCCGCCGGTTTTGAGCCAGTCGTCCGCGTCGTTCGATCCGACTGACAAGATCTTCTCCCGATCGGATGCCGTGGCCTGGCGCCGAGCGTGCGCCGGGCGTGTTGTCTTCACGAACGGTGTCTTCGACCTGCTGCACGGCGGCCACGTAGACGTTCTGCGGGCGGCGCGCCTGCGCGGCGACGCTCTCATCGTCGGCGTCAACAGCGATGCGTCGGTGCGCCGCCTGAAAGGAGCGGACCGCCCCATACGGAGCGCGGCCGAGCGCGCGTATCTGCTCGCGGCTCTCGCGGCCGTCGACGCTGTGTGTGTGTTCGACGAGGACACGCCGCGCGAGCTAATCGTCGAGCTGCGTCCCGATGTGCTCGTCAAAGGTGGCGACTATACGGTCGGCACGATGATCGGGGCGAGCGAGGTGATGGGATGGGGAGGGGAAGCGATTGTCGTTCCCCTCACAGCGGGACAGTCGACGACCGAGCTGCTGGAGCGTTTGCGTGGCGGATCCTGAGGGACGGCGCCGCGGCGGGCGGCTGCCTAACGAGCTGCGTAGCGTGCTGCTGGAGCGTGGCGCCGCGAGTCAGGCAGAAGGCTCCTGCCTTGCTGTCTTCGGGGGTACGCGCGTCCTCTGTGCCGTCAGCGTGGAGGTCGGCGTTCCGGCCTGGCGTAAAGGGAGCGGTTCCGGCTGGCTCACCGCTGAATACGCCATGCTGCCGCGCGCCACGCGGCAACGCACCCCGCGCGAGAGAGCCGGCGTTGGCGGCCGCACGCACGAAATCCAGCGTGTTATCGGGCGCAGTGTGCGAGCCATGCTGGACGACTTCCGTTTCGGTGAGTTCACGCTCAAGATCGACTGCGACGTACTGGACGCGGACGGCGGGACTCGCACTGCTGCGATCACCGGTGCCTGCGTGGCCGTCTGCGACGCATTCGATTGGATGGTGCGTCGCGGAAAACTCGCGGCGACTCCCGTGCGCCGTAGAGTCGCCGCGGTGTCTGTCGGCATATTGAAGGGCGAGCCGCGCCTGGACCTGGATTACGAGGAAGACGTGAGCGCCGCTGTGGACATGAATGTCGTCAAGAGCAGCGAGGGGCGTTTCGTGGAATTGCAGGGGACTGCAGAGCGCGGAACATTCGATCACGCGGAGCTGAATGCATTGCTGGCACTGGCCGGCGAAGGGATCGCGCGTCTGGACGCACTGCAGCGGTCCGCGTTAGGCATTTAATGCGGCGCGTCGTGCTCGCGACGCGCAGTGCCGGAAAGCTCGCCGAGCTGCGACCGATCTTCGAAGCGGCACGCTACAGTCCCCTATCGCTGGCCGAGCTGGATTTGCCGGTCGCGCCGCTTGAGGACGCTATCGAGTGCTATGCGACGTTCGAGGAGAATGCCATAGCGAAGGGCCGCTATTTTTTCCGGCGCTGCGGCGGCTTGCCGGTGGTGGCGGACGACTCCGGCCTCGAGGTTGCGGCGTTAGGCAACCGGCCCGGTGTGCGCAGCAAGCGCTGGTCAGGCCGCGACGACCTCGGCGGCGCTGCCCTCGATGCGGCCAACAACGCCGCCCTTATCGCTGCGCTCCGCTCCGAGCGTGATCGCTCGGCGCGTTACGTATGCGTGGCTGTGTGGGTCGATGCGCACGGCAAGCTGATTGCTCGCGGCGAAGCCGCTGGCGAACTACTCGAAAGTCCGCGTGGTGCACGGGGCTTCGGGTACGATCCGTATTTCCTGTCGCACGAGCTTGGGATAACGTTTGCTGAAGCATCGCGCAGTCAGAAGGAAGAGGTGAGTCATCGCGGCCGCGCGGTGCGCGCGCTGCTCGCTTCATTGGGTGAACGACAGAGGGTATCCTAGACCTTTGACCTTTGACAGGTTGTGCTTACGTTTCCCGACGCAGCGGGGCGTAGCGTAGCCTGGTATCGCGCCTGCTTTGGGAGCAGGAGGTCGCTGGTTCAAATCCAGTCGCCCCGATTGCCTCGCTGCGGGGAAGCTCTGGCAGCCGAGGCGAAGCGCCAGTAGCTCAGTTGGATAGAGCGTCAGCCTTCTAAGCTGAGGGTCGGGGGTTCGAGTCCCTCCTGGCGCATCGTTGCGCGTGCATTGCGCCCTTAGCTCAACTGGCAGAGCAAACGACTCTTAATCGTTAGGTTGAAGGTTCGATTCCTTCAGGGCGCATGTGCCTCGCGGAGCAGGTTGGGCTGAGGGGGCTGGTGGGGCGGGCTGGGCAGTTCCGCAAGTTTGCGGGAGTGGCGAGGTGTTAAATGCGGGGAACCTTGTGTGGGGCGGTGCGTACGAAGGCACCCCGCGCAGGCAATTGGTTTTGAGGCCCGGAAGCGCTGGCAGAAAGGGCGCTTTGGGCGTTGACTTGGTGGTTCAGTGCGGATACAATTGAGGGCTCTCGCAGATATTCGCGAGAGCGAACAAATTTGCTGATTGACAATCGAATCGAGTCGTGAGGTGCGAGGCGGACTCGTCGATGCGGTTTCATGTCATGGGACCGCGGAGAGTTCACTTTGACATATACGTGATTCCGGCAGCCGGCGATTTATCGCATGGCGAGTCGGAGGAGCCTATTCGAATTCTTCATTGGAGAGTTTGATCCTGGCTCAGGACGAACGCTGGCGGCGTGCTTAACACATGCAAGTCAGGGGGCCCGCAAGGGTCACCGGCGAACGGGTGCGTAACACGTGAACAACCTGCCCGAGCGAGGGG